>CAKUTL010000001.1 GCA_934692295.1 uncultured Candidatus Melainabacteria bacterium
GTGCCTGTTTCTTCACCCAAGCGTGTACCTAACCCTCCTGCTAGTATCAATACTTTTGTCATAATTGCTTTTCTCCTTATAAACTAAACTCGGTTTGAAATCTTGAACTCAAATCCATATTAATGTCGATAAACTTTAATGTTTCTTCCACATTTGTTTGATTAAACATCCATTGCAAAAATGTTAAATCTCCATATTGTTTGTAATAGTGATAACCAAATGTTTTTCGCCATGATGTTACGGAATAACCACTCAACCTTAATTTCTTACATACTTCTCGAAAATTTCTATAAACCTGAATTCTATCTACAACCTTACCTTTCGAGGTGCAAAATAAAGGAGATTCATCCGGATAATGTTTTATTATTCGTTCCATCCACAACTTCATTTGTTTATTCAAAAGGTAGGTATTTACTAACGAAGAATAACTACACTTAAAATATAAATTTTCTTTATGCTTTATATCCCCAACAGTCAATTTCAATAAATCCACCAGTTTTGCACCAGTATTTATTGACAACAGAAACAACAACAAATCTCGATAATTCTCATTTTCTAAATATTTTTGTTTTATCTGTTCAATTACTTCTCGACTCTTAATTGGATTATTCTTCATTCTTTAATAAATTCCCGTGCAACAAAGTATCCATTATGTTGCAATAATGATTTTAAGAAAGACTTTCTATTTATAAGAGTTTTAGGAGCTTCAAATAATTTAAAATTCAGAGCATTAGCCATGTAGCTAATTTATTTTTAATTGTGCTAGTTATAGAGTTTAAACAAATAGGGTATGAATTAATCGCAACAAAATGGATATTTTGTTGATATAAAAAAACATCCAGAATTAAGCAAATTTTAAAAGTCAAAATACTTTATATATATACGGGGAATATATAGGGGAAATTTATGAAAATAAGACTTTTACAAAAATGTGCAAAAACGATGTACATATCTGCAGTTAAAGGGGATTATCAAGAAGCGTTGCAATCAGTCAATCGATTTTCCCCAGGACATCAGCGAAAAATATTTACTGAATTTAATAATAAAGCCTTTCAGAAATTGGGTAACGAGCAAGGCTCCTCTTTAGTTGTAAATTTTGCGGCTTATAAAGGATTCCAAAAAGGACTGAAAGATATTGGCGGAACTGAAAAAATAGTCCAAAATATATCAGAATCAATAACTAAAGATTTAAGTCAATCAATAGAGCGGGCTTCACAAAAAGCGCTCTCCGAACTCCCGCAATCTACTTGGGGTTGGGTAAAATTCGGTGCAAAAAATACTTGGATTGACTTAAAACAATCAACAAAAAAAGCAACGAATTGGTTAAAAGCTAAATTCCCAACAAAAACATCAACTGCGAAACCTACAGAAGTAAAAACAACTCCCAAACCTGCATCCAAAGCAATTAAAGTTTCTGAAAATATTCCGGAAGATTTAAAACCAATTTTTGCAAACCTAGAAGGAAAAACCGGACAAGAGTTTATTAATACTGCTTACAAAAATACAGTTAAATATATGAAATTAAAAGGAGTTGCACCAAAAAACATTGCAATAACTTCAACAGATGGACTAACCGTAACAGGTGGTTATGATCCAATACAAAATACTATTGAATTTTCTGAAGGATTTCTTAGCAAATTACCTCACAAAGAACAATTAAAACTTATATCACATGAATTAACACACTGTAAACAATTTAGCACAATGTTAAGAACTGAAGGCATTGGAATCAAAGCCTATGCACGAGCAATTGCAGAAAATAGTGTAAACAGTGCAATAAATGGTTCTTCAACAGATATAATGTTTAAAATGAGATACCAAAAAGCTGTTGCCAATGGGAAAGAGGAAGAATTTATTCAAAAAGCTATTGATAATCAAGTGAAAAGTATGATTCCACAAATCGAGAAAAACTTTGCAGATGTATTAAAAATGCCAAAAATTCCGGCAAATTCGCCTGAAGGTAAAAAGGCTTATGAATACTTGGAAGCCCAAAGAAATTATGAAGGACTTAATATTATAGGTATTGGCGGAGAAGCCTATAGAAATAATCCCCTTGAAGTCGAAGCATACGGATTTGGGGATAAAATGGCAGACTTATTCGCTCAATACACGAAATAGAATTTTCAGAACAATTTGACAAATAAAAAAGAACATAACAAATGTTATGTTCTTTTTTATACAGAGAGGATGGGATTCGAACCCACGGTGGAGTGTTACCCCCACACAACCTTTCCAAGATTGCACCTTAAACCTCTCGGACACCTCTCTTTAATATAGTTTTTTAATTAATTATCCTTTAAATGCTGAGTTTCGTCAAGCCTCAAAATCTCTTGCTGATAATACTCATCCGTTTTTTCGATACTGGAAATCTTTGCATCCGCAAGTTTTGCCAAAACTTTGGCATAATCCATACATCTTTTACCTTTTATTCCCTCTGTTTCCATTTGAATTGTACCATCCGGAAACAATCTGATTTTCATTTTACCCATAACTTTCTTTCTATATATCTATTGTTAAGACAATTGAATTATCATCCATTACAGATTCACTCTCAAGCCGCATATTTTCTTGTTCCAAGCGTTCTTTAATCTTGTTATATGTCATTTCTTGAATATTTAATCCATACTCATCATTCAAGTCATTAATTACATCTTCGCATTCACCCTTATCCGAAACTTGAGTAATATCTAGAACATAACCACCACTTGAGTCTTTTTTGTAATAAACCATTTCCATTCCAAATAACTTGCAAGAAATTTCCTCCCCATTTTCCACAAGCTCTGTTGCACCATGTTCAGTCAAAGTATTAAGCAATATACCTTTATCAGTATAATTTGTATTATAAGTATAAACTATTGTTGATTGGTCATTGATAAGTCTTAAATCTCGACCGGCAGCAATATTTAATTTTCTAAAAATTATTTCTGCTTCTTTATTTATTGCCGCATTATTCGTTCCTGCAAATTCGGCAACATAAAAACCATTTTTATAAACCCAATTTAAAGTTGCATTACTATTTTTTAATGGCGTTGAAGAATTTCCGGCATAATATAAATAATTTGCCTTTTTTAAAAGAGTCTTTAATTCTTCTTGCTTGATATTCGTTTGAATCTTTAAATTTGATAAATAACCATAGCGAACATTTGTACCTTCATAATCTCCGGACATACCTATATTCATAATGGTTACTTTTTGTTCTACTTCCAACACATAATTGGGTTCATTTTGAAATTTAAAATATCTTACATTTTGATTTTCAACTTCTGCAACAACCTCTTCTTTTTCTGTTGAATAAATATGCTTTGCACCTTGTTCTTTTAATTTTGAATAAATTTCCCGCATATTACTATATCCGGTATCATACATATAATAAAAATACTCATTAGATTCGACCAATCGAACATTACGCATAGCAAACTCATCAAGTTGTTTGAAAAACTCTTCTCCATCTTGCTGCAAAGACAAAGACCCGTGCGAACCAGATAGAACTGCGGAACAATATTTACCGTTCGCAACCCAATGAACTTTCAAATCGTTAGGAAGAACATAAGTATAAGAATCAAGTTTATTACTATCTATCATTGACATTAAGCCATTTAATTCTTCCAACTTGATATTTGTTAGGACTCGAATTGCACGAAGATTTTCCTTCGCAACATCTTCATTAATGGCTTTATCATCTGATGCTCTTTTCAATTTTTCATTTTTAGCTTCTTCGGGATTTATTAAAAATGCCATCGGATAAGCCATAAGAGTAATTGACATTGGTTTAGAAAATCCTTTCTTTATACATCTAACGCTCTTCCGCCACGGGATGTATTTACATCTTCTTCACTATCATTTTTTGAACCGTATTGAGCCATATCATCTTTTCTTGTTGCGGCAACAGCCCTAATATTTGCCCATTGACGAAGAGATAAAATCTGTTCCTTTTGAGTTACAGAAAGAGGAACAACGTTCTTAATCGTGTTCATCAAATCTTGAACCTCTAAAGGTCTATTATTGAAAAATGCTTCATACAAAGCAGAAATTACAACCTGTTCAATTTCTGCACCAACAAACCCTTCTGTTTGAGAAGCTAGTTGTTTGTATAAATCTTCATTTAAATCAATTTTGCTTGCGACCTCGGCATTTTTCAATCTTTTGGTCAAATGAAGTTTAAATATTTCTTCTCTTTCTTTTTCTGTTGGCAAATCTACAAAAAATATTTCATCAAAACGCCCTTTTCTTAAAAGTTCTGCTGGAAGGCTACTGATATTGTTTGCGGTTGCAATAACAAACACTGGAGCTGTTTTTTCTTGCATCCAAGTAAGGAATGTTCCGAAAATTCTTGAAGATGTTCCGCTATCTCCGTTTGAATTCATCCCACTTAAACTCTTTTCGATTTCATCAACCCAAAGAATTGAAGGTGCAACTGCTTCTGCGGTTTTAATAGCTCTTCGCATATTTTCTTCAGAACTACCAACAATCCCTGAGAAAATTTTACCAAAATCCAGTTTCAACAATGGCAATTGCCAAGCTGCACTCATAGCTTTTGCGGTCAAACTCTTACCACAACCTGGAACCCCTGTAATCAATACACCCTTTGGAGCCGGCAGGCAATACTTTTTAGCAGATTCTGACCAAGAATTATTTCTCTTATTTAACCAACTTTTAAGATTTTCCAAACCGCCTATATCTGAGATTTTTATATCTGTATTGATAAACTCTAAAATTCCGGTCTTTTTAATAACCTGCATTTTTTCTGACAAAATCACATTCAAATCTTTACCATCAATCTTGCCATCATTAACCATAGCAAGAGCAAAAGCATTTTCTGCTTCTTGGAGTGTTAAACCTAGTGCGGCTTTACATAGTCTTTCTTTCCCGTCTGGGGTGAGTTCTGATGTGTCAATTTGCTTGTTTTGAGAAACCATTTTATCTAATTTTGCTTTTATGTCCTCTAGAGTTGGAAGAGGCATATCAAGAATGGTTATTTCTTTTTGCATTGTTTCTGGGATTAGTAACTCAGATGCAATGAAAATTACGTTCTTTCTAAATTTACTTGTTTTTAGGTCTGAAATGTTATCTCTTAATCTACGTACAACATTATAGTCAACTTGACGACCTTTTACTCCAAAATAGATGTGAAAATCGCACATAACAAAAATTGCATTTTTGTTGCATTCACTAATAAAATCAATTGCTTTATCTGGGCTTTGAGTTCCTTCAATTTTTTGACCATCAAGCATAAAGCCGTTTGTTTGAGTCCAAATATACACTTCCCTAGGAATTCTTATTAGTTTTTCAGATTTTGCCATTTTCTTTATTAGAGAAATTGCTCTATCTTCTTCCCAAGTTGTAATGTAAATATATGGAAATCTTGCTCTAAATAATTTTGATAGTTGAGTAATTGTTTTTGTATCCATTAAAAAGCCCTCTTTTGATACTATTTTACATTATCTTTTCCTAGTTGTAAACAGAAATTTTTATTTATACTGCTAAAATCCCCCATTCCGTTGATTTCAGTTTTCCCGTCTTGTGAGATTCTAACTTCGATTTTGTTTTTGTATTTTAAAATTTCTTCTAATGAATATCTGTCTGTTAAAAATAAATATCTTTGATTTGAAGAGCCAATCCAAGGTCTGGATAAGTCATATTTTTCGACTTCAAAACCACCATCAATAAGTAAATCAATGTTTTCTAAGAATGAATTAGTTGCAAGGTCTTTTTTAGCTTGAAGTTCTTCTATGGTGTAACCCGTAAAGCAAACTACTGATAATCCTACTTCTTTAACCATTTTGGAAAGTTTTGATAATTCCTTTGCTTGTTCAAATGGTTCTCCTCCAAGAAAAGTTATACCTTCAATTTTGGATTTATCCATCATTTTAAAAAGTTCTTCTATTGAATATTCTTTTCCACACCCAAAATTCCACGTGTCTTTTGCCCAGCATTCTGGACAATGCTTTTTGCAACCTTGAACCCATATGCAAAATCGATTTCCTGGCCCTTCAACTGTTGTTTCTTTTAAAATTTTATAAACATTAACCATTAAAAATCTATAATTCTACCTTCGTCATTATCATCGTCATTTTTAGGTGTTGGTTTATTACCAAATTTAATCATTGCTTTTATTTTAGGTATAAAATGTTCTTTTACATTTGCAACTTTGAAAAAATCCTCTTCGTTTTTGAATAATCCATTTGTATCTCGATATTCAACAATTTTTTTTGCCATTACAATATTTATCCCAGGAAGAATTGCAATTTCACTTGCAGTTGCATTATTTACATCGATTTTTTTAGATTCAGCAGATAGAACATCACCCATTTCTACAAATTCCGGGGCATCAATTTTTCGTTCTTCAACTTTTTTTGCTTCTTGGATACTATCCATATTTACAAACTGTTCTCGACCTTTTTGAGCAAGAGCTGCACCCTCTCCAAAAGAATCAGGGCGAACATTATTCATATCTACAAATTTAGGACCATTTTTAGATGTGTCGATGGTAATATTTTCTTCTCTTGGAGATTTTGGACCTTCTTTTAATTTGATAGTTTTAACGTTAACTGTTGTGTCGTAATTAAAGAAACATACTAACGAGTCTAAACATACAAAATCATCAAATACTTTACAAACATTATTCCATAATTTGTTCACATTTACATTTTGAGATTTTGGAATTGTAAATGTTCTAATATCTCGTCTTGTATTTTTGTTTATGTTATCAGTTACAACAAGCTTTTCATCTGGAGTATATTTAACTGTACAATGGTCGTTTGTAAGAGTATATTGGTTGAAAACATAACGTTTATGTACGTATTTAATGCTGTTTTTATAAGCATTATCTCTGATAATTGTGTAAATTATATATCCAGGAAGAGCAAGTAATGCCACAGTGATTAGTATTGGTACAATCATTTTGGGATTATAATAACAAAATGCCAATACACTCATAATCAAAATTGATGTAAAACTGTATCTTCCTCTATAGTACATAACATAAAGATAGCACAAATATCTTAAAGGAATAATGATATAAACAGAGGATTTTATGATAATATAAAAGTTATGAATATTACAATAACAAAAGATTTCAACTCCCTAAATGGAAAAATAACAATCCCCGCTGATAAATCAATTTCGCACAGAGCAATAATTTTTTCAGCATTAGCTAAAGGTAAATCTATTATAAAAAATTTCTCCAATGGGCAAGACCCTCATTCCACTTTGAATATTTTCAAACAATTAGGGGTTCAATTTGAGGAAGAAGGGACAACTGTTGTTGTGAATTCTTCTGGAGTATTACAATCTTCAAATAGCCCTCTAGATTGTGGAAATTCTGGAACGACAATGAGGCTTATGGCTGGAGTTTTAGCTGGTCAAAAGTTTAATTCAACTCTCATAGGGGATGACAGCCTTTCTAAACGACCAATGAAAAGAGTTATAGCTCCACTAGAACAAATGGGCGGGGATATTCAATCAAATAATTTTAAAGCTCCTCTAATAATTTCTGGGAAAGAATTAAAAGCGATAAATTATAATTCTCCAATTGCTTCTGCTCAGGTTAAATCTTGTATTCTTCTTGCAGGACTCAACGCAGAAGGAATCACAAGAGTAACAGAACCTTATACCTCAAGAAATCATACAGAAATCATGTTAAAAGCAATGGGAGCAAATTTATCGGTTGAAGGAACGACCGTTTCTATTGAAAAATCTGAACTTAGACCAATCGATATTGAAATTCCGGGAGATATTTCTTCGGCTGCTTATTTTATTTGTGCAGGGTTAATTGTTCCAAATGCCGAAATTATTCTTAAAAATGTCGGTTTGAACCCTACTAGAACAGGGATTATAGATGTTGTAAAATCAATGGGCGGCAATATTGAAATTCTTTCAGAAAGAGAAACTTGTGGCGAAAAAGTTGGAGATATTTTAGTTAAATATTCTCCGGAGCTAAAATCTTGTAAAATTTCTGGCGAAATAATTCCAAGATTAATTGATGAAATACCGGTTATTGCAGTTCTTGCAACTCAAGCAGAAGGACAAACAGTAATTGCAGATGCTCAAGATTTAAGAAATAAAGAATCTGACAGAATAACAGCTGTTGTTACAGAGTTAAAAAAACTTGGGGCTGAAATTGAAGAAACTCCAGACGGTATGATTATTTCTGGTAAAACATCTCTAAAAGGCGAATGTGAAGTTGAAACTTATCACGATCACCGACTTGCAATGAGTTTATACGTTGCCGGTTTGATTACAAATAAAGAAATAAAAATAAATAGTTTTGAATGGGTAAATATTTCTTTTCCAGAATTTGAAAACTTATTTGCAATACTAAAAAAATAATTAAGCAATTTTTATTTTCAGGGGTTTTCTATTCAGTATGAATATTCAAAGTACAAATTTTAATACCCCTCAATTTACCTCAAGATTAAACCCAATTCATCCAAGTATAATCAAAACTGCATCAGGTAAGTTAACCCTAAAAGAAGCTAAGCCTTCAGAAATAGAAAATCCGAAATTTTTAGAGAAATTGTCGAAGTTTTATTGTGCTAATTTTTCAACTTGTACAGACGATCCTTCTTGGATTATGTACAATACAGTTCCTAAAAGAATAAAAAATCAAATGATTGAAAACTTTGTTTCTTATTTAAGACACATTATTAAAAATGATGATGGTAATATGACGTTGCTTCTTGCGAAAGATAAAAGAAACAAAATTCAAGGAGCTTGCTTATCTTATGGATATGATTTAGTTGACGGCTCAAAAGATTATATTCTTTATGTGGATTCAATTGCTGTAAATAAAACATTCCGAGGTGCTAAACTAGGCAAAAAGATGATGCAAAAAACAATTGAAGCTAATAAAGATAATTCAAGTTTTACGGATGTATTTTTAGTTGGCGAAAAAAGGGCTTTGGGGTTTTATAAAAAACTCGGATTTGCAAATTTGATAAAAAAGGACCCTGCTCAGTGCAAGGTGTCGAATTTTATTGCTTTAGATAGAGAAGATTATCCTAAATACGTTGATTTCTTAACTCTCCCTCTAAAACCTAAACAGCCTCGTTGGTACTCAAAAGTTGCTCAAAAAATTAGTGATGCTTGGATTTTTTAGATTAATACCATCCCCATAATAAATATCTTACTAATATTGCTAAAGGACTATCCATGAATGTTGGTTTAAATGTTTCTGGAGAGTCATCTAATTCTACATATGGGTTTAGATGGAGTAAGAGTTCATAGACATCTCCTTTAGAATGGAGTTCTTTTTTTATGCATTCTCCGTTTTTTAAATAAAAACTAATCTCCGCTAAATAATAAAATCTTCTCTCTTCTGGAGTAAAAAGATTAAAAAGAGAAGGACGTTCTACTGAATTTAAAATATTTGCTTGCCTTCCTTGTTCCCAAACATATACCTTTTCAATATCTGAAAACTTATAAAAAGAAGCACCTATCATAACGCATTGTTTCTCTTTATCAATTTTTATATCTTCAAATTTTAATTGATTAGAAGGTTTAGAACTTGGTTTTCCATAGACCGCAAAAATAATTAAAGCCATTACCGCAATTGTTATAGTAAGAATTGTCATTATAAATTCCTTTATTCTTTAACTCCACCTTGCAATATATCATTTATAAAATATTTTTTACCCAAAAGGAATACTCCAATTACAGGAATTGTGCAAATTACTGAACAGGCTAACAAATCTCCCCATAGGGTGATTTCTCTAAAACTTCCTTTGAAAATTGCTAATCCAACGGGTAGTGTTCTCATAGATTCGGTATTTGTTACAATCAAAGGCCACATAAAGCTATTCCAAGTTGTAACAAATGTAAAAATTGAAAGAGTTGCTATTGCAGGAATTGCAAGAGGTAATGCTATTTTAAAAAAGGTTGAAAAAATATTACAGCCATCAATTTTTGCAGATTCTTCCAAGTCCTTTGGTAAGCCTAAGAAGTATTGACGCATCATAAATATCCCAAACCCGCCAAACAATCCTGGGAGAATTAACGCTTGATATGTATTTATCCAATGAAATTGACGCATTAAGAAAAATAATGGGATAATATTAACTTGAGGAGGTACGAGCATTGTAATTAAGACAAGCAAAAATAATCCATCCCTCCATTTGAAAGTCATTCTTGCAAATGCATATCCTGCAAGGGCTGATATTATAACTTGTCCAAGAGTTGTTACAATGGCTACAAAAAGGCTATTTATAAAATATTTCCATAATGGAATTTTATTGAAAACACTGATATAGTTATCGATGGTTATAGGAGAATAAATAAGCTTTCCTCCTTGGTTAAAAATTTCTCCATTAGGGACAAGTGATAGATTAATCATTGCAAAAAACGGATATAGCATACTTATTGCAATTAAAACCAAACATACATAACCAATAACTATCCGCCAATTTCTCATAACTCAATTATATCACGTTAAACATTATATTCAAAATAAATTACGTAACGAATGTATAAGTTTTTAATCAAAAACTTTTATTTTAACTAAACATGTAGTATATTACCCATGATAGGTTTATGTGTTTTTAGACAAATATTTATCAAAACTATTTATAACAATTAGGAGGGAAACAAAATGCAATCAACTTTGGACAAGAAAACTTATCCAACGACGGAGTTTATCTCAGGAAAATGGCAACAAGAAATCAATGTAAGAGATTTCATTCAAAAAAACTACACTCCATATGAAGGAGATTCAAGCTTTTTAGCTAAACCAACAGAAGCTACAACAAAATTGTGGCAAGAATGCTGTGATTTATTAAAAAAAGAACGTGATAATGGTGGTGTTCTTGATATGGATACAAAAGTTGTATCTACAATCACTTCACACGGAGCAGGATATATTGATAAAAACTTAGAAACAATTGTAGGTTTGCAAACAGATGCTCCGCTAAAACGTTCAATGCAACCATTTGGTGGTATTAGAATGGCAGAGTCAGCTTGTAAATCTTATGGATATGAAGTGGATTCTGAAGTTTCTGAAGTATTTACAAAATACAGAAAAACTCATAACCAAGGTGTTTTTGATGCTTATACTCCAGAAATGAAAGCTGCTAGACACTCTGCAATTATTACTGGTCTTCCTGATGCTTACGGAAGAGGAAGAATTATCGGTGATTACAGACGTATTGCTTTGTATGGTATTAACAGACTTATCGAAGATAAAAAAGAACAATTTAAATCTCTTGAAGGCGAAATGACTCCTGATAGAATCCAATTGAGAGAAGAAATTTCTGAACAAATTAAAGCTCTTAAAGAAATGATTGAATTGGGTAATATTTATGGTTTTGATATTTCTCAACCTGCAAGAAATGCAAAAGAAGCTGTTCAATGGTTATATTTTGGATACTTAGCTGCTATTAAAGAACAAAATGGTGCAGCGATGAGTATCGGTAGAACTTCAACTTTCTTAGATATTTATATCGAAAGAGATTTGAAAGAAGGCGTATTAACAGAAGAAGAAGCTCAAGAGTTAATTGACCATTTTATTATGAAGTTAAGACTTGTGAAATTTGCAAGAACACCTGAATACAATGAATTATTCTCCGGTGATCCTACTTGGGTAACTGAATCTATTGGTGGTATGGGAATTGACGGAAGAACATTGGTTACTAAAAACTCATTCCGTTATTTGCATACATTAGAAAATTTGGGTACAGCTCCAGAACCAAACTTAACAGTTTTATGGTCAAAGAGATTACCTCACAACTTTAAGCAATATTGTGCTCATATTTCAATCACAACATCTTCTATTCAATATGAAAATGATGATATGATGAGAGTTACACACGGTGATGATTACGCAATTGCTTGTTGTGTATCATCAATGGTAGTTGGTAAAGAAATGCAATTCTTTGGTGCGAGAGCAAACCTTGCAAAATGTTTGTTATATGCAATCAACGGTGGTATTGACGAAAGACTTAAAGTTCAAGTAGGTCCTAAATATCGTCCTGTAACTTCTGAATACTTAGATTATGATGAAGTTATGGATAAATATAACGATATGATGGAATGGCTTGCTGGATTGTATGTAAATACTTTGAATATCATTCACTATATGCACGACAAATATTGTTATGAAAGAGCTCAAATGGCGTTACACGACAGAGATGTAAAACGTTATTTTGCAACTGGTATTGCAGGTTTATCTGTTGTTGCAGATTCTCTTTCTGCAATTAAATATGCAAAAGTTAAGGCTATTCGTGATGAAGATGGAGTTGTTGTTGATTACCAAGTTGAAGGAGATTATCCAAAATACGGAAACAATGATGATAGAGTTGACCAAATTGCAGTTGATTTAGTTAAAAACTTTATGTCAAAAATTAGAAAACATTATACATATAGAAACTCTATTCCAACAATGTCAATTTTAACAATTACATCAAACGTTGTTTATGGAAAGAAAACAGGTAATACTCCAGATGGTAGAAAAGCTGGTATTCCTTTAGCTCCAGGTGCAAATCCAATGCACGGAAGAGATTCTAACGGTGCTGTTGCATCTTTAGCTTCTGTTGCGAAACTTCCATTCAACGATGCTCAAGATGGTATTTCAAATACATTCTCAATTATTCCTAACGCATTAGGAAAAGATGAAATCTTTATGGGCGATTTGAATATTCAACTTGATGCAGGATGTTGCGAATCAAATATTTAGATTCCTTCCAATTGAAGGAGCTTCGAAATCTTTGATTTCGAGAATGGGTAAATACTCAATTTAAAAGAAAAGGAAACAAAATTATGACAACACAACAAGAAGAAAATTTAATAAATTTATTAGACGGATACGTAGAAAAAGGCGGACACCATTTGAACGTAAACGTATTTAACAGAGAAACATTATTGGATGCACAAGCTCATCCTGAAAAATATCCACAATTAACAGTTAGGGTTTCAGGATATGCTGTTAACTTCATCAAATTGACAAAAGAACAACAAGATGATGTTATCTCTAGAACATTCCACAGTGCAATTTAAAATTTGTTAAATAAATTGAAAAGTCCTGCAAATTAAAACCATTTGCAGGGCTTTTTACTAGCAAAATTTTTTCTTGAGTAATTTTATAATAATATAAATAGAACTTTAAAGGGAAAAAGATGGATAAGCAAAACGCACTTGGTATAGCTCAATTTACAGTAGGGGCTTCTCTTGGATACCAAGGAATAAAACATGGTTTGCCACGAGCTTTAGGATTAAGAACCGAATATCATATAACAAGTAAAGAAAATGCAGACTTAATAAAAAAAGCAGGAAACATTTTAAATCCGGCATTTGGAGGTAAAAACGGGTGGGCGGAAAAAACTGGGAGAAATTTATTCATAAAAAACTCTCAAAATTATGTTCATATAACGGGGTTACATAAAGATAATCAAGTAGCAAAACCACTTTTGAGTAAATATAAATATACTGCACCTTTTAGGATGTATTATAGAACAGGGCAATGCCTTATGTATAAGACATTAGGTAGCATAGATGCTAAAAAATTTGAAGTATTTTTTAGAAAAAGAGGTAAAAAAAATTTTATTATAAATATTGCAAAAGAGTTTAAAAACACGCTTCTTCATAACAAAACTAAAAAATTCTGTATTTCAGGAACAGATTCTTATTTCAATACAAAATTTATTCCTGATGCGGATGATATTGCCCTAAAATCAGCAGAAAAAATAAAGGTTTATAACAATAGATTTAGTGCAATGGTTGCAGGGTTGAAAAAATTCGGAATTAAAGGGATGAAAGAAAATAAAAGTCGAGTTGCTTTTGGTGCCGGAGTTTTAACTCTTGGAACGTATTCTGGGGGAAAACTTATTAAAAAAGGAATAAGTAATATTTGTCAATGAAAAATATGAAGCCTTAAAAGAATTTGTTAAAAATGATGGAATAGCTGTAAGAGGTTGCGAACCTCTTATTCAAATAGATTTTGTAACAGATTAATTTGTAAATTAAGAAAAATTAAAGGCTTTTTTAATTTATAGCAATTTTGTTATCAGAAATGTTTTTATAGAAATATAGAAGTAAAGGTAGGAAAAATGGATAGGCAAAATGCTATAGGTGCAGCACAGATTGCTGGCGGTACATACTTAGGTTATCAAGGTATTAAACATGGGTTGCCTAGAGCATTAGGTTTAAGAACAGAATATCACACGACAAGTAAAACTAATGCAGATTTAATCAAAAATGCTGGGAATATTTTAGACCCAGCATGCGGAGGTAAAAATGGTTGGGCTGAAAAAGCAGGAAGTGAATTTTATGTAAAGAACTCAAGGAACTATGTCCATATAACAGGATTACATAAGGATAACATTGGCACAAGACCTCTTTTGGGTAAATTTACCGCACCTCTTCGTATGTTTTACAGAAAAACTCAATGCCTTATGTATAAGACATTTGGAAATATAGATATTAAAAAATTTCAAAAATATTTTGTAGAAGGAGATAAAAAAGCTTTTATTAAAAATATGGTAAAAGAATTAAAAAATAGTATCCTTCATAACAGAACTAAAAAATTCTGTATATCAGGTACAGATTCTTATTTCAATACAAAATTTATTCCTGATGCGGATGATATTGCGTTGAAATCCGCAGAAAAAATAAAGGTTTATAACAATAGGTTTAGCTCGATGATTGCAGGGTTGAAAAAGTTTGGCTTATCTGGCATGAAAGAAAATAAAAGTCGTGTGGCTTTTGGGGTGGGGCTTTTATCTCTTGGAACTTATTCAGCTGTAAAACTTATCCAAAAAGGTGTTAATAATATTTGCAAAAGCTAACATAATTATATAAAATGAGATTATGACAGCACAAATTTTTGGCAATATTCATTCAATAGAAAGTTGTGGGACTGTTGATGGTCCAGGGATTCGCTTTGTAGTTTTTATGCAAGGTTGTCCATTGCGTTGCCAATATTGTCATAATCCTGATAGCTGGTCTGTTGAAAAAAATCAACAAATGACGGTTAATGAAATTCTAGAAAAATATGACGGGGTAAAAGAATTTGTAAAAAGTGGCGGAATTACTGTAACCGGTGGAGAACCCCTTTTACAAATAGATTTTGTAACAGAATTATTTATTAAAGCCAAAGAAAAAAATATTCATACTGCACTAGATACATCCGGAATTTTGTTTAACCCAGACAATACTCAAAAAATAGATAACTTATTAAAATATACAGACTTAGTTTTGCTAGATATTAAACATATTAATAATGAAGAACACATAAAACTTACAGGACTTCCAAATGAAAATATCTTAAAATTTGCAAAATATTTATCGGATAAAAATATTCCTGTTTGGATAAGACATGTTGTCGTAAAAGATATAACTTTAAACGAAAAATACCTAACTCAACTGGGTGAATTTTTAGGAACTTTGAATAATATTAAAGCTCTTGATGTATTGCCATATCACGATATGGCTATTCCCAAATACGAAAATTTAGGAATTAGCTATCCTTTAAAAAATACCCCTCCAACAACGAAAGAAGAAGCAATAAAAGCTCGGGATATAATCTTTTCGGCATATAAAAAACTAAAACAACTAAAAAAATAATTAAATAAAAGTTAATTTCTAATGACTTTACACAAAATACTATTAAAATAATAATAGAAAATATTATTATGAATGGAGTTGGTGTAAATGTTAGATTTTGATAAGTTTACAGATTATTCTCAAGAAATTATCTCAAGTGCAAATGCTATTATGGGAGAATACAGAAATTCCCAAATGACACCGGAACACATTATGCTTGCGATGATTAAAGCCGATGGAATAATCAAAGATTATTTGACAGAATTAAATCTGTTAAACCAAGGATTTATTAACAAAATTGTTTCAAAAATTGAAAGTTTGCCAAAATTATCCGGACCTGTAAATAGTCAAGGGCTTTATTTAAGCCAAGAAACAATGAAGTTGTTGGAACTTTCAATGGATGAAAGCAAAAAGTTGAAGGATGAATTTGTTAGTATTGAATCAATCCTTCTTGCAATGACAGAACTTGATAACAGCGATATTAAATCACTATTAAACTCTAATGGAGTAACTTCAAGTTCTATACTAAAAATTATGAAAGATATAAGAGGTAATAGCAAAGTGGATACAAAAAATGCAGAAGAAAATATGAAGGCTTTGGAAAAATATTCTACTGATTTGACCGATTTAGCAAGAAAAGGCAAACTTGACCCCGTAATCGGGAGAGATGAAGAAGTTAGAAGAATTATCCAAGTATTAAACAGACGTACAAAAAACAACCCTGTTTTGATTGGTGAACCTGGAGTTGGTAAAACAGCAATTGTTGAAGGTTTAGCACAACGTATAATTCGTGGTGATGTTCCTGAAAGTTTGAAGGATGTAAAACTTATATCTTTGGACTTAGGTGCATTAGTTGCGGGAGCTAAATTCCGTGGAGAATTTGAAGAACGTTTAAAAGCTGTCTTGAAAGAGGTTGAATCATCCAATGGTGAGATAGTAATGTTCATTGATGAATTGCACACAGTTGTTGGTGCAGGTTCTACAGAAGGTTCAATGGACGCTGGAAACTTGTTAAAACCAATGTTGGCTCGTGGTGTTCTTAGAACAATCGGTGCAACAACTATCAATGAATACAGAAAATATATTGAAAAAGACCCTGCACTTGAAAGACGTTTCCAACCAGTTATGGTTAATGAACCATCTGTTGAAGATACAATTAGTATCTTGCGTGGTTTGAAAGAAAAATATGAAGTTCACCATGGAATAAGAATCTTAGATAGTGCTATTATTGAAGCCGCAAAATTGTCAGACAGATATATCACTGATAGGTTTTTACCGGATAAAGCAATTGACTTGATTGATGAAGCTGCTAGTTCTTTGCGTATTGAAATTGATTCAATGCCGGAAGAAATTGATACTATGATGCGTCAAAAAATTCAACTTGAAATTGAACGTGAAGCATTGAAAAAAGAAGATTCTGACGAAGCTAAAGCAAAAGTTGATGATATTACAAAACAAGTAACCGAACTTGAAGGAAAAATCAATGTTCTAAAAGCTCAATGGGAAAAAGAAAAAGCATCAATTACATCAGAAGCAGATGTTAAAGATGAAATCAACAAAGTTAAAACCCAAATTGAAGAAGCCGAAAGAAATACCGATCTTCAAAAGGCTGCTGAGTTGAAATATGGTAAACTTCTTGAATTAGAAAAGAAATTAAAAGCTTGTCAAAACAAAGAACACACTGATAATAAACTTTTGAAAGAAGAAGTTACTGCAGCGGATATTGATGAAGTTGTTTCAAAATGGACAGGTATTCCGGTTACAAAACTTGTTGAATCTGAAATGAAAAAATTACTTCATATGGAAGATATTTTGCACAAACGTTTGGTTGGACAAGATGAAGCAGTTGATACTGTATCTGATGCAATTCGTCGAGCTAGATCAGGATTAAAAGACCCAAGACGTCCAATCGGTACGTTCTTATTCTTAGGACCAACCGGTGTTGGTAAAACAGAACTTGCAAAATCATTGGCTGAATTTATGTTCAATGATGAGGATGCCCTAATCCGTATTGATATGTCAGAATATATGGAAAAACACAATGTTGCAAGACTTGTTGGAGCTCCTCCGGGATATGTCGGATACGAAGAAGGTGGTCAATTGACAGAAGCTGTTAGAAGAAAACCTTATTCAGTAATCTTGTTTGATGAAATTGAAAAAGCTCATCCGGATGTATTCAATATCATGTTGCAAATCTTTGATGATGGTCGTTTGACTGATTCAAAAGGAAGAACTGTTGATTTCAAAAATACCTTAATCATTATGACAAGTAACATTGGTTCAGATATTATCCTTGAAGATACATTGAATTCAATGCTTTCTCCTGAACAATTCAAAGATACAAAAGAAAAAGTTTTGGCTGTATTAAGACAACGTTTCAAACCAGAATTCTTAAACAGAATTGATGAAACAATATTCTTCAAAGCCTTAACTTTACAACAATTGAGCAAGATTGTTGATATTCAAATGGATTATTTGAGAAACTTGTTGAAAGATCAAGAGTTAGAATTTGAAATAACAGATGATGCAAAAGAATTCTTGGCTACTCAAGGTTTCAACCCTGTATATGGTGCAAGACCATTGAAAAGAGTAATTCAACAACAAGTAGAAAACCCGTTATCAAAATTGATTTTGGCACAAACCTTCTTGAAGGGGGATAAAATCAAAATTGATGTGAAAGATGATACTTTAACTTTTGAAAAAGTTAAATAATAAACAACCTCGAAAAGTAAAAGGAATGGTTAATAACCATTCCTTTTTATTATTAAATTTTTTATAATGTCATTGTTTGAGATTATGCAACTCTATCAATAATTCCGCCACCTAGAACAATATCTCCATCATATAAAACAACAGATTGCCCCGGAGCAATTGATTTTTGCATATTTTCAAAATGTACTTCAATGTTTCCATTTTCTAACGGTTTAACGATTACCGGTTCCGGTTTTTGAGTTGAACGAATTTTCGCTTTGCAACTAATTTCTTTTTCCAACTTGTCAAACGGAATCCAGTTCATTTTTGTCGCAATCAATTCATCTTTCATTGTTGCATCTTTGTATCCAACAACAACTTCATTTGTATCCTTGCGAAGTTCTACAACATAAAGAGCTTCCGGAGCACTGATACCAATACCTTTTCTTTGTCCAATAGTATAATTCCAGATTCCTTCATGTTCTCCTAAAATTTTACCGGACATATCAACGATGTTACCTTTTTTAGGTTGAACTTGAAGAAGTTCATTATAATCACCTTCGTAAAAGTCTTGGCTGTCAGGTTTTTCAGCTACTTCTAATCCGTGGCTTTTTGCTATACTACGAATTTCATCTTTAGAATAAGTTCCCAGAGGTAACATAATTTTTGCAAGTTGTTCTTGTTTCAATCTATACAAGAAGTAAGATTGGTCTTTATTTGGACTAAGACCTTGTTTTAATAAGTATCGACCATCTTCATTTTGTTCAACTCTCGCATAGTGTCCTGTTGCAAATTTATCAAACTCAATGCCATTTTCTTTAGCAAGATAAGGTAAAACATCAAATTTGATTAAAGAATTACACCAAATACAAGGATTTGGAGTTCTTCCTGAAAGATATTCTTTTTTGAAATTATTCAAAACAATTTCTTCATATTGCTTTGCACAATCAAAAACGTGAAATTCAATACCTATTTCTTTACAAATCTTTTCTGCTGCCGCAATATCTTCTTTTTCATCCGGACCGAAACAAGCTCCATGAGTTGAAGGTTTGTTTGGCATAGAATTTATTTTCTTTTGGATTTCGGCATAAACTCCGCCTTTACCCCAAATTGCCATTGTTGCACCAATAACTTCGTGCCCTTGTTCTTTTAATAGTAATGCAGTTGTAGAAGAATCTACTCCGCCTGACATTCCAACTAATATCTTCATAATATATTATCTCCGTTTTTGTAATTTCTTATTCTAAGATATTATAAAAAATCCCGTTTTACAATACTACAAGGCGGAATTGATGTAATCAATTCCGCCTGATTTTGTTATAGTTTGTACTTCTAAAACTATTTGAAAAGAGTATGAGAGATGAGTGATTATGAGTGTGTTGATTATATTTGTTATTTTGCTTAGTTTAAACTTTATTTTGAATCGTTTTTATTGTCATTCTGGAGAATACGAAGAATTTCATTTTTCCTCAGAATATAAATCTTTTTTATTAAGCTAAAAGAGCTTCAACGATTTTAGCATTAGTTTCAGATCTTTTTTGGCTTAAGATATATTTTTCTACTTGTAATGATATTTCAACTTCTGATGCTGATAAGCATTTTACGTTGTCTAATTCGTTTACATAATCATTAACTGTAATCATTTCATAATCGTTTCTCATAATCTGTTCCCCTTAATTTTGTTTATCTCATTTCCCTTACATTTATATAAAGTATTTTTAGATTTAAAAATTGCCTAAATCGTATCTAATTTTTATATATTTGTTACATTTCTTAATATTGAAGTATGACAACTTATACATTTTAGGGCTTAAACGTTGTTAGAGATTGAAAATATCGGCGTTTTCGTTAAAATAAAAGAAGGTAATAATTTATGAGCAGAGATAAAATCATTCAATTTAGAAAAAACTTTGAGCAAAAACAATCGCTCAGTAAAGGCTACGCATTATATAACGAAGGAAAATGTTTATATAATCAAAATAAGGATGATTTAGCTTTCCAAAAATTCTTAGAAGCAGAAAAACTTGGTTTTGAATCAGATGATATGTATGCTTGTATGGCGTGGTTGGTTGGACGAGATGCTCAAAAAACAGATTTAGTTTTTAAATATATAGACAAATCAATTGAACTTGATAACGAAAATAGTTATGCGCATTACCTGAAAGGTTATACATTAGAAGATTTAGGATTATATGACGAAGCTCTGCCAAGTCTTTTAAAGGCAGAAGAACTGAACTATGACAGCCCTTATTTATACACAAAAATATCTTATTGTTATGAACAAATCGGAGAACAATTAAAAGCTATAGCATACGCATCAAAAGCAATAAAGAAATATCCTGACGAAGTGGACTGTTATAAACGAAAAGCGTGGGCATACTTTACACCAAACACAACAGAAGAAGCCCTAAAATACTTTCTTGAAGCAGAAAAACTAGGGGACACATCTAACTTTTACCAAATTTCATATTGCTATAGCGAGCTGGGAAATCACAAAAAAGCACTGGTATATGCCAATAAAACTATTATTGCCGACAGAAATAATTTCTACGGATACTACAGAAAAGGTTTCATTTATTATATGACAGAGAAATATGATAAAGCTCTTGAAAACTTTTTAAAAGCAGAAAGCCTTATAACAACAGAAGCAGCCCAAGTTTATGATATGTATCCTCGAATTTCTTGGATTTATCAAGTTGTAAAAAATGATATAGAAAAAGCTAAAAAATACGGTCAACTTGCAATCGACATCATGCCTGAATACGATTTTGCTCAATACAGAATGGGTTGTATCTATTCATATGCAGAAAGGGATTTTAAAACAGCTACAAAATATTTCAAAAAAGCCTATGCCCTTGGAATGGGAGAAACTGATTCCAACATTTATTATGATATTGGAAGAAACTATTTAGCAATGAAAAAATATTCTCTTGCTTTGAAATACGTTGAAGAAGGGCAAAAATTATACCCGCAAAGCCTTGATTTAATTTCAATTAAAATAGGAGTCTTATATAGGCAAAGAAAATATGCAAAAGTCAGTGCATTGATGAAAGAAGTGTTGGAAAAATATCCTGATGATATTTGGGTTCAACAAGCTAATGCAATGATTTTGGCTCACTTTAAGCAATTCGATGATGCTGTAAAAATTTTAGAGCCAATAAGAAAAGATTTGCAGGAAGTGAATGTATATGCACTATTTGTTCTTGCGAATTGTTATTTTAAAAAGAAGGAATATGAAAAAAGTCTTGAAACATTTCTAGAATATAGTCAGAAAGAATATTTAGAGTACTTAGAAAAACAAGATATTCGAAGCATAAGGTCTTTTATTAAAAAGTTATCAAAACTTTTTCCAAATGATGAGAGGTTGATTCAAATCGAATCAAATTTTGCTACTGTTTTGAATCCAAAGGTTGAAGAATTGTAACAGAAACTTAAAATCTTGAATATTGTAGGCTCCAAAAGACTTTATTCCTCTAATGATGGGCATAAAAAATTAAGATGCTAAAGATTTGGTTGAACATCCAGAAAAAATGCAACAATATTGTATAAAATATGGTTATAAATATGAATAAAAAGACTCTTATTATTCATTTGTGTTGACAAAAATTATTTTTACGGGGTTTAATATACTTATTAAATTTGAAATTATAGAAGGATAGGTGTATATGAGAATAAACAATGTTCAAAGTAATCAAAATTTTGGAATGGCATTAAAGATAAATTCTAAGCTGTATCCAGAAATTGAAAAATCAGAATTGTCACATATTAAAAAATTAGAAAAATTAGGTGATGACGTTAAGAACGTAAAAATGTATGATGTTTGTTTAGAAAAAGATGCCTATGATTTGAAAATAAGAAGTGCAAACCCTAATGATAATACTGATTATTTAGGAAATTTTAGACGAGAAGAAAGCAATTTGGGTAAATGGCATGAATTTACTTGTAATTCCTCTGGATGCGAAGATACTTACGGAGGGTATAATCCAAATGAACCACAAATTTTTAGAACTCTTTATGGGAAGAATGCCGCTGATGAATATAAAAAATTCAAAGAGTTTGATATGTATAAACAAATTGGGGAATTATCAAAACTTTTGGAAAAACGAGATAAAAATAATAGTGCAATACGTGAGGCTCAAAAAGCAAAGAAAGCCGCAGAATTGGAGGAGACAAAAGCAGGAGAGTTAAGACTTAAAAAAGCAACAAATGATTTGATGGACAAATATAAAGCTGATTTCCCAGAAGAACAATTTGAGAAAAAGGGCATATTTAGAAGGTTTTTGGATAAATTTAAGAGATAATGCATCTATTTTTTATAAAAATATATAAAAGCGGCTGTAAGGACTCTGCCGAAAGAAATGATTAAGTATCATTTCTTGAGAGGTTGAACCCCGTGGGGGTGAGATTCTATAACACTACAAAAAATAAAAACGGCGGTAAGGACTCTGCCGAAAGAAACGATTAAGTATCATTTCTTGAGAGGTTGAACCCCGTGGGGGGTGAGATTCTATAACAATACAAAAAATAAAAACGGCGGTAAGGGGAATTGAACCCCTGTTTAGAGAATGAGAATCTCTCGTCCTAACCACTAGACGATACCGCTATCTATACAAAAATATTACCACTAAACCTAATTTTTTCAATATGGAAATTTATTTTTGTTTCTTTTCTATTTTTATTTCGTAACCAAGTAAATCTGCAATTATTTCCATTTCATCATAATTCAATGAACTTAGGAAAATTTTGTTTTGCAAACTTCGTTGAGTATATTGTTTTCCGGTCTTTTCGGTAAGCAAATCCGCCAATTTTTGAACCGTCAAGGCTTCTTTCATTATTAATATTTTCAGTTCATTTTTTGACGACATAATTACCTCATATTTGAGATAATTATACGTTTTTTAAGCTAAAGTTGACAAATATAAGACAATCAACTAAAATTTAACTTATATATAAGATAATTATTTTATATTTAAGATGTTATATTAAGGAGGATAGATTGTACAATTTCAAGCTTCGTGGATTTACTCTTGCAGAAGTGCTTATCACACTTGGGATAATAGGAATAGTTGCGGCAATGACAATTCCTGGGTTGATTACAAACTATAAAGTAAAAGTATTAGAGTCAAAGTTTAAAAAAGCTGATGCCGTTTTGCAACAAGCATTACTGGCTACCGCAAATGAGATTGGCTATGATACATTAACTGGTTTAGTTACCTCTTCAACAGATTCAGATTTTAACGATATTCTCCCAGACCTTAATAAAGCCTGGGAAAATCAATTTGACGGAATAACAAGAATTTCAAATGGGATTTCTTATTTATTTGGAAGAGGAGTTACATTTAATAATATGTTTGGGAAACCATTGTCAGGGCATGTTTCAAATTATTTTCCTGCTTATAATGATGATCGAGCTTTTATTACAAAGGACGGGATGATGTTTACTTATTTTGCAGTTATAGGAGGACATGGTACACGGTATTTCAAATTGCTTTTTGATACAAATGGACCGTTTGTTGGTTCAAATCGTTGGGGATATGATATTTTTACATATAATACTTACGAATACAGTTATAATTCCCATTGTGAGCCAACATTGGTACATTCTGAAAACCAAAAAGGTTGTTATTATTATGCTCATAGGGGTATAAATCCTAGTGGAAGGTCAAGTTCGTATTGGGATATTTTATACAAACCTTATAGTTATTGGCAAAAGAGTAAGTAATTGTTATTATATTTATCATTTTTTTTCATATATAATTAACCTAAGAGGTTGAAAAATGAATCAAGAAATTAAAAATAAAATTTACGAATTGTCTGAACAATATGATGAAGGTAACAATTCTGAAGAGATTGAAAAAGAGTTAAAAGAATTATTAAAGCCGTTTAAAAGCGGTTCAATCGGGCTTGCTCAGATTAATCCTATTGCAGGAGATATTGAGTACAACGCTCAAAAAGTTATCAAATATATTAAACACGCACAAAATATCGGATTGGATGTTGTTGTATTCCCTGAATTGACTCTTATGGGTTACCCTATTGAAGACACAATTGACAGACACCCGATTATTGTTGAAGAAAACGTAAAATGGCTAAAAGAAATTGCCAAAATAACAAAATCAACCTCTGCAATTGTAGGTTTTGTTGAACCAAGAAAATACGACCATTTGACAGGAAAAAAATATTATAATTCTGTTGCAGTACTTCAAAATGGAAAAATTCAGGGAATTATAAGAAAATCGTTACTTCCTACGTATTCAGAATTTAATGATTACAGATATATTGAACCTTCTCCGGTTGTGGGAAATCAACCTAGTGCAACTCTTGGACAATTTGATGAAGACAAAATTCAAAATTGTGCAAAAGTTAATTCTTTAAATGGTAAAAAATATGGAATTTCAATTTGTGAAGACTGTTGGAACAACAAGGAATTTTTTAACGACACAACATTATATTCAATTGACCCAATTGACGAATTAGCGAAGGAAAATCCGGATGTATTTATCAATTGTTCTGCCTCTCCAACAAGAGCAAAAAAAGAACAATTAAAACACAATATGCTATCATTTGTTGCTAAAAAATATTCCACTCCTATTATTTATGTAAACCAAGTAGGTGCAATTGATAATAGCTCATTTGACGGTTCAAGCAGAGTGTTTGACAAAGATGGAAAACTTTTAGCTCGTGCAAAATCATTCAAAGAACAATTTATGATAGTTAATCCTCATTTGGGTTTAGGTAAAATTTATCCGCTAACAAAAGGATTAGAAAAAACTTTAACTGAGGCTAAAGTTTATACCTTGGAATATGAACCTGATTTAGAACGAACTTATAAAACAATTATTCAAGGGATTAGAGATTATTTCAAAAAAACAGGATTTAGACGTGCAGTATTAGGACTTTCCGGAGGGTTAGACTCAACAGTTTGTGCAGTTCTTTTAGCAGATGCTTTAGGGAAAGAAAATGTTTTTGGCGTGAGTATGCCTTCTAAAATTACAAGTTCTGAAAGCAAATCCGATGCGGAAAAACTTGCCAATAACTTGGGTATAAATTTTACCGAAGCACCAATTAAAGATATGGTTGAAACAACTAATAATTGTTTAACTAAATTATTCGCAACAGTAGAAAAAAGCTGGGATGGAAGATACACAAAATCTTTCACGATGGATAATATTCAAGCCCGCTCAAGAGCAATGTTTTTGTGGGGAATAAGCAACGAATTCGGTTCTTGTTTACCGATTGCAACATCTGACAAATCAGAACTTTATATGGGCTATGCAACAATAAACGGTGATATGTCCGGAGGTTTTGCACCGATTGCAGATGTACCGAAAACAAAACTCTTTGCATTAGCTCGATGGATGAATGAAAATAGAGCAAAGAAAAACGCCATTCCAGAAGCTATTATTTTGAAAAAACCAGGGGCAGAACTTGCAATTGATCCTAAAACAGGAAAACCATTGATTGCAGAAGATGCACTTATGCCTTATGAATTTTTGGATGAAGTTATTTGGAGAATTGAAAATAAAAAAGAACATTACTATGATATGCTCAATTCAACATTCTTGTACGAAACAAAAAACAAAGTTTCAAAAGAACAAAAAATTGAATGGTTAGACAAATTCTATAGACGAATGTCAACAGCATTGTATAAGTGGTCAATTTTACCACCTTCAGTAATTGTGGATTCTCGTTCTATAAACAAATACGATTACAAACAACCAATCACATCTTCAAGAATAAATTACAAGGGCTTAACACCTGAAGAAATTCAAGACAAAATTGAAGAGTTATTGAAATAACATTTATAAAACAAACGTGTAACGATATATTAAGAAAACACAAAATTAACAATAAGCATCAAAAGCCCGAATAGTAACGGTTTAATATATTTTTACACTTAATACCGGTAGGGGAATGTTAAAATAAGACGTTAATATGTTATCATTGAATGGTAAGAGGGAATTATACATTTTATATGATTAAGTTTAATATTTTAAAACGATTATTCAAACGTGCACCAATGAATTTTTATAATAATGAGGATGGTACAACTGTAATTAAGTCAATCAACAATACATTTCAAGGTTATAAGTTTAATAAAATTATAAACGAAGACCAAATAAATTCTATTTGGGAATATATTAAACAGCATAAAAGAATTACAACTATCGGAATATTCTTGTCTTTTATTGTTTTATTATATGGTGTAATTTTCCCACACTACGCATTTTTATCTAACGTGAAATGGTATTTTACTGTTTTACCGATGCTTGTTATTATCTTTGCTATCTATCAAGCATTATTATATATTAATACCATCCACTTTGAAAAATGGTTAAAAAATAATTTTGGGGAATTTGAAAAAACTGTTTACAACCCGACGGATTTTATCGACAAAAAATATTATAATCTTTTCAAAATAGAATTAACTAAGGCTTTTGGACTTATCATAATCATTATTGCTTGTTTTTGTATAGGTTCACCTTTTAAAATTACACTTAACTTAATCAATAATCAAAAATATGATGAGGCAATAAAACTTGCAACTATTGGTTCAAAAATTTTCCCAATTGCACCAACTTGGTATTCATTGAGAGGATATTCTAAGTTCCAAATTAAGGACTATGATGGAGCAATCAAGGATTATGATAAAGCATACAAACTTGGACCGGATGAATACAATGTTATGAATTTCGATAACAAAATCTTTATCAAATACTATACAAAACAATATAAAAGTGCGATTAAAGATTTTGATAAAGAAATTGCAAATGCTCAAACCGATGAGGACAGAGATTCTTTCTTGTGGGATAAAGCTCAGTTTTTATACAATATCAAACATTATGAAGACGCCCTAAGAATTTATAATGATTTGCTTATAAAATCAAATGAAGACAGAATATTCTTATTACAAAACAGATTATACTTTGAAAGAGCAGAAGTTTACAAAAAACTTGGAAACGAAGAATTAGCAGAACAAGATTTGCAAAACGCAAATGATTTGAATATTGAAGATTCTTTCAAAAATCCAATTCCAGAACCAACATTACTATTAGATGAAATTTAACGAATATCTTTCAGTTGAACTTTTACATTTCCTTCGTTAAGGTTTCCGCAAACAGAAACCTTAAATACGGATTCAATATCCATTGGTTTAATCTTTATCGGTGGAATTTGAGCAAGTTTTGCCTTGTACATGTCTTTTGTTTTTTCAATTCTAAATACAACTCGATAAATTAAAGTTAGAGGGATTTTAAAAATTCTAATCTTTTTCTCTTCTGTTTTATTATGTCTTCCCCAGATACAAAAATCTGCGTGTTCAGAATCAATATTATAATCCCCTTCAATAAATAAAGACAGATAATCACTTTGAGAATAAATCTTCACATTATGAATTTTGCTATTATCCACCAAGAATGAACCTCTAAGATTTGAATAGAAAATATTAGATTTTGAAAAATCAATATTTGTAATCTTTGACAAGGTAAAGGACTTTTTAATTTTATTTAGGAATTTGTGTTTTTGCGATTGTCCAACCATAAACTCTGTTGAACCTAATTGCGGCAAATAACCATCGGAGATAGCAAAAGTCGCATGAGCCTTAATATCATTCAATTTGTCTTTTGTTTTCAGGTGTAAAGTTGCAAAAGCAGAACCATTAATCTGATCTTTGAAATTAAAAATATTCGTTGCAACTTCATTAGAATCAATATCAGATGCAAAGAAATAAATATCCGAATTGTGTCGCTTTACATCATAACGACCTTTACCACTCAATTCTCCCTTTGCATAAGCTGTTTCTGGAATGATAAAGTTTACAATATTATCTTTCATCCGTCCAATGATTCTTACATCACGAAGAGTAAATGTTCTATGATAAATTTCATCTACTAAAATTTGTCCCTTTTCAACTTCAACTTTATAATCCGAAAAATCCGAAGCCTTCAAAGAAAGATTGTTTGATTGCGGAATAGAAGCTAAATTACCTTTCGTAACAATATATTTTTTCAAATGAATATTTATATCATGAACTAAAAGATTTTTTCTAAAATTGTTATCAGCAATCATAGAAACATAAATAGGAGAATTGAAAAAAGTTCCTTTTGAGTGGAGAACAATTTTATCATTATTTCCTATATCAAATTTTGCGTGTTCTAAATATAAATAATCCTTATGTGCAACATCATACAAATCCATTGAGCCTAAAAGAGTCTTCGTTGGGAATTTATAACTTAAATCTGCGGAGAATTTTCCACCTTTAAGATAATCATGAATTACTGAACTTAATAAAGACACCGGCAATTGCCCATTTGTTTTTAGAGTAATATTATCAGGTTTGTAAAGTCCATCCTTCTTTAAGAACAATCCTTGCCCTGTAATTAAATCAACATTATTATCAAAAGCAAAACTATATTTTTTTAGAGTGATTTTATCTCCAATTTTTTGAGTTTTAGCAGAAATAATTCTTGTTTTTTCAGCATTATTTATACTTGCAAATTTAGTTATTAAATCACTGCCTTTAGAAAGTTTTAAGTTATATTCAATATCTACAACACCGTTATGAGTTAAATATCTTACGCTAGCATCCGCCTTTTTAGATATTTTAACCATTGGGAAATATTTTCTTGAAAAATTATTTGTTAAAGATGAATAAACAGAACCGGTTGCAACTAAATCTTTTGTTCCCAATCCCTTTAAATAGAAATTGGTATGAACTGGTTCTCCCCCGAATGTGCCGGAGGTTTTTGCAGTAATCTCCCGTCCTGAAAAAACAAATTTTGTCATCGGTAAAGAAATCGGAATTTTATAATCGAAAAATAAGGCTTTTAAATTTTTAGTCTTACAATCTCCAACAAGCCCACCTTTTGTTAATAGCAAATTCACATCCATTAAACCCGACATGTTATGAAAATTTTCTATAAAATTCTTCTTATTAGGATGTTTCAATTTATAAAAATACAAAAAACTTTTTTCTAATTCTGAAACAGATAAATCTTTTCCTGTAAAAGTCAGCTCCTCTAAATTTCCATTCGCAAACAATTTCGCCGAACCTAATTGCAATGATAAATTGTCCAAATAAAATTTATGATTTTCGGGATAAATAAATTTTCCATCTTGCCCAATTAAAATCATATCTTTCACATATGGTACTTTAACCTTTGCAAGAAAAGTTGAAGAAATTGCATCATTTTCTAATTTTGATTTAAAGTTTTCAACAACCGCATAAGAAGAATTGTTATCCAATTTTAAATAAACTTTACCAACATTGACTTGCGGCATATAATTTATATCAAATTTTATTTTCTGATTTTGAGTTTTATTTTGAGAAAATTCAGAACGCTGAGTTACATCAAAATAAATACTCTTCGCATTGATAACCGCAGGCATTATAGAAAAATTTTTAGTTTTATAATCCAAATTATTGATGGAAAGCAAATCCTTATTTTTCTTTGTTTTTACACGCCCATCTTTTAAAAAGATTTCAAATGAAAAATTGGGATAAGTTTTTAACTCCAAACCGGACAATGAAACATCCATACTAAGTTTTTGAGATAAAATATTTTCATATTTTGCTAACATTTTGGGAGAAGTTAGAACATTCGGAAACAAATACAAATAAGAAAGATATAAACCTCCTACAACCACCGAAAACGAAGATAACAAAATTATAGATGTTTTGAAAATTTTCATACGACAATTCTAACACAAAAACGGGGTTGAATTTTCAACCCCGTTTTTGTTATCTTATATTTTTATTTTTTCTTATTTTTAAATTTTGAGAAAAATGATTGATGTTGTTCTTTTGCTTCCAACTGTTCAACAGTCAAACCTTGAGCAGCAGCTGCGGCTTGTTCTTCTCTCAACTTGATTAACTCTTCAACAGTCAAACCTTCTTCTCCTTCTGCCGGAGTTGGAAGAGTATCAACAAAATCTTGAGCAGATTGAATCTCTGAATCCAATGCTAACCATTTGAAAGATTTAATCATTTTCAAAGGTTTTCTTGTATCTCCACGAAGAACAACTTGGAACTTAGTTGCATTTTCATCTGTTTTCCCTTTTCCTAAATGAGGGATTGCCTTCAATTCTTCAGGAGAAACAGATTGACAGAATATTGAGAATGTTTTAACTGCAACAACATTTAACCCCGGAGTATTTTTAATCAAATTGATAGGGTTAATATTTGCAACAGGACCCAACTTATCAGAAAAAGCAGATGCCAATTTTGCACGAAGTTTCATATCTGCACTGTTATCAAGGAGGTTAATTTTACCTGCAATATACATTGACATAACATTTCCTTGAGATTTAATCGGTGCAATATTTGCCCAACCATCTTTGAAAGTTAAATGACCATACAAATTATTAAAGTGAGATGTATCGATTGTTGCAATATTTGTTATTACAGAACCGATTGTAGAAGAGAAAAACGCATTTTCTCTCAAGTTTTCTGCCATCAAAAAGTTTTCAAATTTTCCGAATGGTCCAAGCCGCCCATCTTTCACATTGAAATCAACAGATCCTTTTAATGATTTCATCTGTTCTTCCATTGTCAAACCTTTCAATGAAATATCAGTTGTAAAGTTCATTATACCGGACAACGTATCTTTCATATCCATAAGTTCCAACAAGGCTTTTTCAACATCAAAGTTTTTACCTCGAACCTTAACAGCTAAATCGGTGGTAGCAAGATTCATTGCAATATTTCCATCAACACTTCCACCCATTGCGTGAGTTCTCAATCTATCCAAGTGGAAAATGTTATTTGCTAAAGAAATTCTGCCTGACGTATTATCGGCAACAATATTTCCGGATTTAATTTTTGAAAAATGAATCATACCTCGTTGAATTGTTACCGGGATATCAGCAGAAGCTCCAGACAAAGATGATGTATTCGAAGATGTTGAAGGCAATGATTTCATCAAATTGTCTGATACTACCATCAATTTATCAACATCTAACATCCTTGAAAATACCCTAACATCTGACAATATCATTGACGGAATCAAATCAAAATTTGTTTGAGTTAGAATTCTAAAATCTGAACCGTTTGCATCTATATCATTCAACGCAACATTAAGATTTCGATTATTGATATTCAAAACACCATGACGCATTCTAGTTTGAATTTCAGGGATTTCTAAATTTCTAATAGTCAAATCTCCGGTCAATCTTGGAGAATACAAATTCCCGAATGAGAACAAATGTCCGCCAACAGTAAATTTAGAACGATTAAATATACAAATAGAGCCATCTAATTCTCTAGGAATAGAAACTTTAAACAAGTTTATAAAAGGATTAGTACTCAAGTTTGAAACCATTCCTCTAACACTAACAACTTCTCTTGCACCACCCATATTTGAATATAAATTATCGCTGAAAGCTGCACCATGTGGTCGAGAATACAAACCTGAATTTGAAATCTTTAAAGTTTCATCATTTTTATTCAAAATAAATTGGAAGAAAGATTGATTACCCACCAAACTATTGATTTTAATAGGTGTTATATAATTACTATCATTTGCAATAGCTTGTGCGATAACTTTCATTCTCTTTCCTTGAGAAGAAAACATAGCTTTAACAGGAATAACCCCTCTCATATCAAAATAAGGAGTTGCTTCTTGCCCGATAAAATTAGCAATATCAGAGGCAACAAGACCTCCATCCGCTCTAAGTTCTACCTGCATATCAGATAGATAATTTTTTATATTCCCGAATAAATAAATATCTGAATTATTATTTACTCTAACTTTTGATTTGTTCAAAGTTACATTTTTATTATCAATATTTACAGTCAACAAATCATCTTTAATTACAGAATGAGTAACCGGCAATGAGAATGAAAATCCTTTATTAACCAACTTACCAAAAATCTTTCCGGAATAATTTGCAACAACAAATTTAGAATCTGCATTTGATAAAACAAAATTACCGGCTCTATCTCGCAAAACAAGATTTTCTAAATCAGTTTTTAATAATGCTGAAATATCCTTGATTTCGCCAGAAACTTTAGAATTTATTGACAAATTTCCTGATACTAAATTATAATCACGCTTAATTTCTCTTGGTGCAAAAGCTAAATACAAACCGGTAAGCGGAATTTTGTCAGCCTTCACATCGAAATTAGCAATAGAATTTGAGTCTATCTTACCAGAGAAAATAAGAGGTTTATTATTTATCAACATGTGGCTATCTTTAACTTGCAATGTATTATTGTCAAAGAAAATATTTGCCTTCATATTATTGAATAACAATCCAATATTTCTATCCACAATATTACCATCACGAACTAAAATTTTACCCGTTGATACAATATCTTTAAAATCAGTTTTCAAACTTGCATTTGCAAGCAAATAACCACTTGCAGACATATTAGCAATATCATTATTAATGTGAATTGCATCCAAATATGCTTTTGTGATATTTAAAACATTTGCAAAATGAACTTTTGGAGATTTCAATTTCAAATCAATGTAAGGATTTTTCTTCCCATAATCAACTGTTCCAAACAAATTCAAATATTCAGAATCCGCAACAAATATATTTGTATCAATATTAGAAACAGTTCCGTTTGATTTTAATCTGAAATAAGATTCAGGAAGTTGCAACCCTGACAATTTTACAGTTGTATTTTCAATATCAACATAACCATTCAATAAAACAGTTTTATCAACTTTGTGTTGTCTTACCTTAATTTTTGAATCTATATTTGATTTCAAATCATAAGTTCGATATGCGGTAACCGGATTTATAAAAGGAAGAGAAAAAACTTCTTCATCATTTTGGAATTTCTTTTCTTGCTTAAACTCCGGTAAGAATGTATCGACATCCAATTTTGCCACAACATTTGTATTATCATCACTCAACAACTGAGCTTCTGTTTTCAATTTTGCAGTTTTACCATTAAAATATCCTAGTTTTAATTTATCACCCTTCAAGGTTAATTTGTGATGAGCTTTTGTATCCTCAATCACGGCAGAATAATTATTCAAATTTACAGAAGGAACATAAATTCTAATTTTTGAAATATCTATAGGATGATTATTCGGTTCTTTTGCTTCTAAAGAAGGATTTTCTAATCTTTCTTTACGTTGTTTATTTACTAAATCTTCATAAACTTTTCCAACATTAAAACTTGTCCCGTTAAGTATTTCAACATTCAACTTCGGAGATTCAATATCCACATTAGAAACTCTTACACTCAATACGAGCAAACTCGGAAGAAAAACTTTTCCCTTCAAAGAATCCGCACTTAAGACTTCTGTTCCATCAGGAAGTTTTAAACTAACCTTTCCGGTTTTAATTCCTGCTTCTAAAAATGGAGATGTTGTTAATTTCAAATCATCATAGTCCAACGTTAAATTAGTATTATCTTTTACAAGTTTTTGAATTTCAGGCTTATAAACATTCAAATCTATTTTTCTTGGTAAATAAAATAAAAATGCTAAATATAAGCATAAAATTACACCTAAAAGGAAATACCCCGTAATAGTAAAAAATTTCTTCATTATAACCTCGATTAATCTATATGTTATATAAAAATTATAAAATAAAGAACACCAAAAACCGAGAAGAATTAATAAATGTTTACTACTCAATATTTATACTATATTGTTGAACCTCTTCTTATAAATCAAAGAGCCGGCAAAAATTTAACCGGCTCAATTTAAAATAATATATTATTTTACCCTAAAAGTAACATTTGCAACAGAAGTAACTTTCTTTTCAATTGAAGTAGTATCGCTTATTCCCATATCAGAAACATTTGTTGAATCAGTTGGAGTAATTTGGAACACACCCATACTTACAGATTGAATTTTACCAACTCTGTTGTGTGTTGGTTTTAGCATTGCTGAAGCTCTTTGTTTTGCATCTTTTGTTGCTTCTTCAAGCATTTGAACTTTTAAATCAGCTAATTTTGAATAAAAGTAAGATGGTTCATCAACACTAATATCAATGCCCTGCTGAGTTAAGTTAGTTATATCATTAGAAACTTTTTTAATTTTTTGAACGTCAGAAGATTTGACTGAAACTCTTTGTGTTGAATCATACGCTATTATCTGATTTGTTGTAACTCCGTTAGAATTCATTGCGTAAATATCATAGCCTTGAGGAGCTTTTACATCAATATCGTTATCTTCAAATCCTTGAGATTTTAAATATTTCATAATTGTTGGGCGTTGTTTGTTTAAAGTTGCAAAGCATTGAGCTTTATTTGTTTGTCTAGAGTGAATAGTGAATTCAAAACGCCCTCTATCTGACACTACGTTTTGAGAATAAGAACCTGTAACGGATACAACATCTTTTGAAAATCCGTTAGTTACAACCGCAGAAGCAATCACTCCGCCAATTGCAATAACCAAGCCCAAAGACAATAGTTGGAATTTTTCTAATTTTTCTAAGAACATAATTTTACTCCTTTTTATAAATATCAAGCAATATACTATAATTAAAATAAAAAAAAGCAATAACCTAAAAAATATTTCACAAAAACAAATTTTGTTATAAAATGTTGGAGTGTATCATATAAGGAGAATAGGTTTTATGAAAAAAGTTTTATTTTCTTTGTTTATTGCAATTGCAATAACAATTCCAGCATCAGCTGCAAGTTACAATGCAGCAAATAGAGTTTCTACTGTTGGTCAAACTTTACTTACAAAAAATGGTATTTCTGCTACAAATGTTAAATTTGCAGTAGTTTCTGGTGCAGTTGACAATTCTAATTATTCAACTAATAAAGTGGTAAATGTTTCAACAAATGAACTAGCTTATGCTGGTAATGATAATGAAGTTGCAGCGGTTGTTGCAAATGAATTAGGGCATATCATTGCAGGACATGCTTCTAGAGGAAAGGTTGTATCTTTATTGCAAGCAGCAACAGATACAAACATTTCAACAAATGAAACTGCTACAACTCTAGCTACAAGTTATGCAAGCCTTCAAAAGGAAAAAGAAGCAGATGTAATTGCTGTTAACTTAATGTCTAACGCTGGTTACAACCCACTTGCAATAATTGTTGTTTTGACAAAACAAACAAGTACATATTGGGAAGCTATTCAAGGTAAACCAGCAAATGCTGAAAGAGCAATGAATGTTTATGATTATACTGCTTATGCTTATCCTGCAAAATTGAAAGCTGGATATAGCTGCAATGAATACAAAAATTTCTTGACTTATGCAAATACTGTTTTAACAACAAGAAAAGAAAACAAAAAATTAGCTGCAAAATCAGCAAAAGAAGTTAAGAAATATAGAAAAAGTAGTGTAAACCAAATTGCTAAATTTAAAACAAGAGGAGGTATGAGCGGTTGGGATGCTGCTTATGGCTTGTTAAACGGATCAAATTAATATAAATTAAATAAGTTAAAATAATTTCAAAAACGTCAGGTTTTCTCGTAAAATCTGGCGTTTTTTTATTATTCAAATAAATTTTTGAACTTTTAATTTGCTTGCTCGTTATATAGATGTAGGTAGAGAAAAGAGAATACAAAAGGAGGTCATTATGAAAAAGATAATCGCAACAGCTTTATGTTTAACTTTAGCAACACCTTGTTTTGCTGCGGGTAGATACCATGATAAATATCCAAATCGTGGATTCCATAATCACAAACATCAATGTTATGACAGATGTGCATATAATGACCTTCACACAAGACGTCATTATACTAGAACTTCAGAAAGAACAAGAACAATTGGTGCAGTTGCAGGGATTGCTGGTATCGCAATGATAATTTCTGCGATTGTAGATTAAATTCTATACACCTTAATCTACTAACATATCCTTACTAACACCGATTTACCCCAAACCGAATCAGGGATTTTGCAAGATATTGCGAAATCCTTTTTGTATTGTAACAACTTCTTAACAATAAAGACTAAATAATTAAAGTTTCTCAAAAATTAACCGATATATAAAATGTAATTAAAATTAAAAACAAAACTTAATTGACACTAATAATTTTTCCTCCTTTTCCCCTACTACTACTAAACGGAACCTTCTAGGTTCCTTTTTTATTGGAGAAAAGATAATAAAAAGGAGATTGTAACAACTTCTTAACAATAAAGGCTAAATAATTAAAGTTTTCTCAAAAATTAGCCGATATATAAAATGTAATTAGAATTAAAAACAAATTTAATTGACACTAATAATTTTTCCTCCTTTTCCCCTACTACTACTAAACGGAACCTTCACAGGTTCCTTTTTTATTACTTTTAAATGATTGTTTTATCATTAAAATCCATATCAAGAAAAATAGAGGAGCTACAATCACGACAAGATGATTATATTCGTACGCTTGCCTGAATTCAAACCTGCTCAAAGCCGCAAAAGCTCTTGTCATTCCACAGCCTAAACATTCGTGATGAAATATTAGTTTAAATAAGCAAAAAACTTTAAAATGAGCTTTTACGGCTAAATTTGCCAAGACTGCACACCAAAAAGGCAAGCTCAAAACAAAGATTCTATTTATCAAGATTTTATCTATTTTCATATTATTCTCTAAAAGAAAAGCAGTACCGATTTTTCGATACTGCTTTTTCTCAATTATTATTTAACTATGAACCAGCTGCAACTCCAGCACCTAATGCTGCAAAGAAAATTGCCAATTGTAATAAGACGTAAAGAATTGTCATTAACATAACTGCTATATAAATATAGCCAAGCCAATTAATTCTTTCATATAATTCGCTTCCATCATCGTGGTTCCATGAACCAATAGCAATCATAATGCCGTCTATCATTGCCCAAATTGCTGAAATAGGGGCTAAACAACAAGTAAGAGTCATAATTGCCATTGCCCATGCTGAACCTGTTTTACCTGTGTAAAAACGATGAGCTCCAAATGCTCCTAATGTCCAACACAACATCATTGTTGCAACCCAGTTTTTACCTTCTAATTTGTTCAAAGTTGTATCTGAACCATATTCTGTAATAGCCATTTAAAAATCTCCTCTTAATTTGTTACTTATGATTGTCCTGCAAATAATGCTGCTACTGAAAGAAGGTTTGACAACATTCCTACAATAATTGATAATACTAATAAAGCTCCTAGAACAATTGCAACAACTTTGTTATAATCTGTTAAAGTTTTTCCTTTAGCATCATTGAATTTGTTAGCTAAAATACAGATAAGGTCAATCAAAGCCCATAATCCGCATCCTCCAAAAGTCAATAATTGAGCAATACCGATTCCGATATATCCAGTGTAAAATCTATGGATTCCCAAAAATCCTACAAAAAATGATAGTAGAGCTGTAACTAGCCATGATTTTTCAGCTGGTTGAGGTTGCACCTGTGGGTTTGCATTCATACTCATAGTTCATAATTCCTTTCTTTATTCAAATATAAATAAACACCATAGTCATTTTAGTACTGACTATGGTGTTTGTAATCATTCAATAAATGTATTTAATTATTTCCCTGTAGAACCAAATCCACCTTCTCCACGAGTTGTTTCAGTTAACTCCGTAACAACTTCTAGTTTTGCTTGTTCAACACGAGCAATAACCATTTGAGCAATTCTTTCATCTGGTTGGATTGTGTATGTTTCATTTGAAATATTTACGATAGGAACACAAACTTCGCCCCTGTAATCTTCGTCAATTGTACCAACGCAGTTAATTAAAGTAATACCGTGTTTTATAGATAAACCAGAACGAGGTCTTACTTGTGCTTCGTAGCCGTGTTCTAATTCGATTTTTAATCCAGTTGGAACAAGTTTTCTTTCTAGTGGTTTCAATTCCATTGGCTCAGAAATTGCGGCACATAAATCCATGCCTGCTGCTCCTTCTGTTTTATATTCTGGCAAAATATTGTTGTGTGGTAATTTTTCAATTTTCAATACTGTCATCTTATTCCCTTTCTTCTTATTGAACTTTAGCGGATTTAATTTCTTCTTCAACCTTAGTTAAAATTTCATCTAATTTAGAAGAATCTTTAACTCCTCCTTGAGCAAAGTTTGGACGTCCGCCACCATTTGCTCCGGTTGCTCTTGCGATTTCTCCAACAAGTTTACCAGCATTAACACCTAGTTTTACAAAATTGTCAGAAACTTTAACTGCAACAGTTGTTTCTCCTGCAAGAATAATTACACTGTTTCCAAGTTTGTTAGATAAGTATTCCAAACCGATTTTGATTCCGATTGATTTTAATCCTTCAACTTTAGAGATGAATAATTTTCCGCCTTCAATTTCTTGAGCTTTTGAAATAAATGATGCAAATTTGTTTCTTGCATTTTCTTCTTCAAGTTTTTCAATATTTTTTTGAAGTTCTCTATTTTCATCTGACAATTTTTCAACACGTTCAACAACTTCATCAAAGTGAGATTTGAATTTAGTTGATAGTTTGTCTATTTCAGCAGATTTTGCATTTAGATATTCTATTGCTGAAGTTGATACCGCTGCTTCAATACGTCTTGTACCAGCAGCAATTGCACTTTCAGAAATAATTTTAACAACTCTTAAATCTACAAGTTGTCTGGCATGAGTTCCTGCACAAAATTCTTTTGAAATGCAATCTACACCGTCTTTTGTTTCTTTTTCGATAGATACAACTCTGACTGTCTCTCCGTATTTTTCTCCAAATAGGGCAGTTGCACCAGTTAATTCAGCTTCTTTAATTCCCATAACTTTGGTATTAACTTTATAACCTTCGCCAATCCATTTGTTCATTAAGTTTTCAACCTTAACAATTTCATCAGATGTCATAGCTCTAGAGAAAGTAAAGTCAAATCTCATACGGCTTTCATCTACATAAGAACCTGCTTGTTTTACTTCTGAACCAAGAACTTTTACAAGTGCTGCTTGAAGTAAGTGAGCAGATGTGTGGTGAACTCTGATTTGTTCTCTTCTTGGAACATCGATATAAGCCTTAACGGTATCGCCGATAGAAACTTCTCCATTTAGAACATTACATCTATGAACGTACAAATCGTTAACTTTGAATGTAGTTAAAACTTCGGCTTTCAAGTTTTCGCTTTCGATGTACCCGCTATCTCCAACTTGACCACCGCATTCAGCGTAGAACGGAGTTTTGTCAAGTACAATATCAACATATCCTTCGCCTTCAACTTGAGCTAATATTTTAGCATCAGAACATTCATTATCTGTATAACCGATGAAGTTAGTTGAGCCAACTTCTTTTTCGATTTTTGCGTATTTCATATCTCCAGTTACACTGATTTTTGCAGTTGCAGCTTTAGCACGTTCTTTTTGCTCTTGCATTGCAGCTTTGAAGCCAGTTTCGTCAACATTCAATCCTTGTTCGGCTGCAATCTCTTTTGTTAATTCAAATGGAAAACCGAAAGTATCATAAAGTTTGAATGCACTTTCACCATCAATATCTTTTTTGTTTTCGATAAATTCGTCTAACATTTTGTATCCTCTGTCTAGAGTTTTTGCAAAACGTTCTTCTTCTTTTTTAATTGTATCAATGATTTTTTGTTTATTTTTAACTAAATCAGGATATGCTTCGCCATAATTTTCAACGATTACATCAACTAATTTGTACAAGAAAGGTAATTCCATACCCAAGATTTTGCCGTGACGTAATGCTCTTCTCAAAATCATACGAAGAACATAACTTCTTCCTTCATTTCCTGGAATAACACCGTCTGAAATTAGGAAAGAAACACATCTTGCGTGATCTGTAATAATTCTCAATGACACATCTGTTTTTTCAGATTGTTTGTAGGGAACTCCACTCATTTCAGAAACCTTGTCCATAATTGGTTTCAATAAATCTGTTTCAAATGTAGAAGCAACGCCTTGGCAAACCATGGCAATACGTTCTAGACCCATGCCAGTATCAACGTTTTTCTTTCCTAGCGGAGATTGGTTTCCTTCTTCATCTTGGTATAATTCAGTGAATACCAAATTCCAGATTTCAACCCATCTATCACATTCGCAAGTATCAATACCACAATTAGGGTCATCACATTTGTATTGTTCGCCTAAGTCATAGTGAATTTCTGAACAAGGACCGCAAGATCCAGAAGCTCCCGGGGGACCCCAGAAATTATCTTTTTTACCTTTACGTTTAATACGTTCTGCTGGGACACCAACACTTCTCCAAATGTCAAAAGCTTCTTCATCTGTTTCGTAAATTGTAATCCATAGTCTATCTTTATCTAATTTCAAGACTTCTGTAACAAATTCCCAAGCCCAAGGAATAATTTCTTTTTTGTAGTAGTCGCCAAAAGAGAAATTTCCTAACATTTCAAAGAATGTGTGGTGGCGAGGAGTTCTACCAACATTTTCAATATCAGAATCTTTACCACCCGCTCTAGCACATTTTTGACAAGAAGTTGCTCTAGCAGGTTCGTAAGAGCAAGGTTTAATTCCTAAAAATATTGGTAGGAATTGCAACATCCCAGCAGTTGTAAGAAGAACTGTTGGATTATCAGGAACAAGACTTGAACTTTCAACAATTGTATGTTGATGCTTGTTCTTAAAGTAATCTAAATATAACTTTCTAATTTCATTTCCGCTTAGCATAATCTTTTCCTTTATAAATTAATTACAGTATAGAAAAATTATAGCTTAAACATAAAAAATCAAAAAAAATATATGATATTTTGTAGATTTTTATTAACAACACACTACCCAACTGGATAGTATAGAATTACACAGTTGTATAGTTGAAGAGGAAGAGTTTTATTAGTTAAATAAAAATGTAAGAAAATCTAATACAAAATGAAAAAACTTTTTCATACTTCCAGCTATTCATAAACAAGGGCCTATATGGCTCTTTTCTTTTTGTTAGAGGATTGAGAAGAAAGGAAGAAAAATTTTAAAAATTATACTTGCAAGAAAAAATTTTCGTGCTAAGATAAGAAGCGTAAGCCCTGGTAGCTCAGCTGGATAGAGCAACCGCCTTCTAAGCGGTAGGTCATGCGTTCGAATCGCATCCAGGGTATTTTTCGTAAAAAGAGCCACTACGGTGGCTCTTTTGCTGTATTTACATTAATTTTTTCTGCGATTTGTTCCGGACTCATTGGTTCTCTTCTTGAATCTGCCCTATCTTCATTGCTCAAGGAACCATCGTTTACATTTCTTAAGTAATAATCAAAATTATGTTTTAAATCTTTCCAAGCAGATGCAACTTGTTTTATATCGTTTCCTTTATCTTTATATTTGGCATTAAAATCTTTTTCTGACAAATTTTCGAAATCTTTTAAATAATTTTCAAACAAATCAAATTGAGTTTTTGCTTTTCTTGTTGGTGTATCGACTAAAACACCAGCATTAAAAGCATAATAGTCAGCAAAAAATTCACTACATTTATCATACATGTGAGAATCTTCTTTAAAACCAAGTTCAGATGTCGCAAGTTTTTTCAAGGTATCAAATTCTTTACCGTAAAATTTTGTAGCTTTACCAATTTCTTTTGAATCATCAACTAAATGTCCCAGCTCATGTACGATGGTTGTTGCACTTTCACCTTCACTCATTTGAGCTAAATTATTTGCAGATACCAACATTTGATTTAACGCAGGAAAAGCCTGTGCGGTTGCTGCTTTATTAAAAAGGATATTTGGGCTTAAAATAATATTTTTACATTCAACATTTAAATCTTTTAACACATTTTCCGGAATATTAGATAATGTTTTGGTTAAGTTTTTAAGTGCTTTTTGGTTTGTTTCTGCATCTATATTACTTGAAATATGAATAGGAATATCAAATTTATCACCATTCTTCAATTGAATTGATACTTTTTGTTGAACATAATTAGGAAGAATAGAAGATTCAACTTCGTCATTAAGTTTAACAGTTGCACTATTCCCAACAGAAACATCTTTTCCCGTAGAAGATATTTCACTACCACTTGCCTGATTTTTAAACTCTAAAAGAGGTTTGTTATAAGCAGTATTATTTGAATCAATATTTTTAGATTGAGTACTCGTTGTTGGATTAAAGTTTGTTGATTCTACACGCATAAATATTCCTTGTTGATTATTAGTTACGTATAAAATCTCTATCGGCAAAAATTATCAAAACTTTAATTTATAAATAATTTTTCTTTTTAGGTTTTAAATTTTGTAACAAAAATTTTCAGATTTGAATATTAAAACAACAAAATAACTTTATTAATACATCAGTTAAAAATACTGACTTTTGTTCATTTAGAATGGAAAGGGGCGAAGAGCCCCTTTTCTTTTGTATTAATTTTAAATTTCAAATATAATTGGAGTATGATTAAAACTTATGAAATAAAACAGTTTTCAAATCCTTACCAAAAACAGGTCATTGACCTAGTTTTAGATATTCAAAATAACGAAGCAAAAATAAATCTTCCATTGTCAGAGCAACCGGATTTGCAAAATATAGAAGAATATTTTATAAATTCTGGAGGAATGTTTTGGATAGCAGTAGAAAACAACTCTGTTATCGGAACAATCGGGCTAAAAAAGGCTTCTAAAGAAGATGCCGTGCTAAAAAAATTTTTTGTTAAAGCAAACTATAGAGGGAATAAAGTCGGATTGAATTTATACAAGACGCTTCTTTCTTTTTGTAAAAACAACAATATTAAACATCTTATTCTGGATACCCCTATAGTTGCAACAAAGTCGCATGAATTTTACCTCAAATCAGGATTTAAAATTATCACCAAAAATCAATTACCTTTCAAATATGAATTTCCAGATAGAAATTCTATCTTAATGCTATTAAATATATAAAAAAAATCAATAACCAAATTGCAATTACCCACAGATTACCCACAAAAAATAGCCTAAGTTTTAAAACATCCATTTTAGTGGGGGCCAAGTAGGGACTATGCCTCTAATGCTCGATAAATCTCGCAAAGAGTCATAGCAACGAGACTTGTGCTTACGCACATTACCCTCTATCCTTACATATTAAAAAGACCTATCGTTTGATAGGTCTTCTTAATTAGCGGGAGACGAGGCTCGAACTCGCGACATCCTCCTTGGCAAGGAGGCATTCTACCACTGAATTACCCCCGCTTATTTGGGTTACCTCTTAATTGTACATGCTAAATTTTATATTTCAAGCACTTTTTTAATTTTTTCAAAAGTTCTTTGTAAATTTTTATTAATACATATCCTTATTTTAGCATTTTTTTGCCTATTTGAACTTTATAAGTACAACAAATATGTAGAAACTAGAAAGGATTTACACTATGTCATTATTTTCAAAAGTAGGAGCAAGTATTTCGGATGAAGCTACTAAATTGCCAAATCGTTTTTTACAAGGCGGCGGATTTATGCAAATGGGTGCTGTAACTCGTGAACCAAGAGCAAATACAACCGAAGAGTTGGTGAGTTCAATTAAGGCTTATGCCAAAACCAATCCTGAAATTGCTGAGTTCGTAAAACATTTAGATGAAATGAACCCGACACATTTAGGTTTAGCTCAAGATGTTATTGATTTATCTAATACTCATGAATTGTTAAATACAAATATTAATCTAGGGAAAATTACCCAAAATGGGAAATCTATAATGGGGCATATTTTGGAGATGCTTCCTGCAACAAGTAAGAAAAACCCTGGTGCCGTTGAGTTATGTGAAACAGTAATTAATAATTCTGATGCAACTAATTCCAAATACTTTTTAACTCGTTTATTTGATTACGATTTACCAAAAATGGGTGGTCTTTCAGAACACATGAGTGCAGTAAAAGAAGCAGTTCCGGTAATAGCTAAAGATACTTTATCCGGTGGTTATACAATGGATTACAGTAAAAATAACGAATTCTTTAATTTTATTCAACATCTTTGTTCTGAAGACAGTAAACCTGAAAACATTAAACTTATAGGCAAAATTTGTGATATCATTGATCAATCATCTAAAAAAGTTTTGCACAATGTTAATTTAGATGAGTTAAGAGTTGCAGATACTGCTAAAGTTAAACAAAATATGGATGTATTGCCACAAGTTTTGAAAAATGCAGAAGAAGCAGGAAAACCAATTGATGTATCTGCTTTTCTTGAACATAATGTTAATTTAGACTAATAACACATCATAAAAGACGAGGTTTTAAACCTCGTCTTTTATATCTGAATCCATTGATTTTATTGAAATTCCAATTCGTTCTCCAAATCGTTTATTCAACATATTAACCAAATCGTTTGAAGAATTTACCCAGAACATTGATGAAGCTAAAATCTTTACATCTCCCGTTAAATCTGGAAGTTTTAGCATTACTGGATCGGAACCAGAGAATTTACATAACATTTGTTTCATCAACATCAACTCTTCAAATTTCAATTCGTCCTTCAATTCGATTGTGAAAATATTTGAATTATCAACAGGTTTAACTGTATCAATCAAAATAATTGGCGGATCATCATCGCTTCGTCTGCTAACTTTTCCTGATACGATAATTCTTTGCTCATTTTGCAAGAAGTCATTATACTCAGCAATTTTTGAATTAAATGCCAAGGTATCGATTTTACCCGTCAAATCTTCGACAGTTACAAAACGAACAAATTTTGTCGGATCATTTCTTGTCGGAATTTGCTTTGTTGCCGTAACAAGTCCGCAAATAGTAACAACTTTGTCGTTTGGAACTTCAGGAATTTGAGAAATTTTATGAGTCATCAAGAATGGTAACTTATCCCGAATTGTAGATAATGGATGACTTGTTACATAAAATCCTAAAAATTCTTTTTCGAAAATTTGAATTTGTCTTGCATCATATTCTTCGTCAGAGCCTGAAAGATGGAATTTTGCATCCTCAACAGATGCTGTATCACCTAGCATATCAAACAAACTACCTTGTCCGGATTCTTTTTCTTTAGCTTCTTTAGAAGCGGTTGACGTGATGTATTCAAGGTTGTCCATCAATTGTTTACGGCTCTTTTCGATAGTTGAGAATGCACCGGCTTTAATCAAACCTTCCAAAGCTCTTTTGTTTGCACATTTTACGTCAACTCTTTTGATAAAATCGTAAATTGATTTGTAATCACCATTAGCTTCACGCTCTTTGATAATTTCTTCAATTACACCTTCACCAACTTGTTTGATTGAAGCTAAACCAAATCTGATGTTCTTTCCATCCGGTGCGTATTCAAGATAAGACTTGTTAATATCCGGAGGAAGAACCTTGATACCATACTTTAAGGCTTCTTCAATATATGCTTGAGTTTTTTCTTGGTCGCCCGCAACACTTGATAACAATGATGACAAGTATTCAACAGGATAATGGCATTTTAAATATGCTGTTTGATAAGCAACAAATGCGTAAGCTGAAGAGTGAGCTCTATTAAAACAGTATGAAGCGAAGTTCTGAATCTGTTCAAACAGAGTTTTTGCATCTTCCGCTTTCATCCCGTATTTTGCAGAACCTGCAATGAGCTTATCTTCTTGAGCAGCCATTGCAGCAGGGTCTTTGTGTCCCATCATACGACGAACCATGTCGGCTTGACCTAGAGAATAATCTGCCATTTCTTGGAAAATCTGCATGATTTGTTCTTGGTAAACCATTGTTCCGTATGTATCTTTTAAAACTTTTTCAAGTCTTGGGTGCGGATAAGTGATTTCTTGACGCCCGTGTTTTCTATCTACGAAAACATCAACCATGCCTGAACCCAACGGTCCCGGACGGAACAGTGCAACTAAAGCACCTAAATCTTCAAAAACGTCGGGTTGCAATTTTTTAACAAGGTTTGTCATCCCTTGAGATTCTAACTGGAATACCCCAACCGTTTCACCACGAATTAACATATCGTATGTTGGTTTATCATCCAGTGGAATGTGGTTAATATCTAAATCAATATCCTGACATTTTTTAATTAATTTAACGGTTTTAGAAATCATGGTAAGGTTTCGAAGCCCCAAAAAGTCCATTTTTAACAACTTCATTTTTTCCAAAATTTCTCTGTGATACTGGGTTACAACAACGCCATCTTTACCATGTTGAACCGGTACAATCTCATCCAATGGTTTATAGGAAATGATTACCCCCGCAGCGTGCATACCGGTTGCGTTCTTTAAACCTTCAACGTGTAATGCGGTATCAACAAGTCTTTTAACTTCCGGATCACTATCATATAAGGTTTTCAATTCCATACCATCTTGCAGAGCATCCGAGATTTTTGCCCCAGGATCACCAGAAATTAAGTCTGAAAGCTGTTTACTTCTTGCGTATGGAATATCAAATACACGAGCAACACTTTTCATTGCGTTACGTGCAGCTAAAGTGTTAAATGTAATAATCTGACAAACTTTATCTGCTCCGTATTTTTCTACAACGTAGTCAATAACTTTTCCACGTTTTTCAATACAGAAGTCGGTATCAATATCAGGCATACTGAAACGTTCTGGATTCAAAAATCTTTCGAACAATAGGTTATGCTCAATCGGGTCTAAGTCCGTAATATCAAGAGCATAAGCAACCAGCGAACCGGCAGCGGAACCTCTACCTGGACCAACCGGAATATCATGAGTTTTGGCATAGTGAATGAAATCCCACGTAATCAAGAAATACGCTGAAAATCCCATCTGTTCAATTACGCCAAGCTCATATTTTGCACGTTCTTGGAGTTTTGGCTCAATTTCTTCTTGATGATATTTTCTTCTAATTCCTTGATATACAAGTTTTTCTAAGTATGTATCTACTGTAAAACCTTCCGGCACAGGGAAATCCGGCAACGGAGCTTTCCATTCTACAGTGATATGACACTTTTTAGAAATTTCTACAGTGTTTTTTATACATTCATCAAATGTTTCACTATCAAGCCATTTGAACGCATCACGCAACTCTGAAACCGTTTTTACATAGAACTCATTATTTGGGAAATGAAATCTATTTGGGTCAGATTTTGAAGATTTGGTTTGCATACACAAAAGAGTATCATGCCAGTCCGCATCTTCTTTGTTCAAATAGTGAGAGTCATTTGTGATAATCATTTTTATATCAAGTTCTTTTGCAATACGTATCAAATCAGGGTTTGTACGTTTTTGGTCTTCAAGTCCATGGTCTTGCAACTCGATATAATAATCTTCACCAAATAAATCTTTAAATCTTTTAGCTGTTGCTTTGGCTTCTTCATAATCACCTTTTAACAACTTTTGAAGAACTTCGCCCCCCAAACAAGCAGAAGAACAAATCAATCCTTCATGGTATTGTTCAAGAAGTTCCCAGTTGATACGAGGCTTCATATAAAAGCCGTCAATATGAGCTTTTGAAGCCAGTTTAACAATATTCTTATAACCTTGGTTATTTTTTACGAGCAAAACTAAGTGGTATCTTGGATTATGATTTGGATCACGTTCAGAAATATCCCCATCATGAACATAAAATTCACAACCAACAATCGGATTAACTAATTTTGGTTTATAATTCGGATCTTGTTCAGCTTTTTCTCTTTCTTTCGAGTTATTTTTATCCGCATCTATATACAAGTCCATTGCACCATACATGACACCGTGATCGGTTACCGCAACACCAGGCATGTTGTGTTCTGCACAAAATTTTACTAAATCCCCTATCCTAATTGCGCCATCCAGTAATGAATACTCTGTGTGTAAGTGGAGCGGAACATATTCTTGATTAACATCTACCATAATTCCTTAATGTTATCATGCAAATAATTCGAAAAAAATAATATATTAAATTTAATTAATGGAAAATTAAAACAGCGATTATAGCAGCAAAAAATAGCGGAATGTTGTAATGTAAAAATGTCGGGATACACGTATCCCAAATATGATTGTGCTGTCCGTCAGCATTCAACCCTGCCGTTGGACCAAGTGTTGTATCAGAAGCCGGAGAGCCTGCATCGCCCAATGCTGCGGCTGCTGATAAAATAATTATCATAGAAGGAATACTAAATCCTAATTTCAAACAAATTGGAACATACAAAACTGCCAATATTGGAATTGTACCAAAAGATGTGCCTATTCCCATCGTAATAAACAAACCTACAACGAGCATTAAAATTGTTGCAATAATTTTGCTGGACATCATAAATGGAGTAATTGCGTTAACAAGAGAATTAATTCCGCCGGTTGCTTTCATTACAGAGGCAAAACCAGCAGCAACAAGCATTACAAATGCAACATACCCCATTAATCCAACACCTTCATTTATCAATTTGTCCATCTTATCGTGGTCAATTGCTTTAAATCCAAAAATTACAGCCAAACCAACTAAAGCACCGAGCGGCAAAGAATTTGTCCACAATTGAACACCTAAGGTTATAACGGCAGCAATTAGCGTAATATAGTGATTTTTATTTAATTTCAAGTCCTCAACCTTAATTTCATCTTTAATCTTAAGGTTTTCATAATTTCTAGGTTTTCTATAAGATATAAAAATTGCAACTAAAAATCCGACAAATAAGCAAGCACCAATTATCCAGTTATATTTCCAAATGTCGCTTTTAACAACCTCGACCCCATTTTGCATCATATTTTCTGCAATCAATCCTTGGAAAATCAATCCAAATCCCGCAGGAATAGCAATATATGGAGCTTCTAAACCAAAAGCTAAACCACAAGCAACAGCTCGTCTATCGATTTTTAATTCATTCATCAAAGCAAGTAATGGAGGAACAAGGATTGGAATAAATGCAATGTGAACAGGAATTAAGTTTTGAGAAAGTATTGCAATTCCTGTCAATATAAATATCAACATGTACTTTTTAGATTTAATAACTTTTGATATTTTCATTGCCAAAATCGGAGCAAGCCCTGTGTGGGTCATAGACGCAGCAAATGCACCAAGCAAAATATAACTCAATGCTGTTTCAGAATTATCACCCATACCGTGAATAAAAATATCCATCACATCAGATAATCCAATATGACCGACAAGTCCACCAACAACAGATGAAATTATCAAAGCCAGCAAAACATTTATCCTGCACAAACACAATATGCAAAGTAAAATAACAGCTATTATTATCGGATTTGTAAGAAGTGATAACATTTTATTTTTCCTTAAATTATTTGATTATTCGATTACAAAAATCATCTTCTGATAGCGTTTTACCGGTAATTTTCATAATCAATTCTGCATCATCCTTTGATGAACCAAACTTGAACAATTTTTCATTCAAATAGTTTGATGTTTTTGAATTTTTAGAAATTTCACCTAATTCAGAAATCATTGCATTGTAAAGTTGTGCTTTAATTAAGCCAGCTCTAAAGTAGTTTTGATAATACCCCGGATGAGATAAGTAGTGAGGAATTGTTGCCCATTCATTATTAGACTCTGTTTCATCTCCTCTGTGAAGATATTTTTGCTTCAATTCTCTCCACAAACTCTTCAAATCTCTATCAGGATTTTTGTACATTTCTCTTTCAAATTCAATAATTTGAAGAGAACGATTAACAAATCTTGCATCATCTTTTTTTAGTTCCGCTTTGAATTTGTCTAAAACATCTTGAGGTACAAGACGAGATAAAATATTTTCAGTTTTTGGCAAATCGCCCATCATCATCGCAACAGCTTCTGTCATTGCAGAAGAAGATGGTTCTTGTTCTAGAAATGGTAAGTTTATATCTAGGCCAATATCATAAACGCAATGTCCAAGTTCATGCAAAATTGTATCTAAGCTATTTGTGTTGTTGGTTAAGTTTGCAAGAATTCTTGCATCTTTTGCTGGTTTTATGCAAAAAGCAAAACCGTGAGTGTTTTTATTTTTTCTTGGGAATAAGTCTAAAGTTATCCCCATATTATCGACATCAAAACCCATTTGGTTATAAACACTTTTCGCAATATCGACAACTTGCTCTTTTGATGTCAAATATTCTGTAACCGCTTTTTCAGGAGTGTTATCTGTTAACAATCCATAGTGATAATCTTTCAATTCTTCAGGTTTAACACCAAAACTTTTTGCAAGTTCTACCTTTCTTTCTTCGTCAAATTCGATTGATTTTGCTTCAATTTTAGATGAAACACCGCTTAACAACGCATCCAATTCTTTTGGAGTTATGTCGTAAGAATCTTCAATCATATAGTCAAAATAAGTGTCATAACCCTTTGTTTTAGCGTAAGCATTACGCATTTTAACAAATTCAACTAAATCATCTGCAATTTCATCACCTGATTTGATATTTGCATTGTAGGCTTTTTTACGAATTTCAGGATTATGTTCTTTTTCTAAGATTTTCATAATCTCAGCCTTTGAAACAGCTTTGCCATCTATTTCCATAACATAAGAATTAAATTTTGAAGCTATTTCATTTTCCTTATCACGAAGAGCTTTCAACTCATTTCCGGATTCAATTTCATTATAAAAAGCCTTAACTAAATCCTTTAACTGTTTTGATAAATGTTTATCTTCTAAACCTTGTTCTTGAATAGCTTTCAATTCTTCATACATCTTTTTATCTTTAAACAAATTACTCATTTGTTCTTGAGATTCGGTATATTTTTTCAAATTTTCTTCTGTAGAATTTGTATAGAAATTCCATCCTGCAAGCTCTGAACTATATAAAACAGGTTCATACTTTTTTGTAAATTCTTCTCTCAATTGAAAATATTTTTTTTTGTTATCCATAAATATTCACCTCTTCTATTTAACTTTTATGTCATAACAAGGGTAAGCCTTTGAACACCCTTCAAGGCGTTGAAGTTTAATATCAACATTTCCTTCTTTTAACTTGAACTGGTCAGAAAAATCACCGATTTCCATTTTTTTACTATCATTTGGAACAATGTAATATTTGTAAAAATCATCACCAATATCATTGATTACAGCAAACTTGTTATGTCGCTTTGAAAAATCCAATGCTACAGAAGATTTTTTAAGCTCTGAAACATAGATTAATTCATAACCTTTTAATAATGTTTTAATCTCATCTTTAGCCAATTTTCTCGGAACAAACTTCACACCATTAAAAATAAGTTCATAATACTCAAAAGTTCTTGGGAAATAAGAATATAATCTTTTGCCCTTCAAAAATTCCTGACTACCTTCTCCAACCCAAACATCTTCTTTAGGAACCTGAGCATTACCGGTAATCAAATTATAAGAGGTATAGCCACCATTGCCTTCCGGAGCTTGAACCTGCAAAATAATTTCCTCTTTTGACTCATCATCGTCAGTTTTTTGGTACTCACGCCATTGATACTTATTCATATTGTAAGTCCAAAGTTTTTGACCAATTTTTGTCGGCAACATTGATTGTTCTTTTTTCTCCTGAGCCTCATCAGAAAGAACAATAAACCAACCTAAAAATCCAATAATTACAAAACAAAGAATTGCACCTATAAGATATTTTTTATTCATAAAAGCTCCATATTTTAATATTTTTCACCTAATAACATACCATAAAAAATAAGATGATACATAAAAATTTCTGTATAGTTATCCTTATTAATTAGCCGCATGGCTACTAGAGAAAAATTTGCGGAAAAGATTTAATATAATTAATCTTTTTCATACTTCCAGCTATTCTTAATTCCAACGAGCCTTAAATTTTAAGGCTCTTTTTTTATTTAAAGTTGAGAAGGTTTTTAAAAGGGAATAGGGAAATAAGTTCAATAAAGTCTATAGGTCAATAAGTGGATAAGTCTATAAGTGCGTTATGTAATTAATTTGTCATCCTGAGCGAAGCGAAGAATCTCTAACCAAACACAAGATATTTTATCTGTACTGTCATTCCGTTGTTTCCCAGAGAAAGTAAGGGAGAGGGGCTGACATTTTCACTGTTCACTTTTTCTTTTTTATTTCGATTAAAAAAGAAAAACACGAAGGACCAAATGGCTCGAGTCATCAGGGGCAAAGCCCCCGAACCCCTTATTAGATTTACGTCATTCTGAGGGGTGAACAGTTGAAGTAGTAATATATTTTAGCAAATTTACCCGAAGAATCTCTAACTAAACGCCCAAGTAAGAGATCCTGAAACCAAGTTCAGGATGACATAAAAACATAAAGACCTTAGCGCCTCAGTGCCATAATGCCTTAAAACCTTCCGTAACCAACTTATAGACTTATCAACTTATTGACCTATAGACTTTATTCCCTTATTTCCCTCTCCCCTTTCCTCAAAAAAATCCCTCATCCGCAAACCCTTACGCCCCAAGGATGTCAAGAGTCAAACTCCCCCAAGTGGCTAGTCGTATTTTTACGTAGGTAAAAATACGGATGTTTACAAATTCTTGAAACATATGGTATATTAGATTCATCGGTTAAGGCTCACACCCGAGAGAAATAAAAACTCTTAAAAGTCTTAGACTTTTCGAAGGTAAAGCTGTTTGCCGAGGTCGGTTTTCGAATACTTAAAAAGTTATTTTTCAGTATTCATAATATATCTAACCGCTGCAGTAGCTGGAGCAACAGAACCATCATGAATTCTGACAGGAAAAATATCGGTTACATCCTTATTTTTAACGATACAATCGTTTTTAGACAATGAATTATCCCCTACCGAACAACGGACTTCTTTATTCGGTCCACTTGCACCATTAACATCAATAAAACCAATACAAAATGACATCGTTTCATCTGGGAAATAGCCATTGTCTTTGATTTCGCCTCCGATTTCGAGTGAACAAGCATTACGACCTAAGCCTTTTTCAAATGCAAAAAGAGAACCATCTGCCAAAGTATAAGCATGAAAACTACTTAAGTCTTTAAAACTCCAAACTAGAGCAGAATAAGGAATAGTAGCATTATAGGAAAGTATAGAATCCCCTTTCCGCATTTTCAAATCAGTAACACTATTAAAATAAGTTGCACCAGTCAAAGTTCCATTAAGCAATGCACAAATTGACGTAGAATTTTCAGGATTATCTTTTCCTCCATCATTTGAACATTTTTCTCCTATTCCACCAAAATCAAAATCATACATCGCCTGACTCATTTTTGCTGCTTGGCTAAGTGTTGATACAGTCTTTTTAAATTGACTTCTGTACTTTTGATTATTTGTGTTTGCAATAAGAGTTGGAATTGTCATTGCTGCAACAACACCAATAATTCCGAGTGTTATTAAAACCTCTGCAAGTGTAAAGGCTTTACTATAATTCCAGATTTTCATTTAAACTCCTTATATCTATTAACAAATAAAGTATAGCGAATATATTAATAATTATAGCTATATAGCTATAATATGTCAACTGTCTTGAGTTTCAAAAAAAGAGAGAATAAAATTAATTAAATGGAATATAAATTTGAAAATATTAAAATAATAGATTTTATAAAAACCCTTACTGTTTATAAGGGTACATCCCTGAGAAAACTTATTGCAAAACTTGCACTGCAAAAGGGTATTAGCGATTGTTATTCAAATTTTTATGCAAAACTGAAAAAAGAAACAATTAAATTCTCCGAAGTTGCAGATATTGCAGATGCACTTGGGTATGAAATTATTTTCAAAGAAAAGTAGTACAAAAAAGGAAGTGATAAACACTTCCTTTTCAATATTATTCAGCTTTTTTAACCTTTCTAATTATTCGACCTCTTTCTTCTACACGTTTTTGGTGGTAACCATAAAATGCGTAAATCAATATTCCGACAAACAACCAAATTGCGAAATATACAGAAGAAGTTTTTAGCGTTTTCAATGAGAAGACAATCAAAACTCCGCAAATCAAGATTCCTAAAATTGGGAACCAAGGACAGAATGGAACTTTGAAAGGTCGTGGTCTATCAGGGTTTGTTTTTCTTAAAATCAATACTGCCAAGCAAATAATAACAAAAGATGTGAATGTTCCGAAATTACACAACGCAGCGGAAATGTTCAAATCCATGAATAATCCACAAACAATTACCACAATACCAGAAATCCACGTCATCACGTGCGGAGTTCTATATTTTCTATGAATTAATCTCCAAGATTTTGGTAGAAATCTATCACGGCTGATGGCATACAAAATTCTTGTTGTACCTAATTGATAAATTAACAAAACTGATGTCAACGCACACAACGCACCAATTGAAATTAAACCTGCAAACCAATCTTTCCCGATGTAGCTCATTGCGTGAGCTATAGGAGCTTGAATATCAATTCTTTCGATAGGAACAATTCCTGTCAAAACTAACGCTACGCACACATACAAAATTGTACAAATAACTAATGTTCCCAAAATCGCAATAGGCAAATCTCTTTGAGGATTTTCGGTTTCTTCTGCTGTTGTTGAAATTGCATCAAAGCCGATATAAGCAAAGAAGATTAAAAACGCACCCATAATAACACCAGTTGGGTCTTGTGGGAAGAAAGGAGTCCAGTGTTCTGGTTTTACGTAAAATGCTCCTACGATTATGAAAGACAAAATCATAAACATATTTACACCAACCATAATACTTGCAACTCTTGTTGATTCTTTAACACCTCTTACCAAAAGCATCGTTAGAATAAGAACAATTGCAACCGCTGGAAGATTCACGGCAAAAGGAATATGTCCAAATAAATACGGAATTTTATCGTGAATATCCCAATGATTATTATTACAAATTGCAACCATTGTTTTATAATCGTATCTTAGCCAAATAGGGAAATTAACCACAAAGTCCGGCAAATATTGTTTAAAACCCTTCAAAAATTGGATGAAATAACCTGTCCAAGCACTTGCAACAGTGATATTACCAATTGCATACTCAAGCATCAAAATCCATCCGACCATCCAAGCCATAAATTCACCCATTGTTGCATAGGTATAAGTATAAGCACTACCCGCAACAGGAATCATTGAAGCAATTTCGGAATAACAAAGTGCTGAAAATACACAAGCAACTGCAGCCAATACCATTGAAATTACAATAGCCGGACCAGCTCCCGCACTTTCAGTACTTCCAGTGATTGCAGTACCGATAATTGTAAAAATACCGGTTCCAACAACCGCACCAATACCGATTACGATAAGGTCGAATACGTTTAATGTCTTTTTTAGCTCGGAACGTTTACTTGTGTTAATAAGGTCGTCCATGCTTTTTCTTTTAAATATATTTCGGCAAATTTGTTTCAAATCCATTTTTATACTTTTTCCTAATCTTCCGTTGTTCCGTGTACGATTTCTCTATGGATTTTATTTTCGTTATTTCTATTTTTGATAAATCCGTATAAGAGGTAAATAATAGCCCCAACACCTAACCATACAGGGAATAACAATGCTGAACTACCAGCTTGAGTTGATTTATAAATCATCAAGCCGCCACAACAAAGGATTCCCAAAGTTGGAGTTACTGGTGAAAATGGAACTTTGAAAGGTCTTTCTCTATTTGGGTCTGTATGACGCAAAATCAATACCGCAACACAAACAATAATGAAAGATGTAAATGTTCCATAGTTACATAATTCTGCAGCTACATCCAAATTAAGAGTCAAAATACCGATAACAGCTAAAATACCAACCGTCCAAGTTAATAAAGCCGGAGTTTTTAGTTTTGGATCAATTTTTTGAAATCTTTGAGAAATAAAGTGATCACGGCTCATTGCGAACAAAATTCTTGTTGCAGCCATTTCCAAAACCAACAATACAGATGTTAAACCAGCCAAAGAACCGATTGAAATCAATCCTGCAGCCCAGTTTTGCTTAGCTTGCATCATGCAATAAGCCATTGGAGCCTTCAAAAAGTCTAGTGGAACAGGACCGCTTGTATTTTGCATACCAGTTAAAACAAGAGCAACTAATACGTAAACAATTGTTGTGATTATAAGTGAACCGATAATACCAATCGGCAAATCTTTTTGAGGATTTTTACATTCTTCTGCTGCAGTTGCCAAAGCATCAAATCCAATATATGCAAAGAAAATTAAAAATGCTGCAGACCAAATTCCAGACATTCCGTTTGGAGCGAATGGATGCCAATTTGCCGGTGTTACGAAAAACGCACCAGCTAAAATAAACAATCCAATAACAGCAAGTTTAATAAAGACCATTAAACCAGCCATTTTAGCAGAATCTTTTGTACCTTTAACCAAAATTGAAGTAATTAAAAGAACAATAAGAATTGCCGGTAAATTTATACAAATTGGCACAATGCCAAATAATTTCGGAATAAATACATCAGGGTTAGCTGCTGCAATTTTTCCGGCAGAAAATACATCGTTAGTTAACCAAACCGGAGGATGAGCAAGCCAAGCCGGCAATACATTCTCAAGACCGGAAAGGAACTGTACCAAATGGTTAGACCACGCACACGCTACAGCAATAAATCCGATAGCGTATTCAAGCATCAAAACCCATCCAACCATCCACGCTGCAAATTCACCTAATGTTGCAAATGTATAAGTATAAGCACCACCTGCAACTGGAATCATTGTTGCAAATTCTGAATAGCATAATGCTGAAAAAATACAAGCGATAGCTGCAATAATCATTGAAACCACAAGAGCTGGTCCTGCACCTAAGCTGGAACCGTCTGCACTTCCAGCCGCAGCAATACCGACAACTGCGAAAATACCAGAACCAATAATTGCACCTACACCTAAAACGATTAAATCTACAACTCCAAGAGTTTTTTCCAAACCTTGAGCTTTTGCTTCTGCAAGCATTTCATCCGGAGCTTTTATCCTAGTAATATTTTTCAAAAAATTTCTGGTAAAAGTCGCTCTGTTAAATTTTTCAGCCATTTACATTCCTTATATTTAAACTACACTTGTTTCTTTTTTACAAAGAGGGAAGCCCATTGCTTCTCTTTGTTCTACGTACATTCTCGCAACAGCGGATGCCATAGTTCTTACTCTTCCTATAAAGTTGTTTCTTTCATCTTTACTGATAACACCGTGGGCATCAAGTAAGTTGAAAGTATGAGAACATTTCAAAACGTAATCATAAGCAGGCAAAACTAGTTTTGCTGCTAAACAATTATCAACTTCTTTTTGATACAAGTCGAACATTTTGAATAGAGCATCTGTATCAGAAACTTCAAAATTGTACTTAGAAGTTTCAATTTCGTTTTGCAAATAAATATCACCATATTTCAATGTATCATTCCACATAATATCATATACAGATTCTTTGTTTTGAAGATACATTGCAATACGTTCCAAACCGTAAGTTAATTCAAGTGCAACAGGTTTAACTTCAACACCGCCAACTTGTTGGAAGTAAGTGAACTGTGTAACTTCCATTCCATCTAACCAAACTTCCCAACCAACACCGGCAGCACCTAATGTTGGAGATTCCCAGTTATCTTCAACAAATCTAACATCGTGTTCTTTCAAATCAATTCCCATAGCTTCTAAGCTCTTTAGATAAAGTTCTTGAGCATTATCTGGAGATGGCTTTAAAATAACTTGGAACTGGAAGTAATGTCCAAGTCTGTTTGGGTTTTCACCATATCTTGCGTCAGTTGGACGTCTGCAAGGTTCAATCATTGCAGTGTTCCAAGGTTCAGGACCTAAAGAACGCAAGAAAGTTGCAGGGTTCATTGTTGAAGCCCCTTTTTCAATATCATAAGGTTGTTGAATTATACAACCATAATCTGACCAAAACTTTTGTAAGTTAAAAACTAATTCTTGAAAATTTAATGCCATAACATATTCCAATATTGTACTATCTACACTCGTTACTCTATCGTATTACCGACATAGTAAGATTTCAACTTTTATGTAACATTTGTTACATTTTGCTCTTGAAAAAGGAATGTTTGTATAAGCCTTTTAGAGGAATATGTAAATTTAATATAAAAAAATATCTATTAAAAAAGAATTGGTAATATTAAATACCAATTCTTTTCTTGTATAATAATTGTTATTTTATCCAATTGCGTGCATAACTGCAAATAACGGGCTTATGGCAGCAAGTCCTACCCTTTTAGCCACCTCTGGGTGTTCTTTTGCGAGTGAAATCGCTCCATATGCAGGGCACGTAGCTTTTGCAACTCCTTTTGCTATTTTTTTAGCAGTTTCTGGGTGTTCCATCGCAGTTTTGGCTATATTATAACCAGGGCAAGTAATCCTTAAAACCGTATCCAAAATTGACATATCTTTTCTCCTTAATATTTATGTTCCCCATATATATAAAAGCAATCTTACGATGAAAATTGCTTTTTGAAATATAAATTCTTAATATAAGTTAATATTAAGGACAAAGACTTTCCCAATCCGGGTCGTCCGGCTCTTCCCCTGGTTCAATTATATGTTCCCCGCATTCAAGCATTACTTGCAATGACAACTTTAACTGCTTTTTGTAATTTTCTCTTGCTCTTGCTAAAGTTTTTGCACAGAATGTAAAACTTGGGATTTCTTTTATTTCAATGTAATAGTAAGGATTTCCATCAAAATCCAAATCTTGACCTTCTATTAGCGTCCAGTTTAAGTTTAAGTAATAATCTAAATCTTTTTCACTCATATTAAATTAATTGTCCAATGATGAATTACTTAGCGGTTGTGTTAGCATAATTCCCTCTCCACCAACAACATCAGCTCTTTGACCATCAATATATAAATATACAGGCAAGTTTGAATTTAATCTTGCTGTTTTAATTAATTGATATAATCTTTTGTAAAGACTGTCCGTTCCGCCACCGTTTACAAATGCAGAGTTCAAGTTGATAACAACTTTATCCTTTTGCTCTGTAATATTTATAACCTCTGAACCTGATGGAACTTCGGTATAAACTCCACGCAGTCTTTCTTCTTGTTTTGGACCTTGAATAAGAGCATTTGTAGCAAATCTTATTTTGCTGCCATCAATGTCTTTGTTATAAACACGTTTTACAGCTTTGTAAACTTCTTCGTTATGTTCATTTTTTCCGATGAAATATACATTCACATATTCTTTTGCTTTTGTTTCAGGTTGTTGAGCTTCTTCTTCCTCAATTGAGCGTTCTGAAACTTGAATATCATCCGGCTGAACATCAGGTTTTGGCATAAGCACATTGAACGCAATTAGTCCAACAACTATGCACATACAAAAACCGATAAATACTAATAATACTTTTTGATTCTTATTCATATAAATTCCTTAGTCCTTTGGTATAACAACAACACCGCTTGTTACGATTTGGTTGTTTTTAATATCAACACTATCTACAGAAACTTTTGCATCTTTATTATCCAAAATTTGTACTGAAAAATCAAGTGGATTTAAATAATTCAAGATAAAATCAAGTTTTTGCAAATCCATGTTCAATCCTTTTGTAATAAGTCTTGTGTTTGCAAATTGAATTTTACCTTTTTTAGCTGCGAAATTTGATTCAACAGTAATTTTTTGTTCTTGTCTAACAAATGGGATTGAAATTCCGATTACGTAGTAGAATTTTCCATTTCTAATTGCTACTTTTGTTGATGAAATTTTAACTCCAAAACCGTAAGATTGACCAACTTTATTCAAATCATCAATAACTTTTTGATATTTTTCAGTTTGCATTGTTTTGTTGATGTCTTCCGGTGAAAGTGTGATGTTAAATGACATTGGAAAATCTTCCATAAATATAACATCGCCGTCAGTTTGTTTGATATAGTTAAAATCACATAGTGTTTTCATCTCTAAAGAAGTTAGATAAATATCGTTAACTTTTACATTTTTACCTTTAAGAGTTAAAGATTTAAAAATACCGTTTTTCAAATCCTTTGAACTATAAGAATCTAAGTTAACTTTAACTTCCTCCCCTGTTAACGTTTTTGAAATAGCCTTTTTTAGTACTGATTGAGCAACTTTTTCTGATACAAAATTTACGCCAGTAACAGCACCGGTTACAGTTCTCAATTTTGAATTCATGTTATATGGAGCAACGCATTGGTAGCTGCATTCAGCCATTGCCGATGTGTTTGCTAATAATAAAACGCCTAACAATAATATAATCTTTTTCATAACACCTCAAATACTTTTTTAACCAAAATTTGATTGTCTTTTACCATTCCTATAGCATGTATTCTACCACCATAAACCAAAATTACAATATCCGAATTTTTAAAGCCACTATTGTATATTGGCATACCGTGGTTAACTCTTTCATTTTCAATATCATTGAGTTTGACTTGCGGAAGAGGGAGAACATCCAACGGATTTATCAATTTATTTTCAACATCGGAAAACTCTTTAAAATCCTCTAGCGGAGTTGAATTTTCTTTGTTAAACATTCCTGCTTTTGTTCTTTCTAAAGCAGTTAAATACCCTCCACAATTTAACTTTTGTCCTATATCATAAGCAATTGAGCGGATATAAGTGCCTTTAGAACAGCCAACGAGAATTTTCCCTTCTTGTTTTTCCTCATCAAAGTTTACAAGTTCTAACTTAGAAATAAAGACCTTGCGAGGTTTAATCTCAACTTCTTCGCCTTTTCTTGCATATTCATAAAGTTTTTTGCCATTTACTTTTATTGCGGAATAAATAGGCGGAAGCTGTTCAATTTCGCCCCTAAAATCATCCAGAACAGACAACAAGTCATCTTGAGTTATTTTATTATAGTAGTTTTTAACTACCGCTCCATCCAAATCGTAAGTATCAGTGTCTTTTCCAAACTGAACAGTTGCCAAGTACTCTTTGTCGTCTTCTAAATATTCAATAAGTCGAGTAGATTTTCCTATACAAATAGGTAAAACCCCAACGGCAAAAGGATCAAGAGTTCCGGTATGCCCAATCTGTTTGATTTTTGTAACACGACGGAGTTTTGCAACAACATCAAATGACGTCATTCCTTTCGGTTTATAGATATTCAAAAATCCGAACAATTGCGGTTGTTTTTCATCTGCCATTGGTGCTATCCTTGTGAATTTTTTGTTTAGAACTTACTTGATTTCTCCTCGAGAAATTTTGTTGATTAAATCAACAACACGAGAAGATTCCTCAAGTCCGTTTGTATAAACAAATCTCAATTCCGGAGTTAATCTCAATCTCAAAACTTTTCCAACATTGTATCTGATTTTTGGAGTGCTTTTTTCAATAACAGCTTTTGTTTTTTCGATTTGCTCTTCTGAACCTAAAACGCTATATATAACTTTGGCAAAAGAATTGTCGTGCGAAACTTCAACATCAACAATTGAAACAACACCTTCAAGACCTCTGATTTCTTTTCTCAAGATTTCAGAAATATCACGCATCAATTCTTTTCTAACTCTTTCGTTTCGTAATGTCATAATAATCTCCTTGTTACTAGAGATTATAACATAAAATAAATAATTTTTATTTCAATCATTTTAAGTGAGCTAGTGAACTGTTCCTTCTTTTAGAATAAAAATAAAGTCGGCTTGGTAGAGCCGACCTTACATCTTTTATCTCAAATTATTTATTGTTGACATTACAAACTTTTTCTTTCAACTTCTTCTTTTGTTGAAACTTCAATAATATCACCAATCTGAATATCATTGAACTTGCTGAATGAAATACCACATTCAAAGCCTTGTGCAACTTCTTTTACGTCATCTTTGAAACGTTTCAACTGGTCAATTGCACCCCTAAAGATTTCTTCACCGTTTCTATAAAGAACAGCATCTTTAGAACGAACAATCTTACCTTCTGTAACGTAACATCCGGCAATTTTATTTGTCTTACCGATTGTGAATACTTGACGAACTTCCGCTTTACCAAGTTCAACTTCCTTAATTTCCGGTTCAAGAAGTGATAGCAATGTCTTTTCTACATCTTCTAACAATTGATAAATGATGTCATATTTCTTGATTGTTACGCCTTCTCTTTCAGCTGAAGCTAAAGCATTACCGTCTTCTTTTACTGTAAATCCTAAAATCAAGGCATTTGAAGCGGCTGCAAGCATAACATCGGCTTCTGAAATATCACCAACACCAACGTGAATAATTTTTGTTGTAATTTCTTTAGATTCAACTTGTGCAATCGCTTGAGCAACAGCTTCTGCTGAACCGTGAGTATTTGCCTTGATAATTAAGTTCAATTGAGGGATATCATCATCTCCAACAGATTCACGCCTGATGTGAGCAGGAAGCATAGCTTCTAATCTCTTATCACGTTCTTTTTCTTTTCTATCAGCAACAATTGCCTTCATTTCTTTTTCGTTTTTAACAACTTCGAAATGATCACCGGCTTGTGGAACTTCTGACAAGCCTAGAACCTCAACCGGAGTAGAAGGTTCAGCCTTTTGAATTCTTTCGCCGCTATCTGATAACAAGGCTCTAACTCTACCACAAGCAGTACCTACAACGATGCAATTTCCGGCTCTCAATGTACCGTTTTGAACCAAAAGTGTTGCAACAGGACCTTTACCTTTATCTAAGTTAGCTTCGATAACAACACCGGAAGCCTCTGCTTTAGGGTTAGCTTTCAAATCTTGAACATCAGCAACAAGCAAGATGTATTCAAGTAATTCATCAATACCTGTTCCTTGAAGAGCAGAAACTTTAACCGTAATTGTATCTCCACCCCATTCTTCCGGAACAAGTCCATGTTCTGTTAACTGTTGCAATACTCTATCCGGATTTGCACCTGGTTTATCAATCTTGTTAACAGCAACAATAATTGGGATTTCAGCAGCCTTTGCGTGGTTAATAGCTTCAATTGTTTGAGGCATAATACCATCATCTGCAGCAACTACCAAAATCGCAATATCTGTAGCTTTTGCACCTCTGGCTCTCATTTCGGTAAACGCTTCGTGACCAGGAGTATCTAAGAATACAATTTTCTTTTCAGCCTTATCACCAAGATAAACTGTGTAAGCACCGATTGACTGAGTGATACCGCCAACTTCTGATGCAACGATTTTGTGTTTTGATGCTCGAATACTGTCTAACAATGTAGTTTTACCGTGGTCAACGTGTCCCATAATACTGATTACGGGAGCTCTACGTTTAAGTAGTTTTTTATCAACTTCTGTTAGAGCTTTTGCCTTTTCTTCTTTTTCCATTTCTTGTTCGATATAAGCATCAATATCTTCATCAAGAACTTCGATTTCGTATTCGGCACAAACTTTTTTGATAACATCAACATCAATAAGTTGGTTAACTGTTGCCATAACGCCATTTAACATTAAAAATTTTACAATTTCGGCAGGTGTTTTTTGAATTTTATCTGATAATTCAGAAATTGTCATTGGTTGATTAACAACAAGTTGTTTAACTTCTTTAACTTCCTCAACTTTTTGAATTTTCTTTTTGTGGTGTTGAGCAGCTGCTTTTTCCAGTGAAATTCTTTCTTGTTCTTCTTTTTTAGAATTGAAATCTTTTTCTTTTTTCTTTCCGTCAGATTTACGTTTAACAGGACCTTTATTTTCATAAATATCTTGAGGAATAATTCTTCTTTGAAGAGGTTTTTTACCTGCAAAATCTTTATTTTCTCCACCTTGGGAATTTGGTCTTTGAGGTCTATCTCCACGTGGCGGGAACTTTCTTTCGCCGTTTTGAGGTTTTTCACCTCTTGTGAATTTTCTTTCACCTGTTCTAGCCGGTCTTTCAGGTCTTTCCACTTTTTCACCAACCGGTTTTCTTGGAGCACGTCTTACAATTTCCAAACGGCTTACAGGCTTAACAACTTCAACTTTTGGTCTTTCAACCTTTTCAATTTTAGGTCTTTCGACTTTTTCAACAAGCGGTTTCGACTCTGTTTCTTTTTTAGGAGCTTTTTCGGCTGTTTGTTCAACTGTTTTAGCTTTCTTTACAACAAACGCTTTTGGCTTAGTTGTCTTTTTAACACCGCCATCAGCAATGAAGGATTTTAATCTTTTAATTTGATCGAGAGTAACAGTACTTGAATGAGTTTTGTTCGTAACTCCTATTTGGGCGAACTTTTCTACAACTTCCTTGCTTGGAAGTCCAAGTTCTTTTGCTAATTCACTTATTCTAACTGTTTCGTAACTCATCTAGTAATTGTCCTTTCAATTCGTTTGGTATAGGTGCTTTCAGGTGTTTCCCTATTTTGTTTTTTTTGAAAGCTGTTTCTATACAAGCCTTATTATAGCAAAGATATACAGATCTGCCAAATGTGGTAGAATTCGGGTTTATGATGACTTTTCCGTCGTCGTTTTTGGCGGTTATTTTGATTAACTCATCTCTATTTTTTACTTGCCAACAACTAACACAACGTCTGTCAGTCATCTGTTACCTCTACTGTTCTTGTGCTAATTTTTCTAGTTTTAACTTTTGATCGTATTCGGTCAACAAGTCAATAAGTTCGTCCAAATCACCATCAATTACAGTCCAAACGTTCAAGTTGTGGTTCAATCTGTGGTCAGTTAATCTTCCTTGTGGGAAGTTGTATGTTCTGATACGTTCTGATCTATCTCCGGAACCAACTTGAGAACGACGTAAGTCTGTAATTTCTTTGGTTTGTTTTTGAACTTCCATATCATAAAGTTTTGCTTTAAGAATTTCTAAAGCACGTTCTTTGTTTTGCAACTGTGAACGTTCTTCTGTACAGAAAATCATAATTCCTGTAGGTTTGTGGAAAACTCTGGCTGCGGTTTCAACTTTGTTTACGTTTTGTCCGCCTGCACCACCTGATCTCGCTGTTGTAATTTCAACATCGTTCATATTCAAGTTAACTTCTACATCATCAACTTGTGGCATTACTGCAACTGTAGCTGTTGAAGTATGAACTCTGCCTTGAGATTCAGTAGCAGGAACTCTTTGAACACGGTGAACACCTGATTCGTATTTCAATCTTGAATAGATGCTATCACCTTTCATTGAGATAATAACTTCTGAAACACCACCGGCTTCACAATCGGTTTTACTCAAAATCTGAGTTTGCCAACCCATTTTGTCAGCGTATCTCAAGTACATACGCATCAAATCACCAGCGAAAATGTTTGCTTCATCACCACCGGCACCACCACGGATTTCAAGCATAATATCTTTATCATCCATTGGATCTCGAGGAAGAAGTAAAACTTTCATCTTTTCTTCAAAAACAGGGATTTTTGCTTCGTTTGTTTCAATTTCTGATTTCAAAAACTGACGCATTTCTTCATCTTTTTCTTCGTGAAGCATTTGTTTTGCGTCTTCTATAGCTTCTGTTGTTTCTTTCCATTCGTAGTAAAGATTAACAGTTTCTTCCATAGCTTTTCTTTGTTTTGACAAGTCACGGAATTTGTTATAATCCTGAATTACGGCAGGGTCTGACAACGTTTCGCCTAATTCCTTATATTTCTTCTCAATTTGAAGAATTTTATCTAACATATCTTTCATACTACAGATAATAACAAGAACATGTTTTTTTTACAAATAACGGTTAAGAAAAGTGAATAGACCAAACCTGTATTCAAAAGTTTATTTTCGTTTCTTAATTTGATTTTTCAATTCTGCAATTTCTTCGTGGAGTTCACGAGATTTGTGTTCAAGTTGGTTATAAACTTGAGAATTTATTTCCCCACCGATTAGAAGAAGAATTGATGTATAGTATAACCAAATCATTAGGATAAAAAACGCACCAATTGTACCATATACAAGGTTATAAGTACTTAAATTGTTAACATAAATTGAAAATCCCCAAGAACCAACTAACCAAAAAGTGGTAAAAAACAAAGTTCCTGGTAAAGCACTTTTTCTTTTAAAAGATTCATTTCCTCTCAAATCAGGTAAGATATAATAACTCAAAAATGCCATCAAATACAATGCCAAGAATGCAACCGGCCAACGTAAAGTCAAAATAGTAATTGCAACCCCTTTTGACATTCCAAAATGAGTTACAAGAAACATAATAATAACCTTACCAAAGATAATAATGTTAATAGTTAAAAACATTACCAAAACATTTACAAAAACCATTAAAAATGAAAGGATTCTTGTATAAATAAAGTTTCGTGTTTCTTCAACTTTATAGGCTCTGTTCAACCCTTTTAAAACAACAGCAACACCATTTGTAGAAAGAACAATTGTTGTTGTTATACCGATGATTGCAAGCAATTGTCCATGGTCAAAAATCATTGTTTCTTCTAAAACTGATTTTAAAAGATTCATCGCTTGAGTCGGCATAATATTAGACAATACATGAAGAATAGAATCCAAATATGAACGGTTTCCCATCCAGCCAAAAATCGCCATCAAGAAAAGCATAAACGGGAAAATTCCAACAACAAGCATAAATCCCATTTCTGCAGCCATCCCATAAAAATCATTCTTTATAATAGATTTTATGAGTTTTACCAAGACTCTTATTGATTTATATTTAAGAAACTTTTTTAACATAATTTTTTATTCTTAATCTCTTCAAGTACGAGTTTTACAGCGTGTTCAACTCTCGCTTTAATTACCGCACCAGCCGCAAGTTTGTGACCACCACCGCCAAATGCTGAACAAACTTGAGCAATATCTTTTGTCTTGCTTCTCATTGAAAGTTTTGACGTAGAAGAATTTAATTCTTTCACAACAAAAGCTATTTCTGTTGTTTTAATAGCTCTTAATTTTTCAGTCAAACCATCGGTGTAATCTTCGCCATTATAATTGTATTTTTCTAAATCTTTTTTATATACAACAGTATAAGCAATTTTATCATTATTAACAAATTTTGCTTTATTCACGCAATAACTTTGAAATAAAACCATATCTTTTGAATTTGATTCATAGCATTTTTGATAAATTTCAGAGGCATCAACGCCATAAGAAAGCATTGCTCCGGCATATTCCATCGTTCTTTGTGTTGTATTTGAGAACTTGAAACATCCTGTATCGGTAACAATTCCCGTATAAAGACAAATTGCCGTCTGTTTTGAAACTTTCCAATCTAAATTTTTTGCAATCCCAACCAAAACTTCTGCCGTTGCAGATGCAAATGGTTCAATATAATTATGTTTTGCATAACCGACATTTGTTTCGTGATGGTCGATATTTATTGTATCTTTTGCCTTGTTAAATAAAGTTTGAGCATCTCCGCATCTGTCAATCGCCGCAACATCAAGATTTATAACCAAGTCGTATTCTCGTGAAAGGTCAAAATCTTCAATATTTTTAACTTCCTCAACATATGGTAAAAACTCATAAGTTGAAGAAATCTTAGATACAGCAACCATTTCACATTTCTTTTTGTAGTTATCTTTGATTAAAGAATACAATCCGCACATTGAACCTAGGGTGTCGCCATCAGGATTTATATGGGATACTAATAATATATTTTTAGAGTTTTTTATGCTAATATCTAATTGTTCAATGGTCATTGCCACATCTTAGCACAAAAAATTTCGGATACCAAATATGGAAAAAATTCTATACACAAGATTCAAATATATGGATGAAATTCTTGAAGATCTGATGAAAAATGCAGCTATCCGAAAGGCAATTACTCGTGCGAATTTGTGCAAATTCTGGAGCAAAGTTGCAGGAGAAAAATTTGCACAACATTCAAGACCATATTCAATGCTCCGAGGCTCAATTATGGTTATTGCCTGTGAAACACCAACAGTTGCCCAAGAACTTATGTTACGTAAAACGCAGTTGTTAGTTAAGTTTAAGCCTTATGTCGAATCTCTAAAAATGAAGTTGACTGATTTGAAATTTGATTCCAAAAAGTGGGTAGATTTACCAAAAGAGTAGAATGACACCTTTGGGAAAATATTATTTCAAGTTCGTCATACTGAGCGGAGCGAAGTATCTCTAGCTTGGGCGTTCGGTCAGAGATTCTTCGGGTAAATTTGTAAAATAATATTACATCCTCTCCAGTTCTCCCCTCAGAATGACAGATAAAGACCTTAGTACCATAATAGTACCTTAAAGCCTTTTGTAAAGAACTTATTCCCCTATTCCCTTCTTCCTTTTCCCTTTTAAAAACTTATAGACTTTGAATCAAAAAAAATACCGCTAGTTGTATTTTAGCGGTAGGGAAAAAGTTACGAAAATTAATGTGTAGGGGAAAAATATAAATTATAGGTTTTATGCACTAAATATGTTGAATGATTTTTCAACGTTTTTACTGATTACTTTTGCAAGTTGGTCATATTCTGTTTGCATTGCTGTATGTTCTGATTCAAGTTTGTTCAATTGCATATCGAATTGTTTATCTTGGCTTTCGATTTTGTCCATTGCAGTTGTGTATTCTTGTTCAGCTTTTGCAATTGCGGATTTGTCTTCTTTTTCTGTGATTGATTCATCATCATCTAATGTTGTGCCAACAAATCCTTTTTCTGCTGTTGAATAATATGACAATACAAGGTTTCCAGATTTCAATTGGTTAATCATCCAAGTTGAATCTTTTAAATTAGTTTCATTTGTATAACCTTTTTCTTCTAATGTTGTGTATCCACAAGATTGCATTTGATAGAAGATGTTTCTGTAATAAGAAACTTGTTGTGCATCATATGTTAAATCTTTATCTGTAGAAGCCTTGTTTTTCTTGTTGAAATATGCTTCTGTGATTGCTGTAGCGTAGTCATATAAATCTCTTTGAGTTTGAGTTGTACCATCATAGTTTAACGGTTTATTTTCTTCTTTGATAGAGTAAGTATATCCGCTATCAGATGTGTATAAACCTGTTTTATTGTCATATGACAATCTGTCTTTTTGAGTTTCTGATAAAGCTGCTGTTCCATCAGGTTTTTGAGATGCGTACAATGTTGAAGTTTGAACTTTTTCATTTTTATCGTTCAAATAAGTGAACATTTTTGTTGTTGCATCATAAGTTACATCTAATAATTGAGTATAATCTTTTGAACCAACTTGAGAAGCTGTTTGATAAAATACTCCTGTTTTAGTTTCACCGGTAGAATCAGTGTAATTTTTTGCTACAACTGCACTTCTGTTTGTGTAGTATCCTTCATCATCTTTGTATGCGTAGAATGATGGTTGAGCAGGATTTTGGTTTACTGCATAAGCACTGCTATATGTAGGAATACCATTCAATTGACCTGCACCTAGAGATTTATAACCAAATCCTAAAATGTGTTCGCCTTCATAGTCATCTGATTCACTAGTGTTGCCGTTTACATCATAGATACTTTTACCAACAGAATTTAAGTATTTATCCCAAGCCTCGTGAATTTCTTCTTCAGCTGTACCTGTTTTAGTTGTATCTATATCAGCTTGTGTGTAACCTAATTTTTTCAAGAAAATATTGAAATCTCCGTTACCGGCTTTAAATGCTTCTGCTAATGTGTTATTAACAAGAACTTTACCAGAGTTATCTTTAACTAGGTATTGTTTGCCTGACGCAACAGTGTTACAACCGGTTAATTGATTGTATGTTATGTCAGCATAACAAGCTTCTGTTCCGTTGTAACCGGTTAAAACTTGGTATTTAGTTTTATTCAAAGCTTCTAAGTATTCGTCATTGATTCTTCCGGAATCATCAGAAAGACGTTGTTTTGAGTAAGCAACAGATTGTTGTTCAAACTCATTGTTTGACATCCTTGCTGTTATACTTAGTAATCTTGCTTGTGAAGCAGCCATACCCATAGCTTTAACGTTTCCTTTCAGTAATTTTCGTATCCTTATTCTTATCTACGGCATATTGGGGAGAAAACTTTAAAAATTTGAGGGAAAATGTTACAATATTGTTACAATAATAAAATATTAAAGAATATTACAATTTTGCTAGAAGTAATACTAGTATGATACTTTGTAAAAGAAAGGATAGGATATGAAGAATATAGTTATATATACAGACAAAAACTCTTCAAGTTTAGCTGAAGTTGTTTCATCTATAGAAGATTCAAATGTAAGATTGGAAAACGCTGCAAACCTAAAGGATTATGAAACATTAAATCCTGGAGTAATTATTGTTGAAAGCGTTCCGAATATTAAAGATATTTTGATGGTTACAAAATTCAAACAACCGATTTTATTTATTGGTGAAACTTTTAAAGGTTGCACTGTTCGTGCAGTTGCTTTTGATTATGTAAAAACTCCGGTTGATAACCAAGAATTATTAGTTCGTGTAAAAAATATGTTAAAAATCAGAGAATTGAGAGATAAATTGAAAACTCTTTCTACAACTGATGAATTAACAGGATTACACAACAGAAAATACTTGCTTGAACGTATGGAACAAGAAATTTCTCGTTCTAAACGTTACGGAACAGCTCTTTCTGTATTGTTATTCGACTTAGACTTTTTCAAAGTTGTTAACGATATTTACGGTTACGAATGGGGCGATGTTTTATTAAAATCTATCGCAGACAAATTGAAACAACTTATCAGAAAAGAAGATATTATTACTCGTTACGGCGATGAAGAATTTATCGTTGTTCTTCCTAACACTTCAGAAGATAATGCTTTCTTGTTTGCAGAAAGATTTAGAAAAGATATTGAAAAAATGGAATTTATTCCGGCTGGCGAAGAAGAACGTCATCCTATCACAATTTCCGGAGGAATTTCTACATTCCCTTGTATCCCTGATACAGAGGAAGATGCAAATACAATCATTCGTTATGCTGAACACGCATTATACAATGCTAAAAAACGTGGCAAAAACAAGATTGTACAATTCTCTCACTTGAATTTGGGAGAATAAAACAGATCCTTTCTGAACACTTACATAGTGTAAATCTGGTTAATAGGCGGTAACATCACTACCGCCTTTTTATTTTGAATTATTTTTTAATACTCAAACAATCTGGATAAATCCAGCTCAATTTTACCTTTAGATTGTTCTGTAAGAGTGTCTGAAAAATCTAAGATATAATCAGGGTTTACGTTATGTTTTTTGAAAACACCGGCATGATACAGGTCTATTAGTTTGTCTAAATATTTTTGGCAATTTTGTTTTACTTCGGGATGAATTTTTACCCACTCATCCAAAGGAATACTACTTCTTGTGGAATTTATTTTTGCTCTTGCTACACCGTAATTTGCAAGTTCATTTTCACCACCCTCAGAACGAGGTCGAATATGCTCAATTGAAGCCATAGATGGGTGCATTAATTTAATTGCAATTTTGTCTGACGGTTCAGAACTCAATTTTAAGATATACGCAGAGATACTTTGTTCTGATGTTGGAAGTTTTTCTGCAATTTTGATTAACTCTTTTTTAAGGTGGTGATCTGGTAATGTTTCTAAAATTTTGTCTAAATCATATAGAAATGCTTTTCTTGAAAATGGGATAATAACCTTTTTTTGAGATAATCGTTGTTTTGAAACTTCAATCAAGTCATTTAATTCGCCGTTTTCGGAAAGAGGAGATTTTTTCAATATATGTTCAATTGAAGATAAAATATTTTCTTGATTTTTTATTGTTGCAGGGTCTGTTCCTTTTGGAAGTTTTTTAGACTCTTTCATTATTTCATTCAAGGCTTTTCGTGTTTTTGGATCTGCCCCATTTGCAAGTATATCCCTTGCTTTTGTCAATTTATATTTAAATTCAGTTGGAGAAAAAGGAATATAAATTGGCTGGTCGTTTAATTTTTTGTCTGTTTCGCTCATTAAATGATTAAATTTAATTTGATATTCTTGAGGAAGTTTCCATTTTTCTTGAATTAATTCCATAAAAATTGGGGCTTGTTTTTTCCTCAATATTTTTCGATGATATGGTTCAATTTCTTCAATCAATTCTTTTAAATTCTTTTCAGGATGAATTTTTGCCCTCTCTTGTAATATTTCAATTATTTTTGCTTCATTTCCTGCAAAACATTCTTTATTGCGTTCAAAAACAGCGAGAATATCTTTTGCCGGGCCGTATAAAGTTCCGTTTTTTGCTAATCTGGTAATCAATTTGGGGTCTAACATCGGTATCCCTGTGTACATGCAAGGAAGTTTGTATGCAAACAAAGCCCTTAATTTTGAAGAATGTGCATAGCTCGTAAAAGTTATAGGCATAACATACGGCATGCCCGATAAGTCGTTAATATATGTTGCCACTTCAGAATTCATATTTTTTATATCTCCTGCTTTGGGCTTGCTCTTATCGATATTTATGCTGTAATAATTTGAGCTGATTGCGGGTATTTTCATAATCTTCCTATTAATATTTTAACTTATTTGTATCAATATTTAAAGGGTTATTTGAAGGTGAAAATTTATGTATTTTCTTTGCTATTGTTTGGATATACGATACACTTAATCCACAAATTTTAAAGACTCCACAGTTTGCAAGATCTATCAACCGATTGATTTGATTTTGACTGAAATCTCGAATTTTAGGATTTTTATCAATAACGGTTTCCAGTTTGCTGTGAGCTCTTTCGGAATTATATCTTCTGGAGGCTAAAATATAATTATAGATTCCGCTATCACCACCTGCTTTTGCAGTAATCAAATGGTCAGCAGAGCCAACAGAATCGGCAAGCAAGTCGTAGCCAATTTGAGCTGCCGATCTATCGGCTTCTTTTATGATAAACGCAGATAAACTATCTTTTGATGTTGGCAGTTCTCTGGCTGTTTGTATCATTTTATGAGCAAGTTTTGTATCTTTTAATTGGTTTGTAATTTTTTCCAAATCATGAATAAAGGCTTTTCTTTTGAATTTTACTTCAAATGGGATTTTTAAAATTCTTGCTTTTGTAGCTTGTAATAATTCGTCTAATTCTTTATCGTTTTGAAGTTTTGAATTTTCAAAGTATTTTTGGAGGTTATAAATTTGTTTAACTTCTTTGGATGTCGGCTTTTTAGTTTTGCCTATATCCTTTTCGAAAAATTTTGCTTTTTTGATTATTTTTTCAATGTCATAAATCTCTTGAAAGTTGCCCTTTTGCTTTATTCTTTCTTCAATTTTTTCAAGTTTGTATAAGAATTCTTTTTTGCTAAAAGGTATAATTACAGGTTCTTTTCGAAGTTTTTTATCCGTAACCTCTATTAATTTGTTGTATTGAACAATCTGTTCTTTTGGCATATTTGCGGCAAGAGTAGAAAGTTTTTCAAATATTGGAGCTTGTTGTTTTAGTAAAAGTTTGCTATGTTCCGGCACAAGTTTATGCAAAAATTCATCCAGGGACATTTTTGGTTTTGTTCTGGATGTTCTTTTCATTAGTCTATAAACTTGTTTTTCGACAGGAAATAAAGATTTTTCGTATGGTTTTAAGGTTCGGGCAATACTTTTGATTGGTTTTGAAAACGCCTTGTGTCGAAGCAGAGTTTCTAAATCCTGCGAATCAACTAAAATAATATCAGAATAAAAATCCGGAATTCCAAACTTTAACAAATTTTTGAGCGGTTCTGAGTTTGCAACACTTGTAAAAGTTACTGTGTCGAACTTTAGAGGGGATATAACTCCGTTGCTTCCTAATTTTTGAACGTTCTTCTCTCTTCTCAAAATCAGATTTTGAGTATTAAACGAATTATAAATATTTACCGGTTGAATATTCATACGACAGGTAAAAAACATGAAAAATGATTTTTTTGCTATATCATTAGTAAATATTAATAATCATCATCTTGAGGTTGGAAATAGTGCATTGATGAACATTTTCCGAAATTATCCAGAATTTCTTTATCAAGTTCTTCTGTTGCAACAACTTTTCCGTTAACCATATTTACTTGAGTTGTCGTTACAGTTCCGTTTTCTTTATCTTCTTTTGATTCTTTAGTTGCAATATCTTTTTTGCTTTTTGCCATATGCTGTCTGGTTTTAGATTTTTCTTCATCCATTATGGTTCTAAGATAGCTTTTGTATTCTTCATTGAAATAAACATTTCTCATAATATCGTTCATCACAATCGCTGCATATTGTTGAGTTGAAGAGTTTTCACCAAGTGCTGAAATTAGGGTTGAGGCTTTGTCTATTTCTTCGTAGGCTTCTTGATAGTGTCCGAGCCTTCTTAAAAGTACTGCTAAGTTGTAGTGTGCTTCATAGTTCATTGGAGCATTTGCTATTGCATTACAATAACATTCTCCGGCACCTTCATAATTTCCTGAAATTTGATATGCTAAACCCAAGTTAAATAAAGTGTCATAACTTTTAGGGTTTATTTTTAGAGAATTTTGGTATGCTTTAATTGCTTTTGATAAATAACGTCTTTGCCATTCCCAGTCATCATTTACATATAGAGATTTCATTCTGTATGCGTAACCCATATTGTAATATGCAATTGCTTTATTCTCTTTTGAACTGATTTTATTATTGTATATGTATGGAATTTCTAATAATCTGCGTTTTGTGTTAATTATCGCATTGTACTGTTTAATTGCGGAATCAAAATCGCCAAGTTTTTCAGAAGCAACAATTCCATAATTCATTCTGGCAATCATCATATTCGGATTGTACTTGAATGCTTGAGAATACGCATATAGTGCAGAATAATAATCTTCATATGCAACATAAATATTTCCTAAGTTGTACCAAGCACTATAGTGTTGCGGATAGAGTTTTAAACCTCTGTTATAAAACCCGATAGCCTTTTGCATTCGCATATTTCGGTAGGCTTCATCCCCTTTATATACGTAATACATTCCTTCCACTTTGTTTGCTTGTATCTTAACAAATTCCTGATTGAAATATACCGCAACTCCAATTCCGGCAAGAACAAATAATGAAAATAATGCTGATAAAAACTTTTTCAATTCAAAGTCCTTTGATATTTATTCGAATACAAAGCTATTATAATAAATCCTCTTTAAAATAACATCAATCAAATAATGTAACAGAAATGTAACAAAAGTTTTAATAAAAGCAATTATTCAAAACAAAAATTGTTTATATAAGTAAGGTAGGTTAAAAAAAGGTTAATTTTATTTTGGAGGTTTAGTATGTCAAGCAATGTAGGCTCAGTTAATGCTCCGTTAATGGGTGCATTTCAATACAACCCATATGCTATGGACGGTTTTGATGAAATAGATATGTCCTACAATCAACCTTTCGCAATGGGTGGAAGCATATTTGATGGCTCAGGTTACGGCGGTATGGGTATGCCAATGATGCCGATGACCGGAGGTGTAACCGGTTATAATCCTCAATCATATTTTAATAATATGAGAGATTATCAAAAATTTTATATTGATTACAATGTCGATCAGCAGAATATGCAAAGGAACGCAGATTTAAGAATCAACGCATCTTTAGAAGGAATAAAGGATGCCGCAGCCGTTCTGCAAGATAAGATTAAACAAAACGAACAAGACCAAGTTCCGGATGCGTTTAAGGCATATGTTCAAAGTGTAAGAACAGCTTATGGTCAAGGTTCTGAAAAAGAAGTTGAAGCCCGAGCATTGAATTTGTATGAACAGATGACCGGCAAATCCTTGATTCAAGACTTGCGAGATAACGGACACGGTTCATTCACTCAAGGTTTGTTACAATCTTTGACATTCAGTACAACTTATAGAACATCTGCAGAAGATAATATTGCTACAATCACAGGTCAACCAGCAGGTACAACTGAGAAATTTACTCAAGGTTGCGGTAAGGTTGTCGGTGCAGGGGCTGCAGGTGCGGCAATAGGTGCAATTGCAGGCAAGTTATCTCATTCTGGCAAAGTTGGAACAGTTGTCGGACTTGTAGCCGCTGGAGTATCCGCAGTGTTATCATTCGTAACAGGCGGGAAAGGATAGATTTTATAAACATACATAATACCCCCTTCAAAATTAACCCCTCAAAAATCCGGAGTTCAGAAATGAATTTCGGATTTTTTAATAAAAAAAGTCCTGCTAAAAGGAGTAATAGCAGGAATATAGTTCAGTAAAAGAGACATCTGATAACATTATTACCTCTTTTTTTAATTCGTCAAATATTTTTTCTTTTTGATAATTACTACGTTATAACGAAAAAAGGGAAGTATATTTCGCATAGGGAGAGAAAAATAACTTAACGCATATGTCATCCTGAGCAGAGCGAAGGATCTCTAGCTGTGGCGTACGGATAGAGATTTCGAAACTAGTTCGGAATGACAGTACGGTTATAGCCGTCATTCTAAGGGATAGACAGAAGAAAAGAGAAAAAATTTTATCTCTCAAAATGCCATTTTTGAACAGGATAATTTAAACTTTAGCCTTTATATCAAATAATGTTTTATCAAATTCTCTAAAACTGTTGATAATTGAGCTTACTGCAGGAATTGATTTATAAAGTTCCGGACTTTCTTCAGAACAAATCGCAACAATTTTACCGATATGGGCAGCTCTTGCAGATTCTATGCCAGAAATTGCATCTTCAACAACTATGCAATCTTCGGTTTTTAGTCCTAAATTTTTTGCTGCGATTTCATAAATATCCGGAGCAGGTTTCCCTGGGATTATGCCGTCTGAATAAACAATTTTGTCTAAATCGAACCATTTTGCAAGGTTAAAATGCTCGATATAAAAATCTACATTATCCTTTTCGGACATTGTAGCAATCGTTCTTGGAATATCATTTTCTTTCAAAAAGTCTAAAAACTCTACAACACCGTCAGCCAAATGGAAATTTTCTTTATCTTTTAGACACATTTGGCGATAAAACGCCTCTTTTTCTTTTCCTAATTTTTCAACCATTTCAGGAGTCGGTTGTTTCCCAATTGCATATTTGATAATCTCTTCATTCGTTCTGCCGAACATATATTTTAGCATTTCTTCATCAGAAAAAGGAGTACCTCTGAGTTTTCTTGAAAACTCAACCCACGCTTCTTTATGTTTTGGAGAATCCCAATACAATGTCCCGTTAAAATCAAAAATTATACCTTTATATGTCTTCATTTTACTATTTTCCTATTCAAATTTTACTGCTGATTTTCCATAATTTTGTTGTACAAATCCAAATATGTTTGAGCTTGTTTTTCCTTATTTAGCATTTTATAAGAATATGCCAAGTTATAATAAATATTTGGATTTCCGTTTTTCAAATCCAAAGCTCTGAAGAAATTATATTTTGCGTTTCTGTAATCCTTCAACTTCAAATACGCACAGCCCATATTATAGTATCCATAAGAAAAATCGTCTTTATACTTTACAGATTTTTTAAATTCTGCCAGTGCCATATTCGGTTTTTCTTGAATAAAATATATATAACCCAAGTTGTAATGAGCTTTATAATTCTTTGGGTCTTTGGTAATCGCTTGGTTGTACATATAAATAGCTTGGTCTATTTTGTCTTTATCTTGCAAAATATTTCCCATAATCAGCCAATCTTCTGTACTTCTATCATCATCTGACTTACCTTTTAAAATTTCTAAAGCAGAATCAATTTCATTTTGGGCATAAAAAACTTTTGCCTGTTCCGTTACGGCATCAGGCTTCACAGGTTCAGTCGATTTTTGCCATGGCAATGTTGATGCCGAAACCGCACAACCACTACTCAAAATAATCAATGTTACTAATAATTTTTTCATAACTAAATTATAAAATAAATCCACAAAATTTTCCAGTTAATAATCGTTTATTTCTTGACGAAATTAGCTGATAATGAGATAATCAAGTTATGTTTAAGTATTATGGAAAAACTGCACCATATTTGTTTTTGTTGCCGGCAGGAATAGTTTTACTTTTCTTCTTTTTTATTCCGTTTTTCCAAACTATCGGACTTAGTTTTTTTGATTATGCTAATAATATTTACAGCCCAAATTTTGCCGGTTTAAAAAATTATATTGAAATTTTGCACAATCCAATATTTTATAAGGTTATGATAAATACTATTATTTATCTTGTGGTAGCAGTACCGATTTTGGCAATAATACCGTTATTTTTAGCGATTTTAATTAACCAAAAAATAAGAGGAATTACATTATACAAAATCTTGATTTACTTGCCTGTAATTGTATCAATCGTTGTTGCAGCAATTGCATTTAAGTGGTTATATGCAGAACAGGGTATTTTGAATTATTTGTTAAATGTTTTGCATATCCATTCAATCGGGTGGCTGACCGATCCAAGATATGCGATTTATTCCGTGATAATCGTTACTATTTGGAAAGGTATCGGATATTATATGATGATTTATCTTGCTGCATTGATGAGTGTGCCAAAGGAACTTTACGAGGCTTGTGATATAGATGGTGCAAATTTCTTGACTAAACATTTGACAGTAACAGTTCCGCATATTATGCCGACAATCGCTCTTGTTACAACGATAAGCTCAATTTCTGCGATGAAAATTTTTGCTGAAATTTATGTAATGACAAAAGGCGGACCGTTAAACTCGACAAAGACAATTGTGTACTATATTTATGAAAAGGCATTTGAAAATCTTGATTTAGGTTATGCTTCAGCAATGGCAGTAATTCTGCTTGCTATTGTAATGATATTTTCACTAATCAATATTTTATGCTTTGAGAAAAACAAATACCAAATTTAAGAGGAAAAATTTTGAAAATTTTAGAAAAACTTAAAGATAAAATTAAACTAAAAAATATTTGGATACATGCAATTCTAATTTTTGTATCTATTCTTTCAATATTTCCTTTTATTTGGTTGTTATCAACATCATTAAAAGGTAGCGGAGAGAATATTTTTGCCTATCCGCCAACAATTATTCCTAAGGATTTTACATTTGCAAATTATGTTGGTGTTTGGCACAAAGTTGACTTGATGAGATATTTTATCAACAGTATGATTGTTGCAGGCGGGACGGTTTTGTTAAACCTAATCTTGTCATCTCTTGCAGGATACCCGCTTGCCAGAATGGAATTTAAAGGCAAAAAGATTGCTTTTTTCTCAATCCTTGCAACAATTATGGTTCCATTCCAAGCAATAATGTTGCCTGTGTATTTGATTACACTTAAACTTCATCTTGTTGATAGCGTAAATGATACAATGGGATTTATCGGATTGATTATGCCGTTTGCAGTCAGTGCATTCGGAATATTTTTAATGCGTCAAGCCTTTTTAGCAATCCCAAGAGAAATGGAAGAAGCTGCAATTGTAGATGGCTGTAATGTTTTCCAAGTCTTTTGGAAAGTTTTACTCCCAATGGTTAAACCTTCTCTTGCGGTTCTTGCAATTTTTACATTTATCGGTTCTTGGGGTGAATTCCTTTGGCCAAGTATCGTTTTGACAAAAGAAGCAATGTACACTCTTCCTGTCGGGGTAAATAACTTGCAAGGGATGTTCTCTTCTAATTGGAGATTTATTGCCGCAGGTTCAATAATATCAACAATTCCAATTATAATATTTTTCCTTGCGATGCAAAAATACTTTATTTCCGGAGAAAATGAGGGTGCCGTAAAAGGCTAATTTTCAGACTTTCGCATAGCATCGAAAAAATCTGCCAAAAGTTTATCGCATACCTCTTCTTGTATTCCGCCATAAACATTTAACTTAGAAGTAGATAATTTTCGCAAATCAATTTTGGATGAAAAACTTCCGTAATTATTGTCATAACTCCCAAAATAAACGGATTTAATTCTTGATTGTAAAATTGCCCAACCACACATAGGACAAGGTTCAAGGGTTACATACAATTCACAATCATCAAGTCGCCAGTTGTTAAAAATTTTTTCAACTTCTCTAATTGCCAAAATTTCAGCATGAGAAGTTATATCATTGTCTTTTTCTCTTGTGTTATGAGCCTTTGCAATGATTTTGCCATTCTTAACGACAACTGCTCCAACCGGAATATCACCATCAGACTTTTTAGCTTCTTCTATTGCAGCTTCCATAAAGTTTTCCACTATGAAACAACCTCATTTTCTGTTGCAATATTTAATGTAATTACTGCTCTAAATCCGTATTCATCATCCGAAAATAATTCAATTGTTCCGCCCATAGCTTCCACAAGCCCTTTAACAATAAACAAACCCAAACCACTTCCTCTGGTTGTTCTTGTCATATTATCATCAAGTCTTACAAATTTCCCAAACAAGGATTGAAGTTTCTTAGGCGAAATTTTATCGCATTTATTTTTAACCGTAATTACAGCTTTATCATTCATAACCGCAGTATCTACCAAAATCGGAGTATCCGGATATGAATACTTAACAGCATTTTCGTACAAGTTAACAAAAACCTGTTCCAACCTTCCTTTATCTGCAACAACCTGCGGAAAATCAGGGGCTAAATCAACAACAATTTCATGCCCGTCCCTTTTTCTCAAAAGCAATTCTGCTTGTTCAAAAACTTTATTTAACCAGATATTATCATTAACAGTACGTAATCGCATTCCTTCAATATCAGGAATTGTCAACAAATCTTCAATTAAACGTTTTAGACGTTCTGATTGCTCTTTGATAATTCTCAGAGATTTTTGTTTTGTTTCCTCATCTATAACAATATCTTGACGCATCAATCTTGATGTATAACCTTGAATACTTGTTAACGGAGTTCTCAATTCATGGCTTACAGTATCAATCAAGTTAGAACGAAATTCGTTCAAGGCTTTCAATTCCATATTCTTACGTTTCAATTGCAAATAAGTTTTATGAATTTCTGAAGCCATATTATTAAATTCATTTGCTAAGAAAACAATTTCATACGGAGTGAATGATGTTGTCAAAAGCCTAATTTGACGTTGATAATTACCTTTTGAAAGTGCGATAACAGCCTTGAACAACTGTCTGATATTGATATAAAGATAATACATATAAAAACCGATAAGCAACATCATTGCCAAAATTGCAGACAATACAGAAATAATTATCTTAACTCGGTTATCTAAAATTGCACGTTTAGCCATGTTTTCGGTTGTATTAACAACAATAGTCAAATCAGGGTTATGACGTCTTAAATAAACAATCGGTCTATTTTTTTCATCCCCAAAAATTACCGGTGCATCAACCTCCATATCCGTAGGAAGTAAATCTAATGTTTCTTTAAATACTTCCGGCGTAAAATTGTGAGATGAAATTAAATGATTATTTTTATCTAATATATAAATCTGACGATTATCATTTTCTAAAGACTTGAACAATTGAGAATCCCAATTATTTGCATTAAAGATGATTACAAGAAATGAACCGTCCTTCATCTGAGTTGATAAAATCGGTTTTTCGTTTATGTGAGAATCGTCTGCAATTTTTTCCAACTCTTGAGGATTATGAACGATTACAATATCTTCGCAGTTAGGGTACCTTTTAGCAACATCTTTAATAAATTTATCTTTCAATTTTTTAGATGGCAAATACTCCAATGTGTCGGCAATCTGTGCCAAAGTAGATTCATTAGTTTTCAAAAAGAAATCAACTTCATCAGACACCATACTGGCAACAAGAATTGCTGATTCTCTCAATTGGTGTCTAACTGATTGTTGGTTAATATTATTGATAATAAAACCGCTAATAGACATTGGAATTACAACTGCAATAAAAAACACAATTGCAATCTGTTCAATAATTTTTAATCTTTTAAACCCAAAACCAAAATTTTTCATAAGCAAACTACTCTTCAGCAAATGGTGTCAACTTATAACCAACATTAGTAACAGTATGCAAATATTTTGGGTCTTTTGCATTCGGCTCAATTTTATTTCTCAAGCCACCAACATGAACCCTCAACATTCTTACATCTTCATTACTATCATAACCCCAAACCTCATCCAACAATGTAGCCAAAGTAACAGGGTGATTAAAATGCTGCATCAAACAATAAAGAATTTCAAATTCAGTTGGAGTTAACTTGACCTTTTTATTAACAATAACAGCTTCCAATGACTCCGGAAATATCTCAATATCGCCACTTCTCAAAACTTCATTAGAAAGAGGAGTTTCTTCGATACTAACAGAATTTCTACGAAGCAAAACCCTTATTCTTAGCAAAACTTCTTGAATATCAAAAGGTTTAACCAAATAATCATCTGCTCCACAATCAAAACCATCTGTTTTATCTTCAATTGTACCTTTTGCGGTAAGCATCAAAATTGGAATAGATAATTTTGCTTGGCGGATATTTTTACAAACATCAAAACCATTCATTCTTGGCATCATAACATCAAGCAAAATTAAATCGTAAGTGTTATTTAGAGCTTTGTTCAAACCCTCAAGACCGTCCTTTGCAGTATCGACAAAATAACCACTGCTTCTAACGTCAAATTCTAACAAATCTCTGATTTCATCATCATCATCAACTATCAAAATTCTCTTCTGCACATCGCCCATAAAAAACACTCCTTTTTTATAGAAACATTGTACAAAACAACTTTTCATTTTTCAATCAAATTTAAAGATTGTAAATATAAAACGTAAAGAATTCATCTATTTAAATTGGCTCATTAAATTTAACAAAAGAGCTTAAGTCGCAATATAAAAATGGCGGATTTTTTTAATCCGCCATCGAAAAAATTTTTCTTTAATTCTTATTTCAAAATAAACCAGTGGAACAAATAAGCGAAACATATACCAAAAATTGCACCCACAAAAACTTCAAAAGGAGTATGACCAAGAAGTTCTTTTAATTTTCCTCCAACTGATTGCAAGTCATGGTGATAAAAATCTTCCATCATTTTGTTTAAGCAAGCTGCAGTTTTTCCAGCTGCTCTTCTCAATCCTGCAGCATCATACATAATGATTAGTGAAAACCCTAATGACATAGCAAATAAGATTGAATCATAACCTTGTAAAATCCCTACCATTGTAGATAATCCCATTACACCAGCAGAGTGAGAACTAGGCATTCCTCCTGTTGTTGAAAAAATCTTGAAATTAACTCTTCTGCTTTTTACTGTAAACAAAATAAACTTTATCACTTGAGCAAAAAAAGCAGATGCAACTCCACAAGTAATTACTTCATAACCGTTATTTGCAATTGTGGATCTTACTACATCTAAAAACATTAAATACCTACTCTCTCATTTATTTTCTTAATCATATCTTTGAATATTTCTGATTCAAAATTCTGTTTTTTCATTATATCACAGCATTTCTCAAATAAGCAAGAAAGTTTACATTTTGACTCTTCCAAACCGTATAGAGAAACATATGTCAACTTACCTTCTTCTTTATCTTTGCCCAAAGTTTTACCCATTTCTTCAAATGTTGAAATCTCATCCAAAATATCATCCGCAATTTGGAATGCTAAACCAAAGGTTTCAGCAAATTCTGTTAGGGCATCCAGCTTTTCATCGTCTGCTCCTGCTATAATTGCACCCGTTCTCATTGAAAGTTTGAATAAATCAGATGTTTTGTGCAAATGCAAATATTCAAGCGTTTTTTCTTTATCAATTATTTGAGTGTTATTTTCAGATTCAATATCTACAACCTGCCCTGCAATAACTCCTCTTGCTCCTGCAAATTGAAAATATTCGTTCAAAACTCTTATCAAAACAGATGGAGAAAGATTTTTTGAATTTTTAGTAATTACTTGTGGTGCAAAGGTAAGTAAAGCATCTCCTGCGAGTGTTGCAATTGCTTCTCCAAAAACCTTATGATTAGAAGGTTTTCCTCTTCTAAAATCATCATTATCCATACAAGGTAAATCGTCATGAATTAGTGTTTGAGCATGTAGCATTTCAATTGCACAAGCTGTTGGGATTGCATCTTCTAACTCTCCGCCAAGGACTCTACAAGTTTCTAAACACATCACAGGGCGTAATCTTTTCCCTGGTAACATTACCGTATATTTCATAGATTTGAAAATGCTTTCTGGATATTCAATTTGTAAAAATTCATTTAATTTATCGTTAACTAATTCAATATAATCATTCATTTTCATCGTTATTAAGTTCCTTATATATTAATTGTTTTTTTGTATTTCGAGAAGCTTCTCTTTTTTTTGCACTAATTTTTGCGATGGCTCTGTTATTTTTGAATTTGCTAGAAGATTCTTCTTTCACACCGTTATATTTTACTTTTTCTTTGTATTCAAATGCTTCGTTTACAAATTCAATGTAACTGGCATATCTTGTTTCATCAATTTTATCAATATTTTGCAAAACCCCACAGCCTGTTTCATTTATATGAAGGCAATTGCCGTATTTGCAAGAATCCCTGTACGGAACCATTTCTTCAAACAACAAATCTACATCATGTGGCAAAATAAAATCAAATCGAACATTGCTAAACCCTGGAGTATCAACAATATTTGTTGTTTCATCTAGCGGAATAATTTCACAATGTCTAGTGGTATGTGTTCCTCTGTGAAGTTTGTCGCTAACTGAATTTGTTTTTAAATTTACGTTAGGGTTTAGTGCATTAACTAGGCTTGATTTCCCAACTCCGGAATTTCCACACAACGCACTAATCTTTCCTTCTAAAAGTTTTCTAAAATCATCTATACCTTTTTTTGCTAATGCCGAAGTAAATACAACTTTGTAGCCTAAACTACCATAGATTGATAAAATTTTATCTTGGGCATCTGATTCAAGCCCTAAATCCTCTTTGTTAAAACATAAAACAACAGGGATTTTATAGTATTTGGCAAGTGCAATATACCTATTAAGTTGATGGAAATCCAAATCCGGTTGTTTTAAAGCAGATACAACAACAACTTGAGCAACATTAGCAACTGCAGGGCGTTTGATAAAAGTTTTTCTTTGAAGAATTTTAGAAATTACATTGTTATCAAATTCTACAAAATCTCCGACAAGGATGGATTGGCGTTGTTTTTTCAAAACTTCACGCACCTTGCATTCATAAAAATTTCCAGCACTTTTTACGTGAAATAAATCAGAATGAATTTTGTAAATTTGTCCTTCCATACAATGATAGTTTACTAAAAATAACATCTCTTTGCAAACCATGATATTTTTGGAGTATTCTATAATTATGATTACAAAAACCGAATTAGATAAACTAGTAGAAAAATACGAAACACCGGATTTTATAAAAGATGATCCTGTACAATTTCCGCACAAGTTCAAAACCAAGAAAGATATTGAACTTGCGGGATTTATTGCATCTTTGGTAGCTTATGGAAGCCGTCAGCAATTTATAAAAAAATTGAACGAGCTTTTTACATTAGCAGAAAATGAACCACTTAATTTTATCCAAAATTTTGAGCCGAAAATCTTAGGAGATTTCAATTATAGGTTTGGAAAACCAAATGATTTTGCTGAAATTTTTCTTATTTTAAAGGCGCTATACAATACTACTGATGGATTGGAAGAACTATTTGCACATGGATATACACAGGGCAAAATGTTTGAAAATGTTGTAGATTACTTCTATTCAAGAGCCGGCGAAAATGCCAAACAAGGTTTTTATCAAATGATTCCTAACCCTCATAATGGCGGAGCAATGAAGAGAATGTGCATGTTCCTACGCTGGATGGTTCGAAAAGGACCCGTTGATTTGGATATTTGGAATTTTATTTCTCCAGCAGAATTATATATTCCACTAGATGTCCATGTTGGAAGAATTTCTCGACAAACCGGACTTCTGACAAGAAAAGCAAACGATTTTAAATCAGTTATAGAGTTAACTGAAAATTTGAAAAAGTTTTGTCCTGATGACCCTGTCAAATATGACTTTGCGATGTTTGGATATGGAGTGAATAATAAATAATTTATTCTAAATTATCAAGAATGAACTTCCCAATTTTTCCTTCTCGGAAATCTCGCAAAATATAAACAGATGTTCTCTCTCTATCTGTTGAACCACCTGTCAAAAGCCAATTTCTTGTGATAGATATGTTATCAATATTGAGTTCTAATTCTTCTGGTAATTTGTAATATTCTCGAAAAACTTTTGCTTGTTTTTCATCAAGCATGCCTAAAAGTTCTTCTGCAACCATTTCATTAGAATAAGCGTTTTCTGATACAGAATTTACGAATGCTAATTTTTTAGCTCGTTCTTGGTCTTCTTGTTTCATAGGGATAATCCCTGGGGTATCAAGAAGTTCGAGTTGCGGATTAATTCTTACCCATTGTTGTTGGCGTGTAACACCGGCTTTTGCACCAATTTTTGTTTTTGATGAACGAGTAAGTTTGTTGATAATACTTGATTTACCAACATTTGGAAGACCGACAACCATAATTCTTGCAGGTCTGCGAAGCAATCCTTTTGCCATCAATGCTTGAATTCTTGGTTCAGATAATTCAATCGCTTTTTTAACAATAACATTAATGTCTTTATTATTTTTTGCTTCCGTAACGATTACAGGAATTTCAAAACGAGTTTTTAATTCTTCAATAAAAGGTTTAAGCAAATTTTTATCGACCAAGTCGGATTTATTAACCAACAAAAATCGAGGCTTTCCGTTAAGAAGCCCCGATATATTGTCATAACAACTTGAGATTGGTAATCTCGCATCTACAACTTCAATCACGGCATCCACTAAAGAAAGCTGTTCTTTCAGCTTTTTCTCAGCTTTTGCAATATGTCCTGGATACCAGTGAATGTGAGTCTTATCTTTTTTCAATTTTTTCCTTAATACGAGTTGCTTTACCTGATCTTTCTCTCAAATAGTACAATTTAGCACGTTTAACATCACCACGTCTAAGAACTGTGATTTTGTCGATTCTTGGAGAGTTGATTAAGAATACACGTTCAACACCAACACCTTGGAATACTTTTCTTACAGTGATTGTTTTGTTCAAACCAGAACCGTGCATTTTAATAATTGTACCTTCGAAAGCCTGAATTCTTTCTTTGTTACCTTCAACGATTTTTACGAATACTTTAACAGTATCACCTGCGTTCATTGCAGGAAGTTCTTTGCCTAAATAACTTTTTTCTAATTCATCAATAATTGGGTTATTCATCTTTGCTTTCCTTTATATTTCTAAACTATTACTTAACTTTGTAATTCCTTAATCGACGTTGAATGACTTTCTTCCACACACAAAGTCCGCCGACGCACGTTCGTATTATAAATCCTATAATAAATATATTAAATTTGCAAGCAATGACAAATGAATATTAAAACTTGTAACGTTAAAACAGGATTTTTAAGTCAATTATTAATTTATTCATGATATATTTTCGATATGGGACAAGATTATAAAAAACTTTTGAACAAAAAAAAGAAAAAATATTGCGATATAAAAACAATGGGTGTAAATATTGATAAAAATGAGTATTATGAAATTATTTTATCAAATTCAGCCCATCCAGAAAAATTTGATAAGAAATAATAAAATATTTGGAAAATAAAAAAGCTCATCGATTTCTCGGTGAGCTTTTTATAATGTTTTCGTTCTATAAACTTACGAAATTTTGTGGATTTTCATGAAGTTTGTAGATTGTCCAGACATCAAGTGTGGAACTGAACCAGTAATGATTACGCAATCTCCAGTTTCCATTTCAAGTTCTTTTTTAAGGAATTCATTCAATTCAATCAAAGAACTCTTATCAATTTCAATGTTTTTGTTATCAACTTTGATAGATGAAACACTGTTGAATAGTTGCATAAATCTACCAACTTTAGCATCTTCACAGAATGAATAAATTGGAACTGATGGTCTGCATTCAGAAATCAATGCTGTTGTATAACCTGTTGCAGTCAAGGCGATTACACCTTTAGCTTTTGGTAAGTTTTTCAAGGTATCTGCAACTGAAACTGCGATTGACATAGGAATAGCATTTTCTTCAGTTCTGATAGTTGAAGGAAATTCATTCTTTCTCATGAATTGGCTATTGTTAATATCTTCAGCAATTTTTTTCATGATAGAAACAGCTTCAACTGGGTATTTACCAGCAGCAGTTTCACCAGATAACATAACTGCATCAGCACCATCAATAATAGCGTTAGCAACGTCAGAAGCTTCTGCTCTAGTTGGCATTGGGTTTTCAATCATGCTTTCCAACATTTGAGTTGCAACAATAACAGGTTTTCTAACAGCGTTAGTTTTTCTGATAATTGTTTTTTGAACGATAGGTAATTGTTGGATTGGAGTTTCAATACCCAAATCTCCTCTAGCAACCATGATACCATCTGAATATTCAATAATGTCGTCAATGTTTTCTAGAGCTTGTGGTTTTTCAATTTTAGAAATAATTCTTAAACGAGAATTATTTTTGTCTAAAATTGCTCTCAATGATTGCAAATCTTCTTTGCATCTTACGAAAGATAGGCCAAGATAATCAATATCATTGTTCATTGCAAATTCTAAGAACATTTTATCTCTTTCAGTTAAAATGTTAAGACTTGCAGTTCCTCCTGGTAAGTTCAAACCTTTACGAGGTTTGATAACACCTGTTGTAAGAACTTTTGCATAAACGATGTTATCTTCTGATTTTTCAACTGTTAATTGAATTTTACCATCATCGATAAGGATTTTATCTCCAGGTTTAACGTCATTTGCAATTCCTTCGTAGTCAACAGGAATGATATCGTCTTCATATTTATCCTGATGTCTGAATTTAAGAACTTCACCAGCGTTGATAGCGATAGGTTCATCGAATTTACCAACTCTGATTTTTGGACCTTGTAAGTCTAAAAGAACAGGGATAACTGTGTGTTCTTCTTTTTCAATTTTACGAATAAAATCTAATGTTTGTTTGTGTGTTTCCATGTCGCCATGTGAAGAATTTAATCTGAACATGGTTACACCGGCTCTATATAATTTACGAATCATATCCTCTGAATTAGAGGCAGGACCTAGTGTTGACACGATTTTTGTAGCTGCTACATTTCTCATCTTTTTCCTCCTGATATATTTTTGGGGCTAGCTATTTACTTTTCTATATTATTATCATATAATAAAAATATATTTTTGTTTAGGTAGCAGAAAAAAAAGATGAGGAAGTGAAAAAATGAAAAGACTACTAGCAGGTTTATTAGTATGCGGAATGCTTACTATCAATGCTGTCCCAGCTTTTGCTTACAAAGGAATTGACGATGTTAGCAAAACTTATTGGGCTCAACCAGAAATCGCAAGTGTTGTTAGCGATTCTGTAATGTCATTAACTAATGGTAATTTCTACCCTGAAAACAAAATTTCAAGAGTTGAATTCGTTCAAGCATTACTAAAAGTTTTAGGCAATGAAGATTTGGAAATCAAATCTAATTACAGATTTGCAGATGTTGCAAAATCAAGTGCAGCCTATGCTCCTGTTGCAAGATCTCAACAATTAGGTTTAGTATATGGCTATCCAGACGGTACATTCAAACCAGCTGGTCACATCCTAAGAGATGAAGCTCAATCAGTAATCAGCCATATCACTATCGACGGTACTGTTGATGCTAACGTAGTTTCTAAATACTCAGATGCTAAAAAAGTTCCAGCATGGGCTAAAAATGTTTACGCTAAAACATTATCTTATGGTATCTACGTAAACCACCCAAATGAAAATGAATTAAGACCAACTGAAGATTTAACAAGAGCTGAAGCTGCTGTATTATTATACAGATTAAGACAAAGATTAGACCTTGTTAAAGATCAATACAAAAAAGCTACTGAAACTGTTACAGGTACAGAACACTTGAACATGGTTAAAAAAGCTCCTTCTAACGAAGTTACAGTTACTAACTTAAGAAACATCGTTAAAGAAGGTAACGTTTTAGCTATCGAATTCAACGCAGCATTCAAATCAAAATTGCATGCTGCAGGTGATGCTGTAACATTCACAAACTCAGAAGACATCGTAACTGATGAAGGTACAGTATTATTCCCAGCTGGATCTACTTTCTACGGTAACGTATTAGATATTAAAGATCCACAATGGTTCAACAAAAACGCTAGAGTTTATGCTCAAATCAACAAAGTTATTACTCCAGCAGGAAAAACAGTTGACTTGAACGCTAAACCATTCTACAAAGATTATGCTTTGAAAGAAGGGCCATGGATGACAGCTGGTAAAGTTGCATTATACACTGTTGGTGGTGCTGCTGTTGGTACTGGTGCAGGTGTTGGATTCTCATTCATTCCTAATCCAGACAAAGTTGGTACAGGTATCGCTATCGGTACTCCGGTTGGTGCTGGTGTTGGTTTAGTTACTGGTTTAGTAACTCCAGGTTTGAACTACAGTGCTAAAAAAGGCGAAACAGTTAAAGTTATCTTATTAGAAGATGCTAGCATCTCTAAATAGTTAACAATCAAACTATAAAAAGAATCCGGTTTTAAGTTTTTACTTTTGACCGGATTTTTTTTGTAAAAAATACTACTTTATAACTACAACTTTTCTCTATAGACATCACTCCTTATGGATATAGAAATTTTAACTAAAACTTTTAAAATAATAATGTTACCTACTTGGGGTAGTAAATAAAAATATAAGGAGTGAATATGAAAAAAATTCTAGGTTTCTTTACCTTGCTTGCATTTTTAACAATTCCTGCACAGGGTGCTTTTGCATGGACATATGATGGTTTAAACAGTTTAAATCCTTTTACTGGATTTAGAAATTGCGGATGTCAAAAACAAAAAGTAGTTAAATGTAAGAAACCAAAACTTACGAAGTGTGAGAAATTACATGGCGTAAAGATTAAGGGTGAACCTTGCGGATGTGCTGCACCAATACAGGTTGAGCCAAGATGCAACACATGCCAAAAAGCATTTTAAAGGAACTTTTACTTCCTGAAATAAAAGAGGAACATAATCTTATGTTCCTCTTTGTATATAATATTTCGTTTTTTATAAACTAAAATTCAATAGCTCTAAGAGCGTTAAAGATTTTATCTGTAATTTCTTGAATATATTCTTGGCTAACCATTCCATTGATTACAGCATCAGAAATTTGATAAGCAGGACGAATATACTGTTGAGCGGTTTTATTTACGTCTGCAAACTGTAAATCCGCAGCCTCTCCAGTTTTACCACGTTGAGCAGCTCGTTTGTACCATCTATCTTTGATAACTTCAAGCGGAGTGAATACATAAACTTTAACATCCATAATATCTCTCACGCCTTCATTCAAAACATACAAACCTTCTGTTAGAATAACTTTTGCCGGTTTCTTTTCATCACCGTTCGGATCAGATTCACAAGTTACAAAATTGTAACGAGGGGATTTGATTGTTAAACCTTCTTTTAATGAAACCAAATGACTCTTCATTAAGTCTAAGTCGATTACATCTGGAGTGTCGAAACTAAATCCTGTTTTGAATAGTGCTTCGTAACTTCCGGCTTCTTTCAATTCTTTCGATGTGTCTTTGTAATAATCATCACAACGAATTACGGTATAAATACCTTCTGTTTTATTTTTAATACATGCCTTTATTGTATTATCAACAAAAACAGTTTTCCCTGATGCACTTTCACCTGTTATACCGATTAAAAAAGTTTTCTTTTTCTCTTGAACAACTTTTCTTGCAATATTCATTATCAAATTGTCAGATATTTTCAAAAACAAAGGTTGTTCTTGTTTTTTATCTTCTTCAAGGATTTTTTTCAATGTTTCTACAATTGTAGATATTAATTCCATATCTCTGCGGTTTGAATAAAAATCATAACTTGTCAATTCGAAATCCTTTAACATTAGTACTTCCCCTTTGCAAACATGTTAATATTCTACTTTAAAATTATTTAAACCTCCACTAAAGATGAAATTTTGTAACAAAAATTTTATGAAAAATTAAAGTTTTTATATAAATGTGCCGTAATACAAATTGTTGAGATAATAAGGAGTATAATTTATGTACACAGATGAAATTTTTGAAAACGCATTAAAAGAAACAAAAGAAGAAAGTTTCAAAGCATTGCAAGGTGAAGTGAAGACTGTAGAAAGAGTAATTGAAAAACTTTTAACTCAGCTATTAGAATGTACTTCAGCTGTATCAGAACGTGATTTTCACGTTTGCGGGGTTTAAAAACAACTTTTAAGACTTGAACAAAATCAAATAAAAAGAGTTCCTAAATTTAGGAACTCTTTTCGTCTTTTTGCGTTGGATTTATATGTTGGGGTTATATTTGAATTTTGTTGGGTCTTGTTGTTGAGATGATTGATAAGGATTTGAGAAAATACTTCCAGTTTGATTATACATTCCATATGAGCTATATGGATTAAAGATATTATACGAATCAAATGATGGACTGATTGCAGACATTGAACCGTACGGATTACTCATTGAGAAACCATTTGTTGATGACAAGAATGGATTTGTCAATGGTGATTGATAAGTTGTTATTGGATTTGTATAAGCTGGTGTTGTATAAGAAGGAGTCGTGTAAGACGGTGTTGTAACTTCTCTTTGTGCTGTTCCGTTATTTTGACCTTGAGTTACACCAGTTTCAGTGCTTGCTCCTTGTTGTTCATCAGAAGTTTGTTGAACAGGTTGTTGTATTGGCTGTTGTACCGGTTGTTCAGAAACAATAGGAGTTTGTTGCTCTGCTCGTTGGCGAGCTTCCATTTCTGCTCGTTCTTGAGCCTCCCTTTGTATTGCTCGTTGAGTTTCAGTTGGAGCAGTTGTATCTTGAATTCCTACTCGTTCTAGTTCTGCAGCTTGTTGTTCTTCAAGACTCTGAGCTTCAGCCATCTGTTCCTGAGCTTCTTCTTTTTGTTCAGTATAAGATTTACCAACAACTTTACTTGTCAACCATTCGCCAACAATCCAACCAACAATGCTGCCAATTCCAGGACAAATTGCTGAACCAATTGCGGCACCAAGTGCACCTCCACCCAATCTTGCAGCAGATTTACCTGCCTCAAGAAGTGCAGCACCTGCACCTTGCTCTTTTGCGGTCGTTACAATATTTGGGATTTCACATGCTACTGTTAAAACAGCTCCAATAAATGGCATTTTTTTAGCAACACCTTTAACGAAACCTTTAATTCCTCCCCAAATACCACTTTTACCTGCGGCTTTAGCTGCTTTTGCAGCAAATTTTGTACTTTTAAACAAATCTTTTGGTGTCGAAATAAGATCTTTAGCTAATCGTTTAAAAAATCCCCCTTGAGCTGCTTTTCTTACTGCCACATGTTTTTCTAAAGCCTTAACTCCAGCATCAGCTTTCATAAAAATTGAACCTTTGGCACTTCTCATTGCCTTACCCATGGTTTCTGAGCCAGTACCCAAAATCAGTTCAGGTGCAAGATTACATACCTTTTTCCCATACTTGAAACCTAATTTCAAAATTGATGATATTCCCATTTCAATTCCCCTATGTTTTTCCCCGTACTATATTAAAGTATTCTGCTCCACAAAAATTGCGTTTTATATTACAAAATATTAACAATACACAACCGACATTCTGACTGAATGCCGGTTGTTGAAATAGAAATGAGGGGTTTTATATTATTATGCAATAGTATTAAAATTCATATTTTGCATCATCAAATCGTTACTGTAAGGATGTGACATACTATTTGTCAAAAAGTCATTCATATTACCAACGCCTGAAAATGCAGGATTGTATTGAGGAGAGTTTTGAGCGACTTGAGGTTGTTGCTGTTGAAGCAATGCCATTGCTTCTGCTTGTTTTTCTTCTGCTTCAGCAACTTTTTCAGAATAAGATTTGCCAATGACCTTGCTAGTCAACCATTCACCTAGCCCCCATCCGATGAAACCTCCAATAGGACCAAATGCCATTGAACCTACAGCCGCACCAATTGAAGCACCGGTCAATCTAACTCCGGCCTTTGCAACTTCTGCAACACCTTGTCCAACACCTTGTTCTTTTGTTGCTTTGAAAATATTAGGCAATTCAAAACCAATCAACATCAAGTTACCAATCAAAGGCATTTTTGACCAAAAACCTTTACCTAAGCCTTTTAAGCCACCTAAAATACCACTTTTGCCGGCAGCTTTCGCTGCAGTTGCTCCGCCTTTAGTTGCAGCAATTAAATCTTTTGGAGTTGATTTTATAGAACTAAAAATTCTTGAAAAAACTGACCCACTTGTACGTGTTTTTTTCGCTACATTTAAAGCTAAATTTCCGCCACCTTCTTTTAGACCTTTAAGTAACGATTTTTTAATTGACAGATTATTTTTAATTCCTGCTTTGAAACTATCTCTAGCACCACGAACTAAAACATCCGCACCGTCTTCAAAAAGAATAGATGGAACTGTTTTAACTGCACGCTTAACAGTTTTGATACTAGGAAGAGCCTTATACGCACTTTTTGCAATTGACACTATTGACATACCTTACCTACCTTTGCATAATAAAATACACATTTTTCTAACCTACATTTATATAAAAAATTTTTCCGCCTCAAAATTGACTAAAATTTAAGAATTGTTAACAAAATTAATAATAAAAATGCCGGTCGCACACATGCTCCGGCGTTATTAAACTCTCTTCTTATTTTTAAGTTTGGTTAGTATAGTAGTTTTCTCTAATTATTTTACAGCGGATAGATTCGCCTTGATTCCTGCGTCTGAATTTATTTCACACGCATTTGAATACGCCAAACTCCGGCGTTTCTTTGCTCCTCTTAATATTAATTCAACACTTTCGCATCTATTATTTGATGGTGTTGTTATCTTCTTTAGCATTATTTCTTACTCCATAGATTTCTGATTACAAATAATCTATCGGCAAGCTAAAGAAAAAACTTTAGAATTTTATATCATATATTAACAAATCTTAATTAAAATAATGTAAGTTGTTTTTGTTTTTCAAAATGCTTTCTCAAAAATGAAGGTCTATGATATTTGCTCAATCCGTATTCATCAATTGCTCTCAAGTGTTCAGCCGTCAAATAACCCGCATTACGATTCCAACCATACTGTGGAAACTCAGATGCAAGTTCTGCCATATACCTATCTCTTGTAACTTTAGCTAAAATACTCGCAGCCGCAATAGAAGCAGATTGACCATCACCTTTTATTATGAATTTTTGAGGATAAGTATAATTTCTGATTAGTTTATTTCCATCAACAAGGGTAATAAAATCTTTCAAACCAGCCTTTTGAATAACATTTTCACAAGATAGTTTCATAGCCTTTAAAGACGCATTCAAAATATTTATACGTTCAATCTCTTCAACTTCAACACAAATTATAGAATTAATAGTATTATTCAAAATTACATCATAAAGTTTTTCTCTTGCGGTATGAGAAAGCTTTTTAGAATCATTAAGTCTATCTAAATCCAAGATTAAGGAATCAGTAATTTTTGGGAAATAAACACAAGCAGCAAAAACTCCCCCCGCAGCAGGGCCTCTTCCGGCCTCATCTGTACCTATAACAACTCCACAATTCCCATCAAATTCAAATAATTCTTTCATAGATAAAATCTTACAGGGAACAAACTACAACTTCAAGCTAAATATTTGAATAGTAATAAAAAAAAGTTGCCAAGAATTATTGGCAACATTAAATAAACACGAGGATATTAAGAGAGAGAGAGTATAAAAAACTTTTTTTACTTAAATCCTTTTTCAAATATTAAATTATTAACTCGTTTAAAAATTAACTTTTCTTTTCCTTGAATGCTTTTTGCATTTCCCTTACATTCTTATAAACAATTTTCGTTTTCAAAAATTGCCTTTTTTGTTGTAATGTTATTAATATTTCTTAAACCTGCTACCAGCGTATGTTTTGAGTATATACTATGTAAATATATTACATGTAAAAATTAAATTTCAGCTTAACATAAAAAAGCTCAGTTCCTATATTAAATAAGAAATGAGCTTTTAAAAATTTATAAATAATTAGCTTATTAACTATTTATTCATAGCTTGAGCAACTGCAACAGCACATGCAACAGTAGCACCTACCATTGGGTTGTTACCCATACCAATTACACCCATCATTTCTACGTGAGCAGGAACTGAAGATGAACCAGCAAATTGAGCATCACCGTGCATTCTACCCATAGTATCTGTCAAACCGTAAGAAGCTGGACCAGCAGCAACGTTATCTGGGTGAAGAGTTCTACCAGTACCACCACCTGATGCTACTGAGAAGTATTTTCTACCATTTTCAATACACCATTTTTTGTAAGTACCAGCTACAGGGTGTTGGAATCTTGTTGGGTTAGTTGAGTTACCAGTGATAGAAACATCAACGCCTTCTTTAACCATAATTGCAACACCTTCGTTAACATCATCTGCACCATAGCATCTAACTTTAGCTCTTTCTCCTTCAGAGAATGGAGTTTCTTTAACGATTTTTAATTCGCCTGTTTTGTAATCGTAATCAGTTTCAACAGCGGTGAAACCATTGATTCTAGCGATTACATAAGCAGCGTCTTTTCCTAAACCGTTCAAGATAACTCTTAAAGGTTCTTTTCTAACTTTGTTAGCGTTTCTAGCGATACCAATAGCACCTTCAGCAGCTGCGAATGATTCGTGTCCAGCTAAGAAACAGAAACATTTAGTTTCTTCTCTCAAAAGCATAGCACCTAAGTTACCATGACCAAGACCAACTTTTCTTGTATCACCAACTGAACCAGGAACTGCAAATGCTTGTAAACCAAGACCAATTGCTTCAGCTGCATCAGCTGCATCTTTAATACCTTTTTTAATAGCGATAGCACAACCTAGAGTATAAGCCCAAGATGCGTTATCAAATGCGATAGGTTGAATACCTTTAACAATCGCATCAACATCAATTCCTTTTGATAAACATAATTCACGTGCTTCGTCCAAGTTTTTAAAACCGTATTCTGGTAAAACTTTCTTCAAAGTAGCTTCACGTCTATCTTTTCCTTCAAAATTTGCCATAATTTATTTTCCTTATTTTTATCTTACATGTTATTTATCTACTACTACCAATTATTTAATTGGCAGAAAAGGGTATAACCCTTTGATTTATTTAAAGAAAGAAACTATTGTTTACGAGGGTCGATAGTTTTAACAGCATCAGCAAATCTGCCGTAAGTACCGATATTCTTTTCGTAAGCTTCTTTAGGATCAACACCAGATTTAATAGCATCCATAACTTTACCAAGGTTAACAAACTTGTAACCGATAACTTCATCATGTTTATCCAAACCTAATTCAAGGATGTAGCCTTCAGTTAATTGAAGGTATCTAACACCTTTTTGTTTAGTTGAATGGATAGTACCAACCATAGAGCATAAGCCTTTACCTAAATCTTCAAGACCAGCACCTACAGGTAAACCGTTTTCAGAGAAAGCAGTTTGAGTTCTACCGTAAACGATTTGTAAGAATAATTCTCTCATTGCAACGTTGATAGCATCACAAACCAAGTCAGTGTTTAATGCTTCTAAGATAGTTTTTCCTGGAAGAATTTCACCAGCCATAGCTGCAGAGTGAGTCATACCAGAACAACCGATTGTTTCAACTAATGCTTCTTGAATGATACCGTTTTTAACGTTAAGAGTTAATTTACAAGTACCTTGTTGAGGAGCACAGCAACCACAACCGTGAGTAAGACCTGATATGTCTTTAATTTCTTTACATTTTGTCCATTCACCTTCTTGTGGAATTGGGGCAGGTGAACCCTTTACGCCACGAGCAACGCAGCATTTTTCTTGAATTTCTTGTGAAACTTGTATATTAGTCATTTTCTACTCCCTTCACCTTATATACAACTAAATTTTAACTTGCTCAAAATATTCAGTCAAGGCAATTGAACTTTTTGCAAAATAATGTTAAAATAGATATATAATAATGGTCTTGCGAGTGTAACAAACGCAAAACTATGATAAAAGCGAACTGTCATTCCGACCGAACCCGTTTCGGAATCTCTAACGGAATATACCAGATAGAGGGGCTGAAACAAGTTCAGCATGACAGGGTTAATCCCCTCTTGGAGAGGGGTAGGGTGATGGGGGTTAATCCTCACAAACACTCAACCAACAACAACTTAACACACAACGTCATTCTGAGCGTAGCGAAGAATCTCTTACTAAGGTCAAGAGGGAAAAATCAAACCCTCTCCCTTAATCCCTCGCCAATGGAGAGGGAAACAACCAAATAACAATGCGTGAGGGTAACCCCCTCATCCTAACCTTCTCCCCAAGGAGGAGGAACATAAAAAAACATCGCTCCTCTCCAAGAGAGAGGTTGGGAGAGGGTTCAACAAAAACTAGAACCGCCCCAATAAACATCAAAACAAATGAGGATTGGTTATGATTAAGATTAAAAATAAGGCTTTTACATTAAGTGAAGTACTTATAACATTAGCAGTTGTCGGAACACTTGCAGCACTTGTTGTTCCCGGACTAATTAAAGACTATAACAGCAAAGCAAATATGACAATGTTGCAAAATATGGTTGCCAACCTTCAAAGTGCTGTCCAAACTCAAATGACAAGAGCAGGAGCTATAGATTTAAATGCAACAGATATAGTAAAAGATCCGGAAAAATTTTTCAGAACACTGGATGTAGTTAATGCAAGCTCTGATGCTAAATATTTTCCAGATTTAAGTAAATACAAACTCCTTAATGGAAAGGAATTAACAGCAATTACAAGATATAACTGTGCAGCCTCTGCAAAAATGAAAAATGGTGTTGCTCTTTGTATGACAACAACTACTACTACAAATGGAGATAAGATGCTTTTTATTGATTTAAATGGTGAAAAAGAACCAAATATTGCTGGCTTAGATTTCTATGAAGTCTTTATTCAGGGGAAAACGATACTTGATAATGGAACTAGACCACATCATGTAGGTGATATCCGAGGAGTACATGTTAGTCTTTGCACATCTAATTCTTCACTAGCTCCTGCAGGATGTTATTCTCAAGCAGAACAATCAGGTTTTGACCCGAATTATTGGAAAAAGTTATTACAATAACTCCTTTCTAAAAACACAGAAAAATCTATCAAAAAAATAATAAAAGGAAATATCAATGCAAAAGAAAAAAGCATTCACACTTACAGAATTACTTATAGCACTCGGAATTATCGGAGCAATTGCTGCCGTATCTATCCCGAGCTTGATGTCAAACATTAACAACCGAATTTTAGCATCTCAACTCAAAAATAATGTTATTGGAATCCAACAGATTATAGATGAACAACTGACAAGAAACAAGACAACTAGTCTTTTAGAAACCGATTTCAGAAGTCCAAATTCACTGTTAACAGAAGCAAATTTCTCTGTTGCTAAAATTTGTCCGGCAGGACAAGCCCGTGTCGGTTGTTGGAATGTTACAGAAAATGCAACTCCATACAAATGGTTATCTGGAGGAGAAGTGCGAATGAATGATTCTTTAACCCTTAAATTAAAAAGTGGAGCATTAATAGCATACTATTTAACAACAGCAGGAGATGTAACATATGAAGGGGTAAAGGATAGAGTTATTGGTGCATTTGATATTGATGTTAACGGGAATGAAGGACCAAATGTTATTGGCAGGGACTTTTTTTCATTCTTTGTAACAGATAAGGGAAAAATTGTAGATAAATATTACAATAAATCTTATTATACACTTAATATGAAAAAAGCAGAATGCAAAGGAAATGCTTTCGCATGCTTTGGGGCCGTTGTCGATGACGGTTGGAAAATAAATTACTAAAAACAAGTTAAGCATAACAAAATCAAACATCACTCCACTCCGAGGAATAGGCTGGGAGAAGGGACAAAACAACAAAATAAAGGAAATAAATATGCAAAAACAAGCATTCACACTTACAGAATTACTTATAGCCCTTGGCATTATCGGAACAATTGCAGCATTGAGCATTCCGAGCTTGATGACTTCTGTTCATAATAAAATGCTTGCAACCCAATTGCAAAACAATGTTGAATCTATACAACAAGCAATTGCAAACCAAAAGATAATCAATAACACAAAAGATTTGACCGAAACAAAATTCAAAGATGAATCAGGTTTTTATTCATTATTCCAAACAACCAAAAGTGAAAAATGTTCAGCAACAGTAAAATGCTGGGGAAGTTCATACCGTGTCATTGGAGGAACCCAAGCGGAATATGAAGGAATTCCACCGGAAAATGCTATTAGACTTAAAAACGGAGCAACGATATCATATCAAATGGAAAATATCGGAGATGCTTATGGAAACAGACAACTTGCCGAGGTTTTTATAGATGTTAACGGAGCAGATGAACCAAACATTGTTGGAAGAGATTACTTTGCATTCTTTATATCAAAAAATGGAACAATAAGTGGAAACCGAAGCGTAAACTCTGGAATATGTGATACTCCGTCAGAATGTTTTAATGCTTTAATTAAAAATAACTACAATGTTCCTGCGGATAAAGATTATTACAACACAGATGAACATGATGAAGGATAAAAATTAAAACAAAGTTTTTGGTAACGGCTGTGCAATTAAGTACAACCGTTATTTTTTTTGCAATGTTAAATAATTGTAAAAACTTTAGCATGGAAAAAACAAAAAGGAAGAAATAAAATTACTTTTGTTCTATCATTTGTATATAAAGTTTAAATAATAAATTGGGTTATGTACTAAAAAGTTTAGGTTAATGTGAATCCTTTTTTGTTTCAGAAATGAAATAAGCGGGCAGTTAAACTGCTCGTTTTTTTTATGATTTTTCCCATTATTAATAGAAAGGCAACTGTCATCCTGAACTGCGGATTTTGGCAAGAGCGAAGCTCGTCTAGGGGAGGGTTGCGTTGAGCCAGCCGCCCCGCCAATAATCCAAGACCGTTTCAGGATCTCTAACTAATGCGTACGGATAAAGATTCCGAAACAAGCTGAATGTTGGGGTAGAAACCCCAACCTACATTAAAATTTAAAGAATGATATATAAAAAAATTAAAAGCTAAATTCTTTCGGGCTAAAGCCCTCAGAATGACAAATGTGTAGGTCATTGCGAGCGAAGGCGAAGCTATCTAGCTGATTATTTTATGTGTCGGCTTAGTAAAGCCGACCTACACTTTACTTATCGAACTAGTGTCCTCAGGGGCAAATTTTAAAGAGATTCTTCGGGTAAATTTGTAATATTTTATTCAATTTTCTTCGGGTTATCCCTCAGAATGACGTAAATTTAATAAGGGGTTCGGGGGCATAGCCCCTGATGACTCGAGCCATTTAGTCATTCGTGTTTTTCTTTTTCGGTTCTACTTTTTCTTTTTTCGTCGAAATAAAAAAGAAAAAGTGAACTGGGTAATTGTCAAACCCTCTCCCATAGTGAAAAGAGATAATTTCCTCAGTATACAAATAAAAAAAGCGGAGTGGAAATTTCCACTCGCCTTTTTAAATATTTTTAATCCTTTTGATTACATACCCATATATGATGCGAACAACGGCAAATAAAGAGCTGCAGCCAAAATCAATACGATTGTACCGATTACAACCAACATGATAGGTTCAATCATTTTTGTCATAATATCAATAATTGTATCAAGTTGTTTATCAATATAGTTTGTTGCCTGACCTAACATATCACCCAAACGACCTGATTGCTCGCCTGTTGCAATCATGAACAAAATCATTTTAGGCATTGTACGGGTCTTTCTCAAAGCCGCTGAAAGGTGTTGACCTTGTTGAACCATAACTGTTGCTTCTTCAACCCTTGTTTCCAATGTATGGTTTGTCAATGTCATATTTGAAAGATACAAACATTCCAAAATCGGAACACCAGCATCATACGCAACCTGCATAACGGCAATAAAGTTAGCGAAGTTTGAAAACTGGATTAAATCAGTCAAAACTGGGATTTTTAACGAAATATCATCAATCTTCCATTTACTTGGCTTCCAACGGAATAAGAAATTGACAAATGCACCAACGGCAGCAAAACCAATCGGAATTGCATACCAATTCTTTTTCATCCACAAGCCCATATTCATCAAAACTCTTGTAATAAACGGCAACTGCATACCCATTGAATCAAACATTTCTTTGAATACCGGAAATACGAATACCAACATGACAATTACGATAAATACAGCCAATAAGATTACGAAAACCGGATACATCAAAGTACCAACAACTTTTGACTTAATCGCCTGTTGCTTGTTCAACAATTCTAACAAACGGTCAAGAGTTTTTTCCAATTCACCGGAATCTTCACCGGCTCTAACCAAACCGATATAAACTTGACCAAATTGTTCTGGATATTTTGCTACAGTACCAGCAAACGTACCACCGTTCATAATTTGTCGTCTTAATTCAGTCGCAACCTGACGAATTTTCAATTTCGCAGCATCATTTTCAATGAACAGCAAGGATTCAATAATCGGAATACCGGCAGCAGCCAAGATTTGAAGAGTTGAAGTGAAATCAATCTGTTCTGCCAAGCCTAATTTCGGCATTTTACCTGTCGGCTTTTTCTTTTCCTCTTTTTTAACAGATTGTTCTTCAACAATATTTGTTGGAGTAAAACCTAAACGTCTAACCGCAGCACGGGCTTCTCGAAGGTCGTCAGCTTCAACTTTACCTTTTACAAGTTCGTTTGTACCATCTTTTATTGCTGTATAATTATATACTGTCATAATTCCCCTATTCGCCTGCCATACCAAGGACTCTTACGAATTCATCAATTGTTGTCCAGCCCTTCAAGATATGATTATAGCAACACTTGTGTAATGTAGTCATACCATTTGCAACTGCACTTTCTTCAATTTCCAAATCGTGAGCACCTTGAGCAATAAGTTTTTTAATTTCTTTAGTAATCTGCATGATTTCATATACACCAAGACGTCCTTTATAGCCTTGGAAACCACACTTGTTGCAACCCTTTGCTCTATAAATAGGAGTTGCCATAATTTTCTTAATTTCTTCTTCATCATGAGTAACAAGCATTGCTTCTTCTCTTGTGCAATGATATTCTTCCTTACAATCATCACATAGTCTTCTTACAAGACGTTGGGCAATTACACCTGACAAAGTAGATGATACTAAGTAATCTTTTGCACCCATTTCAATCAAACGAGTAACTGTAGCTGCAGCAGAGTTTGTGTGGACTGTACTCAATACCAAGTGCCCTGTTAACGCTGCTGAAATCGCAATTTCAAGAGTTTCGTAATCACGAATTTCACCGACTAGGATAATATCAGGGTCCTGACGTAAGATAGCTCTCATACATGATGCGAATGTAATACCCGCTTTGGCGTTGATTTGAGATTGGTTAATACCTTCTAGTTTAATTTCTATCGGGTCCTCAATTGTTGTAATGTTAACAGATTCATCATTCAAACTCTTCAATACAGAATATAGAGTTGTAGTTTTACCAGAACCGGTAGGACCTGATGTTAAGATAATACCGTTCGGGCAAGATACCATCTGCTTAACTTTTTGAATATCTGATTCGACAGCTCCAACAAGTTTAATCTCTTTATCATTAGAAGCAAGAGAAACCGCAGGTGCCAAGATACGGATACAAACCTTTTCTTTTCCTGAAACCGGTAATGTGTTGATACGGAAGTCATAAGAACAACCATTATAAGAAATTGAGAACGTACCATCCTGAGGTCGTCTGTTTTCTGCAATGTTCATTCTCGCCATAACTTTGAAACGAGCAATAACAGATGTTTCAACTTTTGCCGGAACATCCAATACTTTCTGCAACATACCGTCTTTTCTGTATCTAACGATATAACCAGATAATCTTGGTTCGATGTGAATATCGGAAACTTTGTTATCAATACCGTTTGTAATAATTTGGTTAACAAATTTTGCAACTGAACCGGTTGAATCTTGAAGTTCAGCATCAACTTGTTCCCACAAAGTTGCTTCTTCATCTGAATCAACTGTTTCTTCTTTAATTTGCTCAATGATTTGATCCGTTTGACGTTTTTGTTCTGAGAAGAACGTATTTATCGCACTTTGGAACTCGTAGTGAGTCATCAAAATCTGTTTAGGATTTTGACCTGTCAAATAAATAATTTCTTTTAAAACGTCCATTTTTAGTGGTTTTACAACCCCTAAAAGAAGAGTTTTACCATCGGAAGATATAGGGATTACAGAATTAGCCTTGATAAAATCTTCCGGCAAAATATTTACGAACTTTTTCTGCTCAACCAATTGATCCGCAGAAGCAATTTCATAACCAGTTTGGTCATGCAAAACTGATTTCAATTGATCTAATGAAATCAAACCCATTTCAAACAACATTGAACCAATAGGCACGCCTTTACGTTTTGATTCCGCTAAGGCTTTCATCAATTGAACTTCTGAAACAATACCTTTTGCAAGAAGCATTTCACCTAATTTGCCATGAGCTTCTTTGTTTTTTGGAGTTTCATCAGCTGGTGCTGCACCGGAAGTTTGAGCTTGTGGAGCTTCTACAGCAGGTTTTATGCTACCAGCCGGAACAATATCTGCCAAAAGTTCTTTTAAATCATCTTCTCCTACAAGCATAAACTTGATAGATTGAGAAAAAGTTTTTTTCAATATTGCATTGATTTCATCTTTATTTGATGCCTTTGAAACCGCAACGAAAAGAAAGTTATCCTTAACACTAATCGGAACAAACAAATGCAATCCCATTAGATTCTTATCGACACTTTCCAGTATCTTTTTATCTATGCTGTTTTTTAATCTTAAAATTAGTGCGTTCATCTACTTTTTAATACTTTTCTTTGCTTAAACAATTAATTTCAAATTCAATCAAATGCGATTTGGGCGATGACCCTCTATAAAGAGGTATCATCACTTACAGCATCTTCAGTATCAACAATGATTTGAGGAGTAATCATCATTACCATTTCTTCTTTAGTTTTACCAGTTGTTGTACTTCTAAAGAACATACCAACTACAGGTAAATCACCTAAGAATGGGATTTTAGAAACGTTTTTAGTTTCAGTTTCTTGAATCATACCACCGATCACCAAGGTTTCACCATCTTTGATTCTTATACCTTTAAGATCCAAGTTATGTCTTTTCAATAGTGTTGCAACTAAATCTCTCTCATTTTCAACTTCCCCAGGAGTAGTAATTTGAGAAGCTATAACAGCATAATTTGGTTTAAGGTCAAGAGTTACATAACCATCAGGGCTAATGAATGGAGTAATCTCAACTTTGATACCGTTATCACTATTGATTTCATATTCTTTTTGAACCTGAGATGATCCGGCAGTTGAACCGTTATCCAAGTATTGAGTTGTTACTTTTGAAACATAATCTGAAGTCAAATCGATTGTTGATTTTTGACCGGATGTAATCATAATTCTCGGATTAGCAAGTACTCTACCTTTTTGGTTTTCAACCAAGTAGTTAACAGAATATACTAACTGAGGAGAAGTACTCCATTTATTGATTTTACCAGTAGTTTTATATTCATTTTTCTCTTCATCCCATTCTCCTCTATAGTAGTAGCCATGACCTGCAAAGAACACAGGATACATAGAGTTTGTAGAAAATCCTTTACCTCCACCAGCGTTGAATGAGAAGTTTTTACTCAAGAACTGCCATGTGTTATCAAATGTTTTACTACCTGTTTCAGATAATGAAATAATTTGAACTTCCAAATATGCTTGAGGAGTTTTCTTATCATTAGCTAAAATATAATCTTTAATCATATCGATTTGAGTTGGAGAACCACCAATAACTTGGATAGTACCAAGAGTTGGGAAGTAAGATACTGAAAGGTTTTTCAATGACAAACCTTCCATTCCATCTCCTGAAGGACCAGCTGAGTCAATAGAACATACTAATCTACCGCCACCTACTGAAATACCAGATGATGAACCGCCAGAAGAAGAGCTATCTCCTGAAGAATCTCCGCTATCACCACTGTCGTCACTATCATCAGATGCAAAACCGGTTGGAATACCGGCAGCAAAACCTGCAGGAGTACCAGAAGAGCTACCCGCAGATGAAGGTGATGAAGGTGATGAAGGTGATGAAGGTGATGAAGATGATGATGAACCACCACCGGAAGAAGATGACGCTCCGTTAGAAGCAGTAGATGGTAACAATGCGTTACAAATCATGTTTGCCATTTCTGCAGGAGTGGTGTGGTTAACTTTGAATGTTGTAATTTGAGGTTTAACATCAAATTGAGCAACAATTTTTCTTGCCATATCAGCATCATTAGCAGTACCCATAACAATCAATTCATTTGTTGCTGGGTTTGTTGTAACAACAGGTTTAGTAGATAAGCCTGGGTTAATTCCGTTTTTATTGAAAACATTTGCATTCAAAAATGATGCGATAGCAGAAGCGTTTACATATTTCACAGGAATCAAAGTCATGCCTTTTCTAGCCATAGAAATTGCTTCATCCTTTTTAGAAATAATCAATGTATTAGCTTGAATATCATAGAACAGATCGTTAGTTGTAACAACCAAATTTAGAGCTTCAGATAATGGGATGTTAACCAAATCCATTGTTACTGTAGATTCTTCTAAATTTGGAGAGAAAATAATATTCATGCCGGCTTGATCCGCAAACATTCTCAAAACTTGTTTAATATCTGCATCACGTAAACTCAAGTTTACGATAGAATCTGCATTAGCAATTCTTACACTTGAACCTAAATCCAAAGGAGAACTTTCTGTTGTTCTTATTGTCGGTCTTGATGAAGCATCATCAAATCCACCATACATGCCGTCTAATGCAAATGCAGCACTTGACAAATTTGTTACAGCGAAAGCTGATAACATAACACTTGCAATAATTTTTTCTCTTATTTTACTTTTCATATCTGCTCCTGCTTATATTTTCTTCTTATTAATTAACCTTTTCTTCCACCAAATCTGTTTTTCAAATTGTACAAATCATTTGCTTTTCCGTTCAAATCATCTCTTGAGAATAATTCACCGATACTTGCAGAATAAACGTTTGAGCCTAAAGTAACAGTGATTATTGACGGATTAATTGTAACAACTTTGTATTCTTGACCAATAATCTTATCCCCTTGTCTTACCAAGTAATCTTTATCATCAACATTGATTATTGCAGATGGATTAGTTTTGTTATACATAATACCAACAACTTTTGTTCTTGTAATTTTTGCAGCAACTGAATTACTAGAAGCCAATGATGTTGGAGGAACAGGAAGATTAAAGCTGTATGGGCTTATATCATCTTGTTCTCTTATAGCTACATTTTTCATTTTCTTCAATTGTGCAATGTGAGAATTATACGCATTAGCTTCTGCAATTGCAGATCTTCTTGCGTCTTCAAAGGCTTTAATTTCATCGGATGGCATAAATGGGTCTGAACGACCGATAGAAGTAACATCATAGGAAATCATTTTACTTGCTTGGTTTGATTCTATATCAATTGTGTTATCAGAAGGAACGTTTACTTCTTCTTTTGGAGCAGGAGTAGTATCCGCAACAGGAACTTCTTCCTCTTGTTTATTTCCTCCCAAATTTTGTAAAACGCCACATCCGCAAGAAATCATCCCTACAGACAAAACAACAACAAGAAGTCCTAATACAAACTTCCCTCTTTTGCCGAATGTATTGTCAAACCAACTTTCATTCCGATAATTATTTGTGTTCACGTTATTCCCACCCATCTTAGTCTTTGATAATAACATTATATTAAAGCTCTTAGTTTTGTATATCAGCTATTTAATGTATTTCCCTACAATAGCTCTCCTTAAAATAGTATCATAATTTCAAATTTAAGGCAAAAATCGGAAATATCGTATCATTTTAAATCGATTACACCCAAAACAAGGTAATACGAGGGAATTTAAGGCTGTTTACAATTCGTAAAAAGAAGTTAAACAAGCAAAAGTTCAATCCATAGATTTAGAACTTATTATTTACGAATGCTTAATCTTTCTAAAAATCTAACAAATCGTACAAGTTTAGATTCTGTATCACAAGTAATTGAATCAACTAAAATAGTTTTGCAGCCAAACTTTTTACCGCAAAGAATATCCGTTAAAGGTCTATCTCCGACTAAAACACAATCGTTTGGATTATAACCATGTTCTTTTACAAAAGTTGAAATTGCAAAAGTATTAGGCTTTGCAGCTTTAAATAACAATGGAAAATCTGAAATTTGTTTAACTTTTTCTATATATTCTTCATTTTTGTTATTTGAAACAACCGCAACAAAAAAATCTTTGCGAACAGTATTTAACCATTCAAGAATTTCATCAGAATACTTTGCAGATTTAGAAGCCATCAATGTACTATCCAAATCAAAAAGCATAGCCTTTATGCCTTGAGATTTCAATTCATCTAAATTAATATCAAAAATTCTTTTTAAATTGTAATCAGGCTTAAGAAACATGTTCTTTTACTCCAATCGTTCTAGCTAGTGCGATTGAATAATCCACCGGTTCTTTATCAAATCTCAAATAAACATCGGCATTTGTATTAGCTAACTGCTGATTATCGCCTTTTTCATCAATTATTTCAACAATTTTAGCTACAAATTGTTCTTTTGGTGTAATTATTTCAACTTCATCATTTAACAAAACTTTATTTTTTACTTTTACAAAATAAAAATTTTCATCAGCACTTGAAGAAGCATCAATTTCTGAATGTTTTTTCTTAATTCCTTTAAATTCAAATAAGAAATCTGCACCAGCCAAACCTTTTGAAATATCATAACTATAACTGTCAGGTTTATTTTCACCTAAAGCAAAACCTGTTGTATAACCTCTATTGCCAACTTTTTTAAGTTCTAAGAAATATTTTGACAAATCAGCGTTCGGATTTTGCATAATTTCATCAATTGCGTTTCTATAAGTTTTTGCAACCGCAGAAACATAATACAAACTCTTTGTACGTCCCTCAACCTTAAACGAATCAACACCCGCATCAATCATTTCTTTCAAATATTCAACAAGACATAAATCTTTCGGACTCAAGATATGAGAACCACGGTTATCTTGAGCGATTTCATAATATTGCCCAGGGCGAGTTTCTTCAACGAGTTTGTAACTCCAGCGACAAGGTTGAGAGCAGTTACCATGATTAGCCTTTCTTTCTCCATTTGTAAAGTAATCACTTAACAAACATCTTCCAGAAAAAGATACGCACTGAGAACCATGGATAAAACATTCAACTTCCATATTAGGAACTTGTTTTTTAATTTCTGCAATCTCAGGAATTGACAATTCACGAGCTAACACAACACGAGTTGCTCCCATATCTTGCCAAAATTTCACACATTCATAGTTCAAAATATTAGTTTGTGTACTTATATGAATATCAACATCTGGTAAATATTTCTTTACCAATCTCAAAATTCCAAAATCACTTACAAGAACAGCATCTGGATTAGCATCTTTGATTATATCCATACTTTCTTCCAAGTGTTTAATATCTTCATTAAAAGCAAATATATTGAGCGTTAAATACGCTTTAGCACCAAGTTTATGGGCTAAATCTATTGCTCTTTTAAGATTTTCTAAAGTGATGATTTCACCTTTTCTCATTGCTCGAAGGCTAAAATCTACAACTCCAAGATAAACTGCATCTGCACCGTATCTTACGGCATATTCTAATTTTTCCAAATTGCCAGCAGGCATCAATAATTCAACATTTCGCATAAGTCAATAATAAGCTAAACTAAATTAATAATCAACCAAACAGGTGATGTCTATTTTTAATAAATATGGAAAATAGAATATATAAAACATTAGGTTATTTTTTGGAGAATAAAACATGCGAACTATTTCTAACGCAACTAGCACAATTAAAGAAATTTGGTCTTATCAACATCCTGTAATGCACACTTGGTTTTTATTCAGTGCTGCATCGCTAGGCTGCATGTTTACACTTTTATTCTTCGTATTATAAATCTTGATAAGCGATATATAAATACCCCCAAATAAAGAACAAGAACTATTTTTTAAGTTCTTGTTTTTAGTTTATTGGTGAACAGGATTGAAATATTTTTTCAACTTTAGAAGCATTATTGCACACAACAAACATGCCGCAGAAACCAATCCCAACCAAAAACCTTTCAACATAAAACCTAAATGAAAAGCTAAGAAACAACCCAAAGGAATTGATACACACCAATAAGCTATAAAGTTTGCAAACAATACAACATTTGTTTGTTTAATTCCCTTGCAAACTCCCGCCAATGATACTTGCAATCCATCAAATATTTGAAATACAGATAAAATATACATTATTGGAACAGCAATTTTTACTAAAGAGGCATCAGCAGTAAAAATTCGAACCAAATGAGGTGCAAATGATGAAAATACAATTGCACTACAAATCATAAATGATACAGAAAGCATTGTTCCAAAGAATGAATATTTTTTTAAATCTTCGTAGTTATCTGAACCATTAGCAAAACCAACCTTAACAGCAATAGCATTAGAAATAGCAAATGGAACCATAAATGAAATAGTTGTCAAAGTACATACCAAATTTTGAGCAGCCGCATACAATCCGGAAACTCGACCCATCAAAATTGCAATACTATTGAATGCAACAAATTCAACTAACACCGCAAGAGAAATTGGCATACCAATTCTTAACATGCTGCTATAGTATTCTTTCTCTTTATAATTTCTGAAAGTCATATTTATAAAGCAATATATTAAAAGTGCAAATCCCATAAAATAACGAACTAACAAACTTGCAATCGCCAAACCAATAACCCCTAAAGAAGGAATTGGTCCAACCCCAAATACAAATGTTAAGTTCAAAACAACATTCAAAAATACACAGAAGAATGTTACAACATTTGGGAATACAACAATTTCGTATGCCTGCAAAAATTCTTTCAAACAAGCATGCAAATACGCACCAAAAGTACTAAATGCCGTAATTAACATATAATCTTGCACCGGAGCAATTAATTTTTCTTCAAACCCCATTTTAGGAATGAGAGGAACAACCGCCACAATTGCAAGCGAAGTTATCAATGCCAACAACATTGAAAATCTTATTGATGGGTAAAAATATTTTTTAATAGATTTATTTTGCCCACGATAATTAGATAACAATGGAGAAATACTCGAAATAAGTCCAACTCCAAATGTAAAAATACAGTTCACAATAGCAGTTGCAATACTGATTGCCGCAAAAGCGTCTGTTGAATATCTTCCGGCAATCACAACATCTCCTACACCAATCAAAATAAAGCCTAAATTACCCATAATAATTGGGGCAGCTATTGTCATTAATTCTTTTATATAATATTTTATCCCTTTTTCGCACATAATTTAATCCTACCACGAACAAAAATAATCTTTAAAATTTGTTATATCGAACTAGAATTTTATACAAATATACGCTATAATTAATACGTTATAGATATTAGGAGTTTTCGAGGTGAAAAGATTTTTACTATCAATTGCACTAATTTTGTGCCTTGTTTTTGGAATAAATAATTTCGCAATAGCAAAAGATAACATTGAAGAAATTGAAACAATCAGCCAAATTGGTTCTCTTGCCAATAGTGGGAACTACATGCAAGCTTTGGACAAATGTAATCAAGCCCTAAAAAAATATCCCAAAGAACCAGATTTGTACTACTGGAAAGCATCTATTCAAAGTTCAATTAATCAAAAGAACGAAGCCTTAGAAAACTTTAACAAAGCAATTTCTCTTAACCCAAAAGAGGGAACTTATTATGTAGTGCGAGGAATTTGCAAAATGGATTTAAAGGATTATAAAGGTGCAGAGGCAGACTTCAATAAAGCAATAGAACTTAACCCGAATGATGCAACGGCATTCACAATGAGGGGTTGTGCGAAACTTTCAATAGGAGATATTGATGGTGCAAATAACGACTTAACAAAAGCAAACCAACTTTTTGACAAGGATGAAGAAATCCAAAAAGCTAAATAATTGTTATCTATCTTACATTTAAAAACTTGTGTACTTGTGGAATCAATCTTACATTCGGATAAATTGACGAGAATTTATCCAATATTGAGTTGCAAAAATCAGAATCAACACTCATTTTATCTCCAATCATTTTAGGTTGAAGAACAAGTTCAATTCCATAATCCTTACCGATTTTTGCACAAGTTTCAATTTCTTCATTAGTTATATTTTTATCAAACACAATTTTTGCAAAAGTCTGAACTCCATCAACTTTTTCAAAGAATTTCCTATGCAAATCAAAAGTATTTTTTCCAGTGGATGTCGGCAATTTTATATCCGCAGAAATTATATCAATATAATCTTTTATAATTGGCAACTTATCGAACAAAGTTGCATTTGTTTCTAAATAAATCTTAGTTTTACCTTGTACTAATGGCAAAAAATCTTTTAAAAATTCAGCAGAAATTAAAGGTTCTCCACCCGTTAACGAAATAGAATGAAATGTACTTAAATCGTACTCTGAGATAATTTTTGAATATAATTCTTGAGGAGAAAAATAAGTACCTTGTTGAAATTCGGTATCACAATAATCACAATGCAAATTACACCCACAAAACCTTATAAACAATTGTTTGTAACCTACAACAGGTCCTTCTCCTTGAATAGAGGAAAATATTTCATTAATTTTAGCTTCCATATCCAAAATTCTTTCTCACATCATCTTTTGACAAATTCTTAAGTCGTTCATACAACTTAATTTCATCTTCTGACAAATCATGAGAAAATTCAATACTTACGCAAATAATTAAATCTCCAACCTTGCCATTTTTTTTAATACCTTGGTTTGCAATCCTAAATTTTTGTCCAGAGCAAGTGTTTTTAGGAAGCTTCAACTTTATTTTACCATCAAAGGTAGGAATAGATATTTCTTCCCCTAAAGCAGCCTCGAATGGAGAAATTGGAACAGTATAAAAAATATTCAACTTATCAAAATGTACTTGAGTTTTTGTTTCAATTTTTATATTTATATACAAATCACCACAAGTACCACCATTTTTGCCACTTGCTCCCTCACCTCTCAAACGGAGTTTTGCACCGTCCTTTACTCCTTTTGGAATAGTTACGGTAATCTTTTTTGTTTTGACAACTTCACCCTTACCACCACAACTAGAACATTTTCCACCATTAACAAACCTATGTCCAAAACATTTTGTACAAGTTTGAGTTGTGCGAATATTTATAATTCTCTTGCTTCCGGTAATTACCTCATCCGGAGTAATAGAAATATCAGTTGTAATATTTTCACCTTTCTTAGGTTTTTTATTATCACGATTACGTTTGTTTCGCTTTAATTGTGCAAACCAAAATTTAATGGCTTTTGAAATTGTTTTTTTATTTGAAGTTTTAGATTGAGAAGGAGAAGTTCTTTGTTTTATTTCAGAATTTTCAAACTGAGAATGATAAGAAGTATTTTTTGATTGACCTTCTTTATAAATCTCTTCTGCTTTTTGAGAAGAAGTTGATGTTTTTTCTGATTTAAAAAATCCTTTCAAGGTATTATATTTAGAACGCTCCACTTCATTTGAAAGAACTTCATAAGCCTCAGTTATATTTTTAAAAATACTTATAGCGTCCTCATCTTTATTGATATCTGGGTGATATTTTCTTGCAAGTTTACGATATGCAGATTTAATTTCTACATTTGTAGAATCAACCGAAACACCAAGAATTTCATAATAATTTTTTGTACTATTAAACGCCATACTTTTTATCTAATGATAAAAATAAAAATTTCAACATCAGCAAATAGGTATAATTCCAAACAATAAAAAAAGAGCAAAGATTAAAAACCTTCACTCTTTTTTATGACTTTTATCCTGAAACGACTTACTTAGAAATAGTTTCAAAGATTACATTAAATGCTTCTGGATCTTTAACTGCTAAGTCAGCAAGCATTTTTCTGTTTACAACAATGTTAGCTTTTTTGCAAGCGTTTACGAATCTAGAATAGCTCATACCACGTTGTCTTACAGCAGCATTGATTCTAACAATCCATAATCTTCTCATATTACGTTTTGTAGTACGTCTATCTCTGTAAGCGTATTTAAGAGCTTTCATAACAGCAATATTAGCAACTTTGAAGATTCTACTTCTAGCACCAATAAAGCCTTTAGCAAGTTTTAATATTTTTTTGTGTCTTTTAACACCTGCATTACCACGTTTAATTCTCATTTTCTATGCTCCTATCTTGAATACTTCTTGTATGGTAACTCTTTAGATACCAATGCTACATGTGACTCAGAAACGCCAACCATCTTGAAAATTCTGCGTTTTCTAGATGCTGACTTGTGTTGGAGCAAGTGGCCTATACCTGCTTGTCTTTTCATAATTTTACCAGATGCGGTTACTTTGTAACGCTTTGCAGCTGATCTGTGTGTTTTTAATTTTGGCATTTTCTTCTCCTTTTTCTTAAAGTAGTAACTAAAAAATTACAGGCATACCAAAGCCTATAACTTTCGGCTAAAAGTATTGTATTATGAAACGCTTATATTTGCAAGTATAAATGTAAAATATGTAACATTCTCCTGTACTTCGCTTCGCTCAGAATGACACTTCTGTTCTGTTATTTTCCAGAGGGAGTAATGGAGAGGGTTTGACATTTCTCTTGTTCACTTTTTCTTTTTTATTTCGATGAAAAAAGAAAAACACGAATACCCAAATGGCTCGAGTCATCAGGGGCTATGCCCCCGAACCCCTATAAATATTAAACGCATTCGTCATACTGAGCGGAGCGAAGTATCTCTAACAGTACGCAAAGACTATAACTTGTACTATCATTCCGAATTGACTAGAAAATAAGTTGAGATGAAATCGAAACGTAATTTTCTGTTCCTACTTGGTAGTTCGAAATCTCTATCCGAACGCCTAAGCTAGAGATCCTGAAATGAATTCAGGATGACATTAGTGTTGAGTTATTTCCCTCGCCCCTTGTGGGACACTAGCTGAACCGACGAAACGGAGTTGAGTCGAGTGAAACTGACAGAGACTAGAAAAAAATATCGGGATGACAGGATTTTGCGTGGCTGTTGATGAAGAATGAGTCTTACAGCCATACATCGGGAAATCTACAATTCTTAATATCCAATTAATTAGAATTGTGATTTCGTGAGAACCTGCGGAGCTACAAGTTTGAAAAAATATCGGGATGACAGGATTTGAACCTGCGACCCCTTCGTCCCGAACGAAGTGCGCTACCAAGCTGCGCTACATCCCGAAATTATCTTAAATACTCTTTAATTATATTCCAAAAAAATTTTGTGAAGCAAAGTTTTATCTAAAATATGTTACTCAATCTCATTCCAAAGTTTATTTAAGGTTTGAATTTCAGCACGAGATTGGAATAGCAATACCAAACATAAAACTTTTTGTTAATTAAATCTAATTTGCCTTTTTAACTTTTTTAATTTTCAAGAAGAACAATAGCGGCAAAATTGCAACACAAAGGAATGCTAACAATGCAAATACATCATAAAAAGAAGCCAATCTAGCTTGCTGCAATAATTGTTTGTACAAAAATCCGTTTGCTTTTCTTGCTGCAACAACATGCGGATAATGAATTAAAAATTTATTAGTAAAAGCCATCAACTTATATCTAAACATTACGTTATGATAGCCTAAATCTCCAACCAGATAATTTTGGTGAACTTGTGAAACCCTGGCAATAAATGTTGCAGACATTGCGGTAGAAACGGCCGTTACCAAGTTTTTAAATAAGGCGTGAAGTGCAGCAGCATCAGCATTTTTAGAAGCGGGCATTGTTTGAAAAGACAACGCTGTAATAGGTACAAATGCAACTGGAACCCCAATACATAATAAAATATTTGGTAAAACAACACTTTCCATAGAAGAAGTTGTATTCATAGCGGTCAGCATTAGTATTGAAATAGCCATAATCAAAAAGCCAATAACGGTTAACAATCTTGGCTCAATATATTTTGAAATAGCACCAACTATAAGCAATCCCGCAAAACAAACTATTGCTCTTGGAAACATTGTTAATCCAGACATTGAAGGACTATATCCTAAAAGACTCTGTACAAACATTGGAACAAGTAACAATGTAGAATAAAGCATAACATTGATTAAAGAACTTATTGTTGTCCCGAACAAAAAATTTCTATCTTTAAATACCCTAATATCGATTACAGGATTGTCATACTCCAATTCCCAAACATAAAAGAAAATAAATGAGAATATACAAATTCCTGTCAAATAACAAATCCACGGAGTATCAAACCAGTTGTACTGTTGACCTCTATCCAAAACAATTTGCATACAAGCCATAGCTAAGACGATTGAAATATATCCGACAATATCAAATTTCTTTTTCTTAACACTTTTTGGAGGTTTATCATCCGGAACAAACAACTTCAACAACAGGAATGACAACATACATAACGGAATATTTATAATAAATACCCATTGCCATGACCAGTTATCAGTCAAATAACCACCCATGAAAGGACCTGCCAAAGGGGAAAACATTGCCGCAACCCCAAAAAGGCTCATCGCAATTCCACGTTGCTCTTTTGGAAAAACGTCCAACAAAATTGCCTGACACAACGGTAAAATACAACCACTTCCAACCCCTTGAACAACACGAGCACCAATCAGTGCTTGAAGATTCGGAGCTATAATACAAAGTAAACAACCTAAAGCAAATATCCACAAGCTATAATAAAACAATAATTTTTTTCCTATAGTTTGAACCAAATATCCAGTTACAGGAAGCATCAATCCGGCAGAAATAATATAACAAGTAATTACCGTGTTAGCTTCGTATTGAGTTGCACCATAGAACCCTGCAATATTCGGCTGACAAACGTTAGTCGCTGATGATGCCGCAAGTGATAAAAATGACGGCAACAAAACTGATATTGCTACAAGATATGGATTTACTGGGGTATTACTATTTGATTTAGTCATAAATTTCTCTTACTTTTGTTATCATGATAACAAAAACATTTTTTATTACAAATAATTATGTTTCAAATATTAACCAGTATTAAAATTTAATTTCTTTTCTCCAACAGTGCAAGAAATAAATAGACAAAACAAAGTAAGTTGCCCACATTATTACAGTTGCAAAACAATTTGAGCCATGCAAATAAGCATTTATCCACATAATAGTTGATAACCCATTAACAACAAACCAAACATGCCATTGTTCAATACATCTTTTCACAGTCAAGAGTAAACCAACAATTGAAAATACAGAGGTAACAGCATCAATCATCGGGCTTTGGTCATGGAAATATTTCAATATAAAATACAAGACAACAGACAAAATTAAAGACAACGAATAATAAACAAATCTCTCTTTTGTAGATAATTTTGTTTTAACAATTTCTTGGCAATCTTTTTTCAAATGTTGTTTCCACTTGAAAATTCCAAACATTTGCATCGGGAAATAATACAACAAATACAAGCACAAATTTCCAAACAAATTATTTTTAAAAGACAAAAATGCGTAACATAATGTTCCGCACAACCCGAAAAAATAACAAGAAATTTTGCCCTTGCCTGCTAATATAGTATAAGAAATCCCACAAATTGCAGAAACTAAAGCAATCTTACTATCTTTCATATACAAAGACAAAAGAATTATAATAATTATTTCCGCAGGAAAAATTATTCTCTCATACTTGCCCCAGCCACGCAATTCTTTTCTTATAAATTCAACGACATTCATTAAAAGCATTTTACACTAAAATTTTAAATATTGAAATATTTTAAGATTTCTAAAAATCATTTTACTTTTACCTTTGTGTGCGTTCTACTATAAATAGGAACGGATAAAATGCACGTACAAAATATTAGCCCTCAAAATTTTACAACCAGATTGCTAAAAAATAAAACAGTACTAAAAACTCTCGAAAAAATTTCTGACCACGGAACATCTTTTAGTGCCGGAACTTCTTTGGCTTTATCTCTTGTAATGCGTCCAATTGCAATCTTTTCCACCCCAAAAGTAGAAAAAGAAAATAAACAATATGCAGCAACAAATTCAATCTGCTCTGGGCTTATAAAATTCGGAATAGTAGAATCTATTGCACTCCCAATCGAAAAAGCAGTCCAAAATATCAATAAAAACGCCGAAAAATTTCTAGATAAAAAAACAATAACAAATTTGACAAAAGAAGGTCAACCACTAACCAGCTCAAGAAATTATAAACTTATGACACAAATAATCAAACTTAGCACTGGATTTTTCACAGCTATACCAAAATCAATGCTAACGCTTGCTCTTATCCCCGTGTTAATGGGTTCTATATTTAAAACAAAAGTTCAAAATCCAAAAGAAGAAAAAAATATACAACAGATTACCCCATTTACTGCATCAAATAGAGAAATAAAAGAAAAATTAAACTTTACAGGTAATATTGATAAACTTTCAAAAGTTTTAGGAAAAATTATTGATAATAAACATTTCCAAAAGTTTGCCCTAAAAAACGAAGCAAAAGACAAAGACATTGCAAAACACATAACAGCAGCAACAGATATTCTTTTGACAACATCTTTTGCAGTACAAACAAATAGAAGTAAAAAAATAAAAGAAAATCGAAAAAAGGCATTGATTTATAACAACATAATCTCAACCGCAATTACACTAGGTGGAGGTTATTGGCTAGATAAAATAATAGCCAAAGGTTCGAAAAACTTTATTGAAAAATTCAAACAAATAAACGCAAAAGACCCGAAACTCAACAAGTATATTGAGGGAATAAATATTCTACGCCCAGCACTAATTTTTGCAGGAATTTACTATTGCATATTACCAATATTTTCAACCTACTTGGCAGAAAAAGTAGATAAATTTATCGAAAAACAAAAAAATTAAGCTGAATGTTGGGATAAAAACCCAACCTACTTTATCATTTAAAATTCTAAAGTATGATATGTAAAAAAATAAATTAAAAGCTGGATTCTTTCGGGCTAAAGCCCTCAGAATGACGTAAATTTGTTAAGGGGTTCGGGGGCGTAGCCCCTGATGACTCGAGCCATTCGGTTATTCGTGTTTTTCTTTTTCGGTTCTACTTTTTCTTTTTTCATCGAAATAAAAAAGAAAAAGTGAACAACTATTGACTATTGAATTAGTATGAATGAAATTTACTAATTAAAATCGGATTCTTCGCTTCGCTCAGAATGACGGATTTATCAATGTTAGCTTAGAAAACCCCAACCTACATTAAACTAAACATTTTTGATAAGCAATTTTATAAGCTCTTTAAACTTAGCCTTAACTTTTTCTGCGGTTTCAATAACTTCTTTGTGATCTAGCTTCTTAGTCGAAACACCGCTTGCATAGTTTGTAATACAACTGATTCCAAGAACTTTCATACCGCAATAGTTTGCAACGATTGCTTCCGGAACAGTTGACATGCCGGCAGCATCAGCCCCCATACATCTTGCCATACGAATTTCAGCCGGTGTTTCATAACTTGGTCCAGAGGATGCTATATAAACACCATGTTTCAAATCAAGTTTTAATAATCTTCCTGCTGCATCTGCAATTTTTATCAAATTTTTATTATAAACTTCTGACATATCAGGAAATCTTGTGCCTAAAGTTTCATCATTCGGACCAACAAGAGGGTTAGCACCCATAAAGTTTATATGATCGGTTATGAGCATCAAATCTCCAGGGCGAAAACTTTTATTTACTGCACCGGCAGCGTTTGTCAAAATAACGGTTTCAACACCAAGAGCTTTCATAACTTTTATAGGATAAGTTACTTCCTGCATAGAATGCCCTTCATAATAATGACTTCTTCCTTGCATCATAACAACTTTTCTATCGTCAATAGTAGCAAAAACTAAATTACCTTTATGACCAACAATAGTAGATTTGGCAAAATTAGGGATTTTTGAATAAGGAATTGAAATTTCACAATACTCGTCTGCTAAATCCCCAAGCCCCGAACCTAAGACAATTCCTATTTCAGGCTTGAAATCATCAGTGTATGTTTCAATATAATCCAAAGTTTCTTTCATCATATAAACCCCACTTTCAAAAAAATACACAAATGCCCTATAGCGTTTGCGTATTTTTTGAATTTCTAAAATTAACCTACTAATCTGTTGTCATCTGCTTCAGATGCTTTAACCATCAAAGCGTGTTCAACCGGATTTTCTTTTGAATAAGTAGTTTCGTGTGTTTCTTCAAAACCAAAATCTTCACGAGCTTTTCTTGCTTGATTTTCATCAACAATTTTTTTAGCAAGTTCAGCGATTTCGTAAACTAATTTGTATCTGTTATCTGTATTTTCGTTTAAATCCCACGCTACTTTAATTATTTGCTCCATTGAATAGTCCTCACTTTTCTGTCTATAAAACTATAATATAATATAAATGTTTTTTTTACAAGTAGCTTACAAATTTATTCACAAGTATCTGACAATGTATATTTCTAAATCTTACTGCTTCCCAGTAATTTCTCTATACATATTCATATATTCTTTTGAACTACGTTTCCAAGAAAAATCAGCTTCCATTGCAGATTTTCTCATAGCATTGAATACGTACTTATCACCATAAACATACAATGCACATTTAATCGCATTCAACATATCCCAGCCATTATAACTCCAGAACTTGAAACCATTTGAATTATCAAGTGGATACCCTGTAACAGTATCTTCCAACCCTCCAGTAGCTCTAACAATTGGCAAACTACCATAACGCATTGCAATCAATTGACTCAATCCGCAAGGTTCAAATTTTGACGGCATCAAGAAGAAATCACTGCCGGCATAAAGTAAATTAGCAAGTTTTGCGTCATAGCCGACATAAGTTCTGATATTTGGAGTATTGTTTGACAACCAGATGAAAAGATTTTCATAACTGTTATCGCCACTTCCCATAAATACAAAATCCGCATTCAAATTTTGCAATTCATATTGCATATCACGAATTAAATCAATCCCTTTTTGACCTACAAGTCGTGAAATTAAAGCAATAAGAGGTCTATCCGGATTATATTTAATGCCAAAGAATTTACAAATAGCTTTTTTATTTTCTTCTTTTTTGTCCAAAGATTTTACATCATAATTTTTAACAAGAGCTTTATCTTTTTTCGGGTCAAAGACAGTATAATCAATACCGTTCAAAATTCCACGGAGTTTATATTGAACTCCTCGCAATGTATAATCCATATTTTCGCCATATTCAGGGGTTAAAATTTCTTTTGCATAAGTTGGAGAAACAGCAACAACTCTATCTGCATATTGAATTGCACCTTTCATCCAGTTTACACGGTCATAGTGTTCACAACCCCATTGATTATAAACAATATCTTTTCTCATATTTGCAAAATCCAAAACATCTTGGAACCAAATTCCTTGATATGCAAGATTATGAATTTCAAAAACACATTTTGTATCCTTCCAAAATTCATCAAACTTGTAATTTGAATGCAAATATAATGGTAACATTGCAGTATGCCAATCGTTTGCGTGAATTACATCGGCTCTGAAATTCAATGCTTTAGCATATTCCATAACCGCAAGTGAGAACGAAATATATCTTTCATGTTCATATCTAGGATCTAAATATTTTGGATAAACTTCCTTAAAACAAGAAAAATACCAATCATTTTTAATAAAAAATACATTTATTTTTGTATCTGGAAGTTTTGTCATATAAAGATTAAACTTATGTGGCTGATTGCCAAAAGTTAACCACATTTCAGAGTTTTCAAGTTCTTTAATTTTATATTTATCTTTATCAATACAACCGTGAAGAGGAGTAAAAATAGCAATCTCTGCATCTTTTTCAAGTTCTTTTGGCAAACTTCCTACAACATCAGCTAACCCACCTGCTTTTGAAAATGGTGCAACTTCCGCAGACGCAAATAAAATCTTCATTTTTCCTCTCTTTCCGAACATAAATTTTTATCCCTTTAGCTTAAGAGAAAAAGTCCTCAGGATTTACAAAAACGTCATCAGAAGAATTATCTTCTTCTGGAGAAGTTTTTGTGTCTATCTTTATATTTTCCTTTTCTGATAAGCTCTCTTCTTGTAATTTAGGGGTTGTGCTATCTGGATTAACTTTCTGAACAACCTCTACATTTTGATTGTCCACCATAAGTTTTTTAATGTCAATATTCAGATTAAAATTAAGTCCATATTTTTGAACAATTAATGCAGCTTGATTCATACAAATTTGAGCCTTTTCAGGTTCTTTAGTCGCCATCAAAACTTTGTACATATTTATTTTATCAAGCATTGTTAAATATTCACTAATCGGAGTTTTTTCCATAAAGATAGTTGAATTATTCAAAATTCCATATGCAATATCGAACTTGCCTTGTGCTATATCCAAAATACTCATCACATACCAGCCGATATGTTCAATAGAATTCATTCCATGCTCTTTAGCATCCATAATTACACGATAAACAATCGCAGATGCTTTTTTGAAAGAATTTAATCTTGCATAAGAATAGCCTATCAACAAATCTGCAAACAATTCAAACTTATACAATCCCATATCTTTAGCAAGAATTTTAGTTTTATAAATCTCTTTTGCAAACTCAGTCGGATTATCTTTAAAATAAGCATACGCTTTAATAAAGTGATAAACTGATACGGTATAAATATTTTCTTCCGGAGGATTTGGAGGAATTTGAACATTTTGACCTTTCAACAAGTTCTGTAATTGTATAAACAATGAAAATTCTTGAGGAATGAAATCAAACAACTTTGTAGAAATATTTAAAAATTCATTTACATCTTCTTTCATTGAAACAACATCTGAAATTGCGATACAAGCAATACATTCAACAAGCATTTCCTTGAATTCGTCAATCGTCAGCATTGAGAATTGAATATTGTTAATTTTACCGGAATCCAAGGCGTTTAAGACATTATAGCCAATATCTAAACAATCGTCATAAGCACCAATATTAAACAAAATTTTCACATGCACCATTGAAAGAATCAAAAAGTGTAAGCTAAAATTTTCAGCCGTCGGATCAAGAGAAACACCATCCATCACAGATAAAACTTTATGAGTTAGATTTAGGGCATACAAATATTGACCATTATAAAATGCCCCCTGCATCATTTTTGTTCCAAGTTCAATAAAACTGGTTATGTTATTGTTATCTTTCAAACTTGTTAGAGTTTTTTCTGCAATATCACGGGTTTCATTCGGTTCGTATTCAAACATATTGTTTGAAATATTTTCATATATAGATTTTTTATATTCCGCTAAATCCTCTTTTGACCAATTAGAAGCATACTTATCAAGACATTTGATAATTTCACCGGAACAATTTAGATAAGAAGAAAAATCACCCATTGAAAGATTAATATTTGCCAAACTTTCCCATTCAAATATAACTTGTTCATTCAGCTCTAAAATTTCGTAAAGTTCCGCCCTAACAGGACTTGCCATACCTTCTACAAAAGCAATCTCCAGTAACTCTTTTGCAATAGATTTTAACTCTTCTGGTTTTAGAATTTCTAAAAGATTTTCTCTTATCAGTGCATAATTAGAGAAATACATACTGTTATGATAAAAATAAACATATCCCATATCGGATAATTTATCTGCAATAGCCTTCCATTGAGCAAAGCCAAAAGTGCCTAAAGTTTTTTCATCAACCCTTGTCCCCAAAAGAACAGCCATTGTCAAAAATTTGATAGCTCTTGCATCATCTTTTAACAAATTCAAACGGCGTTTCATCAATTGACTCAAACTTGACGGAATGATAATTGTTTTAGGGTTAACCATCACAATAGAATACTGAGTTAGAGAATAAACTCCGGACTCCAACAAATATTGAATAGCAAAATCTAAGAACAATGTACTTCCGCAAGCATATTTTGCAATTCTTTGAAAATAAAAATCATTCAAAACGTTTTTATAAAACTCTTTGTTTGATTTAATAATGCCCTCGAACGGTGATGGCTTCAAGGTTATTTCTGTATAATATCCTCTTGATAGCAAGAAATGGTTATTTTTATGCAAAGAATAATCTTTGTCATACGTAATTAAATAACTTACATTAAAGTCTTCAAACTGGTCGAAAAGTTGACTTAATGCCAACATTGAACTTGAATCCACTTTTTCAAAATTTTCGATATAAATTAAAGAATTTGGAATTGCTTCCATCAAACGAGCAAAAACCTGAAAATATTCATCTCTGGTTTCCTCAAAATTCTTCATCTCTCTTTGATTAGATGTAATCAAATCCTTCACCAGACCGGAAGAATCAATATTATTAAACATTGAAAAGTCATTAGTATCAAACAACTTTTGAGAAACGGCATACTCAAAAATTGTAGAAATTAATTCCCTAAAAAATGAATATGGAGCATATTTCATTTCATCATGACAAGTAATCGGAATAATATCATTATAAATTCCGGTTTCTTCAACAGTAGATAAAAGCCTCAATGTATAAGGCTGATACATATTTGAACCCTTTATTGCTAAAATTCCACGAGGAACTTCTTGCAAAACATCAACAACATTATCCAAGATACGAATATTTTCTGTTCTGAAAAAAGCACAGTTGACTTCATCAAAATTTATCAACTCTCCGCCGTACAATTCATCGTCAGAAACATTATGCTCATCATTCAAGGTTTGTTTTGTAATCTTTTCTTGATCGATTAAAGCCGATTGAACGAATTTTGGAACTTCAACATCCTCCTCAGAAATAATTTCCGAAGCACTTTGAATAAATTCATTAATCTTAATAAATTCATTCAAATCAATTTGATAAAACTGTTTCATCTTGCCATCAACCAAGACAGAATTTAAAGTTTCTAATTTGTATTTTCCATTGTAATACTCATAAAAATCTTCATCGGTTGTTAATTGAAAATAGCCAAGAGCCTTTGCCCCAATATCATCCGCAATTTGAATCATATCAGCTTGAAAACCGGTTGCAACGTTATATGGGTCATCTTCCGCATTACGTTTCATTATTGTCAAATTGCATTTTAAACCAACACCCTTTTTACGAATTAGCTTAACATTTAATTTCGTAAACATATTGGCAAGTTCAATTGAAGACATAATCGCAGAATTTGCAGAGGCTGAAATTGTATAAACATTGTTAAATCTAATGACATAAGTACCATCTTTGAGAACCTGACGACGAACACCAAGCGATGACATATAATTTAAAATCATATTATCAATATTGGTTTTGAACTTAGTCAAAAGTTGGTTTGAACCGAGTTTTGCCTTGATAACATCCATATTAGGAAATTCAATTTTTAAAACAGCAAAATCATCGGTATTTGACTCGCCTTGAATAGCACTTTTTTCCGTTGAATATCCACATTTCAGACATTTTGGATGCTTTGTTAAATTGATTTTCCCACACTTTGCACATTTGACAACAAGAATTTCCCCGCACTTTCTGCAGGTATTTTTTGTATTAACTGTACGACAAACAGGGCAAATGATTTTCAAAACTTTTTTGCAGTTTGGACAAACCATTGCACTTTTATCAATTTCAGCACCGCATTTTGGACATTCCATACCGAAATTATACCATAGCACGAAACTTTTAAACTAATTCAAACAGAGGATATTGGAGTTAAAAGGGAAAAGGAAATAGGGGAATAAGGGAATAAGGTCGTTACATTTTATTTGTAGGTCGGCTTTACTAAGCCGACATTAAAAGTCCGTCATTCTGAGGGATTTGCCAAAATAAAAAGGAATAACATATTTCAAATTTCCCCGAAGAATCTCTTACAGTGCGTACAGATTGAGGTACTTCGCTTCGCTCAGTATGACGAATACGTTAGAATATTTTATATTTCATACGTCATTCTGAGAAATTTACCCCAAAATAATCCAGTTTATTTTTATTGTTAATCTCTTTTTGTATCAGATGATGTCAGCACAAATAAACTTTTGTAACAAAGTCCCGATATTTTAGCAATAATAAATCTTTACGTGATTTGTAAACTTGAAAACTCAATCAAGTCAAGGAAAAGAAATGAATAATACAATTACCCCCAGCTATGTAAGCTCACCACTTGTTACAGATAAACTTGCAAACGATTTAACAGAAAAGAAAAATAAAATTACAAGAAGACAGGGACTTATCGGAAAAGGTTTTGATAAAACTAAATCCGTAATTGGTGTTGGCAGAAATAGCAAAAAAGCAACACAAATGATTGAGGATTTCAAAGCAGGGAAAATTGACTACAAGACTGCAAATAAATACCTTGACGATTTTCAATATACGCAGAGAGATGCAACAGAATTAGTCCTTGATACCGTAACCGGTTTGGGAGCTTTTGGGGCTTATGCAATAGCCAAAAAAGGTGCAAAATTTGCATCTCCATTCTTAACCGGTGTAAAACTTAAATTTGATATTGGAAAGACCGCAGGTGTTGTTGGTACTGCAGCGGCTCTAGTTACAGGGATGACAATTAAACCAACCCTAAGATTTATTGATAGAATTTACTTAAAACACAAGGAAAAGAAAGACAATAAAACATTCTGGAAAGATAACCTAACAGGTGCAATTGATGGTGCTTTAGCTCCGGTTGCAGTTTTGAAAGGTGCAATTATAGGTATTCCGCTTGTTATGGGTGAAAACGCTCTTCAACGTTATATATTTGTAAAATCAGATGATAAAAAATCAACAAAAGATTTCTTAGACAAACAAAAAGATAATTTGGCTGTTAAAGCCGTAGCTACAGGAGCTATCGCATACAAAGCAAGAAAACTCCATACCTCTTTAGGTAGTTGGGACAAAGCGATTGAAAAAGCCCTTAAAAATGTCAAAGACTTAAAACCTTTTGAAAAAGTTTCTGTTGATTCAGATTTCAATATGTTATCTTCAAAAGCTCAACTTCTACTTGCTGATCCAAAATTCGCAATGGATATTTTCGCAAGTGGAAAATCTGTTGAAGAAAAAATGAGAATAATTGAAGATAAAAATATTTTCTTACCTAAATTTATCCAAACAATTCCGGAAAATGTTCTTGGAATGCTTGGAAAAGATGAAATCGATTTTGGCGGACTTAAACTTAATACGAAAGAAATTTCTACAATAATTACAAGATTCAAAAGCGATTGTCCTCAATCAAGAACAGTCAAAGAAGCTCAAGATTTCATATCAAAAACTTATGGCGACAAATACACAATCATCAATGACAAAGCTCTTGGGGTTGGAACAGTAGCCGAAACATTCCTTGCAAAAGACAACACTACCGGTAAAGAAGTTGTTATCAAATTGTTGAAAAAAGGAATGTCCGCAGAAAAAATCGAAAATGATAGAAAAGCATTTATCGATTTAGTAAAACAAAATTCAACAGATGACAAAGAAAAAACAGATTTCTTACTAAGAAAAATTAATTCATTATATGACGCTTGGGCAAAAGAAGTTGACCTTTCAAAAGAAATGGAAGCAACCCAAATCTTAGGTAAAAATGCTAGAAATTATCACGCAATTACTCCAATAGAAGTTAAAGATAATATTTATGTAATGGAAAAAGCTCCTGGAATTCAGTTCAATGAATTTATTGATCAAATGATGAAAGAAAATAAAAAACTTTCTAAAACCGATTTGATGAACCTAATGAGAAATTATTTCCAAGTCTTCTTTGAGCAATTACTTTCTGTACCTAAAAAAGGTGAAAAAGTAATGCACGCAGACCCACACCCTGGGAATATTTTCATCAACTTGGCAGACACAGAAAGACCTTTCACATTTATCGATACAGGAAACGTATTAAGATACACACCTGAAGAAGCAATTGAAAATGCTTTGAACCACTTGGATTACTTTATCGGAAACACAAAAGGAATCGCAAAATCTCTATTGAGAGAAGCAAGTCTTCCTGAAGGTATGACAGAAAAACAAGCTCTTGAAATCGTAACTAAAGGTTTGAACGAAAAAGTTTATAACGGGCACACCAACCTTATTACCGGTGGAAACTTCTTCCAAGATGTAAATAATGTGGCATTGAAAGTCATGTCAGACAACGGCATTATCGCAAATCAAAACAATACAAACTTACTAAAAGCAGAAACAACATATTTTATGAACTTAACTTGCTTGAAAGATATTGAAAAGATTATTGATAAAAATGATACATTTACTGCCGCAGACCAAGCAGAAGCACAAAAACAAGCTAAATTGATGATGAAAGAAATTGGAGAATCAATTAAGAACTCTGCAATTAACAACAAGAGATATACAACTAAAAAACTTAAAGATAGAATGGATTTCATCAGTGAAAACAAAGAACAATTCTACTCAACAATTCTTTCATTTGCAGAAGGTATGAAATTATAAGATTTTTCAAAACTTTGAATTTATGATATTATTTAGCTATGAGTATTATTACTGACGATAACGATTTCGAAAAACCAAAAGTTGAGAAAAAAAATCCTGTTGTAAAACCGGAAGCGGTTGATTGCGACAAAAATTTTGAAAACTGTATTCGTCCAAAATCTTTTGACACATACATCGGTCAAAGTGCATTAAAAGATACTCTAAAAATCACAATCAAAGCGGCACAAAAAAGAGAAAAACCTCTTGACCACTTGCTTTTTTATGGTCCTCCTGGGTTAGGGAAAACCACTCTTGCGGGTGTTATTGCTCAAGAAATGGGGGTTGATATAAAAATCACTTCTGCCCCTGCACTTGAGCGACCTAGAGATATTATTGGGATTTTAATGTCACTTCAAGGGGGAGAAATTTTATTTATTGACGAAATTCATAGACTTAATAAAGTCGCTGAAGAAATTTTGTACCCTGCAATGGAAGATTTTTACCTAGATATGACAACAGGGAAAAGTCAAACCGTCAAAACTCTAAGAGTTCCTCTTCCAAAATTCACCCTTATTGGAGCAACAACAAAAGCAGGAGAACTTTCTGGACCATTGAGAGATAGATTTGGGATTATCCATAGACTTGAATTTTACACAGATGAAGAACTTGCACAAGTTATTAAAAGAACGGCTGGAATTTTAGAAATCGAAATTGATGAAAAAGGAGCATTAGCAATTGCAAGACGCTCCCGTGGTACTCCACGTATCGCAAATAGACTGGTAAAAAGAGTAAGTGATTACGCTTTGGTTAAACACGATGGAAAAATCACAGAAGATATTGCCAATAAATCACTGGATATTTTGAAGATTGACGAATTTGGGCTGGACACAACAGATAGAAGCCTATTAAAACTTATCATTGAAAAGTACGAAGGCGGACCGGTAGGGATTGAAACAATTGCTGCAGCAATTGGAGAAGATGTCAGAACAATTGAGGATGTTTGTGAACCATTTTTATTGCAAGCAGGGTTACTCCAAAGAACTCCACGAGGAAGAAAAGTTTCTCCTGCCGGATATAGACATCTTGGTTATAATACAGGGAAATTTAATTCTAACCAACAAACATTGTTTTAGGTTAGGGTTAAGTAGTTGAGTTATGATTCGGAATATCTATCAAACGGATTGTTAGAGATACTTCGATTCTCTCAGAATGACGTAAATTGAAAAAATATCATTACAAGTTCGTCATTCTGAGTGGAAAGTAATTGCGATTAGAAATATCTCCACAAGTTTCCCAGAAGAATCTCTATCCGCACACTTCAGCTAGAGATTCTGAAACAGATAACGGCTACGCCAACATTAAATTAATATTCACTTCACTATACAGTCAAAAAATTAAATACTACCGAACATAAAAACAGAAACTTAGCTTTTTAAAATATCTATTCCTTTTTGAGCTTGACGCAATATACCATAATAATATTCTAATTCTTGTTCATTTTTTGCATTATTTAAAATTTGAAAAGATTTGATATAAAAGGGGCTATTATTATTTGAATTTGAAGAATTAAAATCAAGACCAACATCTTCTATATTCAAGTCTAAAGCTGTTAGAATTTTATTTAAAGTATTATACGTAGGAAAATAAACCCCTGTCTCTATTTTAGAAATATGCTTTTCATTTATTCCCGCAATTTCCGCCAAAGATTCTTGAGTTAAGTGTTTTGCTTTTCTAATCTGCTTAAGTTTTTGCCCAAAACTATTTTTAGCCACCTTTGCCTCCTTGGTATAATTCTAAAAAATTATCCCAAGGAAATATACAGCGAAATACACTTATATTTATATTAATAATTCGTATTTAATAGGATAGTTTTCGTATTTTTATGATACTATCAAGTTAGATTAGTATATTTAGGAGGATAGCAAACTGATGAAGTGTAATAAAAAATTAGCATTTACATTAGCAGAAGTTCTAATTACATTAGGGATTATTGGGGTAGTTGCAGCCATAACTATTCCATCTTTGATAACTAATTATGAAAAGAAAGCCACCATAACAAAGTTAAAAAAAACATACTCTGAACTCGCAAATGCAGTCAAATTATCCGAAGCCGAAAATGGAGATATTTCGGGATGGGATATTTCTAATAAGTCAGAAGAAAATTTTGATACATTTCTTTTTCCATACATGAAAGCGAGTAAAAAAAATTATCCCGCAGGCTCATTTATGTATAAATTCACCAATGGCAGCAACGGAGGAGCTTTGGATATAGTAAATATGAACACTACTGTTTACACTCTATTATCAGGAAGCGAAGTAATTACATTAAAGACAAATAAGACAAATAGAAATTATATGTCAATTGTAGTTGATACAAATGGGGTTAAACAAAAGCCAAATAGATTAGGATATGATACTTTTTATATGACAATTGATCCTCAATTAGGTTTTAGAATGTCTCAAGAAAACCAAGAAGAAATTAATAAAGGCACAACAACTTATAAAACAAGAGAAACACTTTTAAATGGACCCGCCTCCTTTGGATACAATTGTAAAAATCTTGGAGTATGGTGTGGAGCATTGATACAACGAGATGGATGGGAAATGAAAAAAGATTACCCTTGGAAATAAAAAATACAAATTGAACAGTTAATTTTACAACCCCTTTATCTTGTTGTAAAATCATAATTAATCATGATTGAGAACTTGGAGAAAATTAAAGCTGCAATAGAAATTGAGGCGAAATATCGTTATATCGATATTCACGGTAAAACACAGAGTTTTTCAAGTTTCATAAAAAAAGAAGCGAAAAGGATTGCAAAAAAATCTAAAAATCCTCGTTGGGAAATTGTTATTGACGCATTTGAAATGTATCCGGTTTCTTCTTTACCAGACAGAAGAAAAGCCATTGAACACCTTATAAGGGTAATAAAATCAGATTTGGAACAAGAAGCTCTTGATAAACAAGAGGAAAAAGAACATCAACGACAAAGAGAAAAACACCCCTCTCAAGTTGATGTTATGTATAT
>CAKUTL010000002.1 GCA_934692295.1 uncultured Candidatus Melainabacteria bacterium
ACGTCTGCTGATGGTTTAGAAGGTGTGAATCAAGCACTAGAATTAAAACCAGACTTAGTAATTATGGATATTGGTTTACCTACGATTGATGGAATTGAAGCAACTAGAAAAATTAAAAATGCCATGCCAGAAATTAAAGTCTTGATGAATACATCAAGGGATAATGAAGATGATATTTTGGATTCATTTGCAGCTGGGGCAGATGGTTATATAACCAAAGGGGCAACTTCAGATCAAACAATTTCGGCAATAAAAGCTGTAAGTGAAGGTGTGGGTTGGTTAGACCCCGCAATTGCAAGAGTTGTATTATCAAACATTCGTAAAAATAACCAAGTTCAAGCAAAACATGGTGAAATTAATTACCAAAAAGGAAAGAACTTGTATGGTCTAACCGAACGAGAAATGGAAGTTTTAGCTCTTCTTGTTGAAGGTTTAAAAAATCCTCAAATTTCTAAAAAGTTGGTTATTACGATAGCGACAACAAAAACACATGTTCATAATATTTTGCAAAAATTGTATGTGAAAACTCGTTCTAAAGCCGTTGCAACGGCAATGAAAGATGGTCTTGTGTAAGAGTTTGGTTATGACTAAAAAGATTTTACTAACACTTTTATCTGTTCTTATAATTACTTCAATTCCGACATTTGCAAATAAAGTGTCAGATAGTATTTCTGCTCCTTTCAAAAGAGTAAACGATACTAGAGCTAGAGAAATTAAATATCAATATGGTGTTTTAAAAGAAGATGAGATAAAAAAGACTGAAAGTAAGATTCTTAATCGAACACCGTCTGGTTATATGACTGTTGAAGAGTACGAGGCTTTGTCTGAATACAAAGATAAAAATACTAAAGTTTTTGCTGTTCCTAAAATTGAAAAACCTTCAGATTTTAAATATGTTCCTCAACCATTATACAAAATTGTAAAATACAATGATCCCGCAGGAAGTGCAGAATTAACTCTTGGGAAAAAGTTGTATTTGAATAGAATGATTAACGCTCAGGGAATTGTTTCTCCTGATTATATGATGTTGATTTATCCAACTGTATATTATTATCCTGATAGTGCCTCTGTTGCTTGTGATTTATTTATGATTATCTTGGATTCTGAAGATACAAATTTGAATAGAATCTTAAAAGCTAATGTAGCCAAACGTGTATCAAGACCAATTTTATCAACTGAAAAGGCAATTGATAATTTTGCGGCTTTTAGAACCCTTACTCCCGTTGATTTTTCAGAAGATGGAACAAAACTTCTTGTGAAAGAAAAAATTGGTTCTCAAGAAGATGGAATCTGGGAAACAAAAGTTTATGTTTACGATTTTAACAGAAGCGTAAGTTATGATTTACAAGAAGTTCGGGATTCAATAACTTATTTCTGGAAAGAATATATGGACGTAAATCTTGATGATAAGCGATGGGATATTATTCCATTAGGTTTTGATAAAAATGATGCTTCAAGGATTGTTGTTCAAGGTTATGCTTATACCGGTTCTACTCCAATTTATCTTGGAGCATGGAGTGTAGATTGGAGAGGGCAGCAATCTCGATTGATTTCATTTAAAAAAGATTACATTCCGCAAGTTAGTGCAAATGGTTATAAAGTTGTTCAAGATGGTGTAGAATCTTATACAACTGTCCAACGCCAAGAAAAAATGCAAAAATCACAAGGTAAAGTGTTAGAAAAACAGAAAAAAGCTGAAGATAAGCAAGTTGTAAATGCGATAAAAGAAGAAGAGAAGTATAATCTTAAGAGTTTAAAAGATGATTATAATTCTGATCTCAGAGATTATAAAAAGCTCCAAACTCTCAAAGGTTCAACTGAGGATACAACCGCTTTGGATGAGGCTTATGAAAAATATTTGCATGATCAGTGGGCAAAAGATGTTATAAAAACTCAAAAGGAAATAGATAAAACCCAACGTAATTTAGATAGAACAAATCAAAAAATAGAAAAGATTAATTCTAATTTGCAAGATTTATCAGGAGGTCAAGTTAAGCCTCTAGAGAATTCTGATACTCTTCAATAAGTTTTAACTTTTGAATTCTTGTCAGTTTATGTTTAATTCTATATTCCTCTTTAAGAGCATCATTTTTAGTTTCAAATTCTTTGGTATAAACTATTTCCGTAGGTTTGTTGGCTTTTGTGTATTTAGCTCCTTTCCCTTCTTTGTGTTGTTCAAATCTTTTTTCAACATCATCGGTATATCCGCAGTATAAGGTGTTTCGTTCAGTTCTTAGTATATAAACAAAATGTTTTTTAGCCATATATTTATTATAGTATATTTTAAGCAAAATATCTTCATTTTTGTAGATTTTTCCTATATTTGGTATAAACTGAACATATGATAAAGAAATATGCAATTTGTTACAATCAATCTATGAAAAATTCGGAAGCTGTTATGTCAGAATTGACGCAGCTTTTGTTGGAACATGAAATTAATGCAGATGTTCTTGATATTGATAATTTGCAATCCGGTTATGATTTTGCATTTGTAATTGGGGGCGATGGTACAATTTTAAAAGTTGCGAGATTTTATTCAAAATTTGATACTCCTATCTTTGGGGTTAATTTAGGGCGTCTTGGCTTTTTGTCTCAAGCCTCAAGAGAAAATCTTTCTGATGCCGTTGAACAAATTCTTTCCGGAAATTATAAAGTTGAACAAAGAATTATGCTATGTGCAAATGATTATGTTGCTTTGAATGATTTTGTTGTTAAAGGCTCGGAGTCTTCTCGTACCTCTCGTTTATCATTAGAAATTAATGGAAAATTTGTTTGTGAATATTTAGCAGATGGAATTATTATTTCAACTCCTACGGGTTCAACTGCCTATGGCATGGCTGCAGGCGGACCTGTTTTATCTCCGAATATAGACGTTTTGGCTATTGTTCCTATTTGCCCGCATACTTTTTCAGCTAGACCAATTGTTGTAAGTGCTGAGGATTCAATAAAAATTTTATCATCTCCCAATAAAGAATATAAAGTAAGTGCTGATGGTCAGAATGTTTTTTCTTTTAGTGATGATTTAACTATTAGAAAATCTTCTTTTTCTGCAAAATTAGCATTATTAAACGGAAATGACTTTTATTCTGTACTGAGAAATAAATTGCACTGGGGACTTTCTCCGGCATGCGTAGATAGAGATTAAAGATAATATTAATTTTTTGTCATAATTAGCCTAAAATTATTGTACTTTTTCCCTATTTACAATACTATATTGTTATAATTACGTAATTGGTAGTTATATGTTTTAGGAAATAAAAAGTAATATTACAATTTAAGAGGTAAATAACGTGGAAAATATCGTTTCAGACATCTTTGCAAGAAAAGATGACCCGTCAAACAATCAAACTTCAAGACTAGGTGCTAATCCAACTAATATCAAAGTTGTTGGCGTTGGCGGTGGCGGCGGCAATGCTGTTAACCGAATGATTAGATCTGGGCTTTCTGGTGTTGAATTTTGGTTAATGAATACAGACTTACAAGTTTTGGTTGACGGACAAACAAAGAACAGAATTCAATTGGGTTCTGCTTCTACACAAGGTTTGGGTGCAGGCGGAGATCCTTCAGTTGGGGAAAAAGCTGCTGAAGAAGCTCAACAAGAAATTACTCAAGCTTTAGAAGGTGCTGATATGGTATTTATCACTGCTGGCATGGGCGGTGGTACTGGTACTGGTGCTGCTCCTGTTGTTGCTAGATTGGCAAAACAATTAGGAATTTTGACTATTGCTGTTGTTACTAAACCATTTACTTGGGAAGGTAAGAAAAGACAAAATCAAGCAAATTCTGGTATTGATAAATTAAAAGAATCCGTTGATGCAGTAATTGTTGTTCCTAACGATAAATTGCTTCAAGTTGTTGATAGACAAGTTTCACTTCAAGAGTCATTTACTATCGTTGATGAAGTATTACTAAGAGGTGTTCAAGGTATTTCTGATATTATCACTGTTCCTGGTATCATTAACGTTGACTTTGCGGATGTTAAAACTGTTATGCAATCATCAGGTTCTGCTCTTATGGGTATTGGTAGAGCTCAAGGTGAAGGTAGAGCTGTTAAGGCTGCACAACAAGCTATCAATTCACAACTTCTTGAATCTTCAATCAATGGTGCTTCTGGTGTAATTGTTAACATTACAGGTGGTCCTGATATGGGTATTCACGAAATCAGTGATGCTGCTTCAATTATCCACGATGCAGTATTGGATGATGCAACTGTTATCATTGGTACAGCTGTTAATGAAAATATTCAAGGTGAAATTCAAATTACTGTAATTGCTACAGGTTTTGAATTGAAAAATAACGCATCTTCATCATTGAAGTTTGGTGATTCTACTAATGGATCAAGTCCGGATGCTCCACAATTAAATGCTGCGGATTTCTTCTCTGGTGCATTTAATACTCAAACAAAATCAATTTTATCTGATGGAAATAGAAATTTCACAAATATTGAAATTCCTGATTTCTTGAAAAGATAGTTAAAATTATAAAATGAGTAAAAAGAGTCGGTGATTATTCAAAATCCCGACTCTTTTTTTATTCACTTAAAATTGCTAGGTTCATTATTTCTATATCATCATAGTCAATGTGGTCGCTTGGCATCATATTTTGTCCTGTTTTAATTGTAATTTGATTTTTCCCATCTGCAAGTATTAAAGAATTTGGGATTTTAACTCTTTGCCCATCTCCATTGACTTGTAATTCTCCAATTTTTCGACCATTAAAGTATATTTCTGCAGGACTGGAGTATGCTCCTCCTTTTATTCTATTTTGTCCCATTGCTTTGGCTAGTTTTGTGTCTAATCCGACAATGGAACCTATTACAAGGTAATTTGTACTTCGTTTTGCATTTTCAGTCATAATAAAATCTTTAGAATAATACGGACCGCTTGATTTTAACCTAAATTCATCTGCATTAGCTGAATTTTTAGAGTAACTGTTATCTCCAAGGTGAATAATATCAGAATCAAGAGAAATGTCTGCGGATTCGCTTTTCACAATTTCAACTTTCATTGGATTATTTAAACTTTCTCCATTATTAATGGTTAGTGAAAATGGGCGGTATCCTTCCTTTTCAATGTTCATAATAGTTGGTTGTGTAATTTTTATATTATCAAGTTGAAAATTCCCATTCCCATCTGTATATGTTCTGTAATTCTTTTGAGGAATAGAAATTTTTGCGAATTCTACCCCCTTCTTCGTTTGGGCATCAACAACTTGATTGCTGTCTTGTTGACCAACTTTTGTTACTCCGCCTGTGAATGTAGTTGCGTTAGCTGATAAGTTTGAAAAGATTATTATTGACAATATAAAATAAATAAAAGGTTTCATACAATTTTTATCTTATATTTTATAAATTTTTCCTATTCAACAACTGGATTGTTCTAGTGTAATAATATAATTGAAAAAAGTTCTTGAAAAATAAAATTTATTTGGTATTATTAATTTATGAAAATTGAATAAGCCGATGTGATGGAATTGGTAGACGTGCTAGACTCAAAATCTTGTGAGGTTCAACCCTCGTGCCGGTTCGACCCCGGCCATCGGCACCATAAAAGAGATAAGTTAGGCTTATCTCTTTTATATTTAAATATGTAACAAATTTTTAATATTTTGACAATAATAAAATTTTGCAAACTTATATAAAATACAACTTGAAAGGTAGGTATAAATAATGAATATTCAAAAAATCATAGCAAATTCAGAAAAAGTGGGTATTAAATTGATTGATGATACTAAATTTCAACATTATTCAAGAGATGGGAAAAATATAAAGAATATATTTAGAAATGAAGCAGAATTTATTGATAATTTAATTGTTCGTTCCGAAGCAAAGGCAAATATGAACAAAGCATTATTAAATATTAAGAATCTCAAAAAATAATTTTATAGGCATAAAATAAAAAATGGGATTGAAAATTCATTCAATCCCATTTTTTGTTGTCTTTCAGTTGGATATTATTTTTGAAGTTTTTTTATTTTACTTGGCTTTGTGTTTCAACAGCTTTTGTTTCTGCTTCTTTTTTCTTGTCTTTTTTGAATATCAAGTCCATTACTGGATGAAGTATTATTTGAGATAAAATAGGGGCACAAAGTGCTAGAATAAATACTGTAGAACCAATTGAACTTAATTCGTGAACACCTTTCCCGAGTTTATAGTCTGGATTTTTGTGAACAAGGTTTGCTAGTTCTTCTCTAAGTCCTTTTTTATCTTCTTTTGCAGCTTTGTCTATTTTTTCTTGGAATGAATCATACAAATCAAGTTTTCTTAGTTGCTCTTCTGTATTAAAGAAATGTTTTTTAATAAACTTGTAAGCAGGTTTTTTGACTTTGTTTATAAAACCTAAGTACAAACCTAAGCAAAATGATTGGTATAACAATTCTTTTGTTGCGGCATATTTTTTTGAACGACCGTTAGCATTTTTATCAAAATATATAAATGTTGGTCTTCCTAGAGCTTTTAATGTTGTTTCAACTGAGATTGCACAAATTGTATTCTGGGCAAATTGTGCAGCTTTAGGGTTTGTTAATAATCTTTTTATTGGTGATGTTGCTTGTGTTACAGGTTTAACTTCCATAATTTACACTCGCATTTCTGCACGATAATACGGCATGCTTGTACCTACTGTTGAGTAGTAGTTTAAACTTTTAGGACCATTTGGTTTTTTGCTTCCAGTTGGCTTATTAATAACTTCTGGATTCTTTATATTTGGGGCTGCTGGAGTAGAATCTGAAGTTGCATTTGGGTCATAATTAGGCATTAATTTTTTCATAATAGGTGGCATTCCTAAATTACAAAATTTCGGAACAAAGTATCCTGCTGCAAGGCATATTCCTAAGAAAGATAATATTGCATTTGCATGTTTATACTCGATTGTTCCTTTTTTAGCAACAAATTTAGTTAAACTTTCTGCAAGTAGCCCCATGCTCATTGTTGTTGGAACTCCGATAAATTCGGTCATCAATTCTCTAAGGGCTGCATATTTTCTTGCGTCTGGTTTTTCTTTTTTGTCTGTAATACTTAGTATTGGTCTAACAGTACCTTTACCGCAGGCTATTGCCATTACCGTATAGATTGGCTTGTTATTTTCGCCCAGCCTTTGGCATACTTTTTGGATAAATGACATTTTTCATACACTATCTTTTATTTATTGTACCTATTACACTTATATTCTAAATCTATAAAAACCAATTGCAACTTAGTATTTCTCTATTGTTAAGAGATATATACTAAAATAAGTAAAAAAATAATATAACTTAAAGTCTTTTTTTATAGATATTTAGTTAGTTCCAATTTCTTAATATTTTGAGGAATATAATTACTGCTTTTTTATTTACACTTTGTGTATGCTAAAACGTTATTTTATAATTATGGTTTCACTTATTACAATAGTCGCTTATTTTGATTTAATAGATAGTTTAAATCATATAGATAAAATTATTGCGGAAATGATAAGTTTAGAACACTAAAATTCAAAGATAAAATCATCTGTTGGATCTGATGTATTAGCTTGTCCTTCATCAAGTTCTTTTATCATTTGCGGGGTGATTAGATGTTCTAGTGCATTTGGAACAAACTTCTTTTCTTCTGGTTGGTCAGGAGTATTTTGTTTATTTACATTAAAAGTTCTGACATCTCGTGGAAAAAATCTAAGATGAATATTCTGAGAAATATTTTGTGAAATATTATTTTTTGAATATTGTTTAATCTTTTCTAATTGAGATGCTGCTTGAGCTTGATTTTGTGCTAAAAAATATCCATTTGTATCGGTTACGTTTTTTGAAAACTTACTACTCCCCATGACAATATCATTTACATTGTCTGTTAGTACTGCTGTGGTTTGAAGGTTGTAAGGTTTTGTTGTTTTGAATGCGTTTGCAATTTCCAAAACCTCCCATAAATCTCTTTTGTTATTATTTTGTGTAGTTACAGAACTTGAAATTAATAAAATTGATTTTACATTAAATTTTTGAGAAATTTCTTTAAGTGCTTGAAAATCTACGTTATTTGTAACGGCATATTTTTCAAGCATATTTTCGGTTTGAAATTTAAGTGTTTCGTTATGTGCAAGTGTTTGTCTTATGTCAGATAAATTTTTTGCTTTTATCGATTTATATTCGTTAAGATTTGTAATTACATCGTCCGCTACGATTTCTGATACATCTGGAAAGCAAAAATAATTAGAACAAGTTGAAAAAAGTCCAGTAGGCAATACAAGCACTTCAAATTCCGCCGCTTTAACAACTTGTGTGGTACTTATTAAAAACAATATTCCCAAAATTATTTTTAATATATTTTTCATATATAAATTATAGCATAATTTATAATAATATGGTATAATAGTCTTATGGATAGAGTCTTAGTCAAAATACAGGGATTTGATGTTGATAGTTTTACTTTTGAGCAAGCCGTAGATTGGGCTTATACTCATCATGGTCAAATTGTAACTATTAATCCGGAGATGATTTCCGCAGCTCATTCAAATCCTGAATTTTCAAAAATAATTAAAAATGCAGAATTAGTTGTAGCTGATGGTATCGGGGTCGAAATAGGGCTTAAAATTCTTGGTCATAATATAAAACGAATTGCCGGAATTGATTTAGGTAAAGCTCTTATCGAAAAATATACTAACAATGGAAAATCCGTTGCTATGATTGGTGCAAAACCAGGAGTTGTGGATTCTGCTATAAGTAATTTATTGAAAGAATATCCAACTTTGAATGTTGTATATTCTCATGATGGATATTTTAGCGAAGATACAGAAATTTTGGATTCTGTTGTTTCTGCTAATCCTGATTTGGTTTTAGTGGCTTTAGGCTCTCCAAAACAGGAATTTTTTATAAATGATTTAAAAAATAAATTACCAAACTCAACCTTAATTGGCTTAGGTGGAAGTTTTGATGTATGGGCTGGAGTTGTAGAACGAGCACCTAAAATATATCAAAAATTGGGCTTAGAATGGTTATATCGTACAATTAAAGAACCTCAACGATTTAAAAGAATTTTCCCAACATTACCATTGTTTGTTTTAAAAGTTTTAAAAGAAAGGTTATCAAAATAATGACTGCTTTATCTGAAAATGAGATAATGGAACTAAATAAATTATGCAAGGAAAATAGACAAAATGTAGTGTCTATGGTTTACAATGCTCAATCTGGACATATTGGAGGCTCATTATCTTCTTGTGAAATTATGACGGTTTTGTTTCATAAATGTATGAAACATTCTGTGAAAGGAAAAAGCTCTAAAAATTATCAACAAAGAGATAGATTTGTTCTTTCTAAGGGGCATGTTTCTCCTGTTTATTATTCCGTTCTTTCTCAAATTGGATTTATTCCAAAATCAGAGTTGAAGACTTTTAGAAAATTAGGTACGAGATTACAAGGACATCCTTCTTTATGGTGTCCTGGCGTAGAAGTTGCTTCTGGCTCTTTAGGACAAGGTTTATCTATGGCTTGTGGAATTGCAATGTCTTTAAAAATGGACAACAATCCGGCTAGAGTTTATGTATTACTTGGAGATGGCGAAATGCAAGAAGGTAATGTATGGGAGGCCTTAATGCAAGCATCTCATCGAAAATTAAATAATTTAACCGCAATTATTGACAGAAATAGACTTCAAATTGATGGGAATACAGAATGTGTAATGTCATTAGATAATTTACCAGAAAAATTAAGAGCTTTTAACTGGAATGTTATTGAAATAGATGGTCATAATCTTCAAGAAATATATTATGCAATTGAATCTTCTAAACTTGTAGAGGATAAACCAACTGTTATTGTTGCAAATACGATTAAGGGTAAAGGTGTTTCTTTCATGGAAAACAATGCAGGTTGGCATGGAAAAGCTCCAAATAAAGAAGATTATGAAAAAGCAATGTTAGAATTAAAATAGTTTATATATTATGAATGGGGGTCTGATGAGAGTCTTCAATAATAGAAATATTAAAAAAAATGGATTTTCGTTAATGGAATTGGCAATCGCAGTTATGATTGTTGCACTATTGACGATAGTTTGTATTCCTATTGTTAAAAACCAATTATCTAAATCTGATGAATATGCTTACTATATGGCATACCGTTCTGTTGAAAAATTGGGCGGACAGATAGTAGCTCTTGGAGATCCTAAAGATCCAAGGTATAAAAAGACTTCAGAAATTCCTGATACTTCTAAAATAGCTAATGTAACAAATATAGCTAAAAATTCTTGGAATAAAAATATTAAATCTGTATTTACAAATTTAAGTTTGAGATTTGCATATACAGAACATTTTGTTTTTAAAAATTTATTCCCAAAGAGTTTTGCTGACGAACCGGAATGGTATGATGGTTCATCTATATCAAGTATTGAATATGAAAATGTTCAAAGAGCATATCTGGTTTGTCAAATGGGTAAATTTATCCAAAAAGGAACCGATGAAAATGGAAATCCTGTGAAATATGAATGTGAAGATGTTTTAGGCTCTATTGATAATGGTGATAATACAACTTCTTCTGTATCCAAAGATGATTATTTTAAAGATTTTGCTCCTGTAAAGGGTTTGATTCCAAGTCAAGGTTTTCTTAATTTAACAGAGCCATCTTCTGATAATGAAACTGAAAATGATGCATATGGGTCTGCTTTAAAATCACAATATAGAGAACTTGAAAATTATATAAAAAATGGGGGGAATTTTGCAGGATATTGTGCAAAATTGCATAATTATTGTTCAGGGAAAACAGAAAATGACACTGTAGAGTATGAATCTAAAAAAGATTTAAGAGTTATCAGAGAGGAGGCTGATGATGAAGATGAAGCTTCCGAATATAGTTCTTGTGATTCCCGTTTTAGATATTTGGGTTCATCTTCTTCTGAAGTTAATAATTCAACTTCATACACTCGCCCTCCAGTTAAAAATATTTGTGTAAATAGTCCTTATTATGGCATGTATAATGCCGGTGGAGATTATGCTCTTAGTTGCGAATGTCAATCAGGTAAATTTGTAACTTCAAACGATGACAAGGTTTGTTGTTCGCATAAGGATAATTATAATTCTTATGCTCCAGTTACTAAAACTGCCGCAAAAACTAATATTTTTAATGCGTATGCTGGGGCTCACTCTGGGCTTGCACATGCCGCAGATGCTAATATAAATTATTGTAGATATTGTAGCGGTGAATATAACTCTGTAAGTGATTGGTGTTGTCCGGAACATTCATTTTTTAATGGTACGGCATGCGAGTGTGCTAGCGGTTATGAAATGGATAGTAATAAAGGCTCTTCCTCTGAAAAATGTGAGTTAAAAGGTTGTGCCGATGGGTATCGTCCAGATTTTAAGACTCAGGTTTGTATCCCTAATCCGCCAATTGTTAAAGCAAGTCGTTTCTGTGAATTGATTAAGGAATATTGGAATATTGTTCCAAATAGTGATAATTGTAATCTGTTTACAGAAGAAAATAATGTGAATGTATATAAAAATGTTTTAGAAGCTGCAAAAGGGAATAACGGTTCTGGCTATCTTTCAATAAATAGTAAGCAAGGGGCGTTTGCAAATCTAAGACCTAATATTATTTTGTCAAATGGTTTGCGTTTGTGGATTTTAGGTGATAAGTCAGCTTCTATTCCTGGTTTATCTTATAATCCTGTTGGTATATCATCTACTCAAAATATGTGTAGAGAATTATTGAAATCAGATAATATTTCTCCATTATCTACAAGAGAACTTTGCGATGCCGCTGGTGGTTATTTTTGTGCGGGAGAATCTCATTGCTATACTTTAGATAGTGCTGCAAGTTTAAATAAAATGGGTGATGCAAGAAATTGTTGTGCATCTACTGATTTATCTACAATTGATTATAGTGCTGATGTTGATAAAGATAATAGATCCTTTGCTATTGGAGGCTTTACTGTTTTTGTTGATATAAATGGTACTAAAGGTTCCGGTACTTTATGGGAAGATGTTTTCCCATTCTACGTAGGTACAAACGGAAAAGTGTATCCAGGTTATCCGTTAGATGCACCAAAATCTTTAGATGCAGATTCAAATAGTGTATATTTGGCTGGTAATAGTGTAAAAAATATTCCGGTTGATGTATATTACTTTACTAGTTCAGGTGATTCTGCAAGAAGACGTGTTGTTGCATATTCAAACGTATCATATGCTAGAGGGGTATGTTTTGCAAAACTTGTTAATTCACACACTCCATATTGCAAGAACTTAGGTTTGAAGGCGAAGGGTGCGGGTACTCAGGTTGATAAAGGCACAGAGGCAATTGATTCTGCTTCTAATCCTTGTTCAAGTCATAGTTGTTTCGTATCTGTAAGAAATAAACTACGGTTCTTCTAATTTAATTGTATAACGGGTTAAGATTATTCTTAACCCGTTAAATTTGAAAGGTGTAAAATGATTGTTGATAAGATTGAAAATTTAAAGATATATAAAAATCTTCCGGATAATGTTATTGAATTTTTGTTAAAGTTAGATTTATCTAATATTCAAATGGGTAAAACTGTTTTATCTGACAATGTGTATGTCAATATTGAAGAGTACAATACAAAATTGATTGATAATGCAAAATTTGAATCTCATGATAAATATATTGATATACAATTATTGTTAAAAGGTATTGAAGCTATTTATTATACCTCAAGGACTGGTTTAAATGTTGATATTCCTTATTCTGAGAATAAGGATATTACATTTTATTCGGATTCCGTGAATAAATATCCTTCAATTAGACTGGATAGTTCTAATTTTATGATGATTTTCCCTCATGAAGCTCATGCTCCGCAAGTTGCAATTGATGGAAAAACTCAAAAAGTTTTAAAAGTTGTTGTGAAAATTAAGGTGTAATATTTTATTTCTTTAGTTTTTCTGGAAAAATATTCCATTTAATTTCTGAATTTTTTCTGAACCAAGTAAGTTGTCGTTTGGCATAGTTTCTTGTGTTTTTCTTTAACAACTCCTTGGCTTCTTCTAATGAATAGTTATTATCTAAATAACCGATTATTTCCCTATATCCTATCGTATTTATCAGGTTCGGAATTCTACCATGTTTATCCAGTAGCTGCTTAGTTTCTTCTAACAAACCGGCTTCAATCATTAAATCTACTCGTTTATCAATTCGTTCATATAAAGTTTTTCGGTCAAAGTTTCTTCCAATCCATTCTACGTCATATTGCGAATCTTCTATTCCTCGAGAATCTTTTAGTGATTTTCCCGTTGTATTAATAATCTCAATTGCTCTAATAATTTTTTTTCTATCATTTTTATCAATGGATTGTGCGGCATCCGTATCTTTTTCTTCTAATACTTGGTAAAGTTTTTCAATATCCAATTTATAAAGTTTTTCTCGCAGCTTTCTATTCGGTTCAATTTGCGGTAGCGAGAAATTTTTCAACAAAATATCTATGTATAAACCTGTTCCACCGACGATAATAGGAATATGTCCTCTTTCCGTAATTTTATTAATTATTTTTGTTGCTTCTTGTTTATAAATTCCTGCGGAATAGTCAAATTCAGGTTCGACAATATCAATCAAATAATGTGGAATCCCTTCCCTTTCTTCTATTGTCGGTTTTGCCGTCCCAATGTTAAAACCCTTGTAAACAAGTCTTGAATCTGCAGAAATAATTTCTCCATTTATCTTTTTTGCTAAGTCAATAGAGTATGCTGTTTTCCCACTTGCTGTTGCTCCAACAATTGCTATAACTTTAATTTTATTTTTCTGCTTTGATAAAAGTTTGTTCATAATATCTAAATAATAACACGACTATATAAACAATAAAATAGTAATAGATTATCAATACCAGAAAGTATGCAATTGGATTAATCATTAAAAGAGTATTAAGAATAGAAATAACCAGTGATAAAATATTTATGTACATAAATAAAAATAAGGTTTTAGGAAATGTTATAATAATTTTTTTTATCGAATTGTATAAGGCTTTAAATGGATTTTTTTCAGCATATACAATTTCTGGAATCCATAAAATTCCCAAAAAGGAAAAAAGCATTGTTCCAAGTGCAAAAATTAAATACCAACAATTAATTGCAATTATCTGCGATCTTGGTAATGCGTTAATCTCATTTAGAAGTTCTTGGCTGGAAAGAGCTAACTTATCAGTTGAAAGTAGTGATAAATCAATAGTCCCAATATATTTAGAAACCAAAAATGTTATTCCATAGATAAAAATTGAATAGATTATTACTGAGATAAAAATAACTCCAAGCATTGGAAGAAATAGGCGTCCAATACCCCTCGGTAATGACATAATTAAATCCCCAAAGGCTTTAGCTCTATCTTTTTCAAAGACAAATATTTTATCTGACATTCGAATTGTTTTTTTAGCCATATATACCCATGCAGATAAACAGCCACTAATCATAATTAGCATTGTCGCAATTGCAAGTATTAGTTTGGGAATATTGTCGATTGCATCTTTTGCATAGGAATAATACCAGCTTAACGCAGATAAAAATAGTATCAGCGGTGTTGCTAATATAATACAATCATTTGTTTTCTTAAAGTTGTTCCAAAACAGTTTTAGCATAAAACTCCTTCAAACAGTTTTTAGTTTTTTACAACCTCTTGAGCTTGAGTTTCTTTTTTAGCTTTTTCTCTTCTTCTTTTACGTCTTCTCATTAAATCAACAAAGGCTTCAATTCTTGTGATATAACCTGCTCTACCTGTTTGTTCGTCTAAAATTAGAGGTAAGATAGGAATTTCACAATCTTCTCTCATTGAAGGGAAAATGTTTTGAGACATAATTTCAGGCATACAAGTAAATGGACTCAAATGGATAATGCCATCAATTCCTCTTTCATTTGCGTATGCAACATCAGAAACACATTCAAGTGCATCCCCTCCAATATCTCTCATAAGATATGGTTTTGCAAGTCTGTCTGCTCTTTGTAGGTGTGTTTCCCCTTTTCTAAACATTTTAGGGATGATAGCATCTTTTAAGAAGCTGCTTACGGTTAAACTTCTTCTTACTTCGACACCCATTCTACCTAATTCTTTTTCTATTCCTTGGTTAGAAAATTCGTCATTTACAACGTAAATTTCACCTGTAATATCAACATTTAAAATTTCTCTATTTTTATCTATTTCAACTTTGCTCATTTCTTCATTAACAAGTTTTTGAGCTTTTTTTAGTCCTAATAGCGTATCATTCTCATCAATTATTTTTAGTGCTTTATTATAGTGTCTTTCAGCATCTCCATGATGGATTTCTCTTGCTCTATAATAGGAGAGTTTTGATTCTAATTTATCCATCATAAATACTTTAATTATTGCAATTATAATAGCCCTAATAAATAATGGAGGATTATTTTTCCCACTTGCTTCTTTTAGGAAGTTGTACATTCCTTGAATGCCATCATATAATTGAAGTTCAAGATATTTTGCTTCATATCCTAAATCTTTGAGTGCATTTTCAATACACTTTCCATATTCTCCTAATCTGCAACATCCCGGAGAGGTAATCATCGCAACATAATCTGTACCTCCTTCAATTGCTTCGATAAAGTTTCCTAAAATTAACTTGTATGGAAGGCAAATTGCTTCTGGGGAGTGTTTTGTTCCTAATGATAATGATTTTTTACTTGTATATGGTTCTACGTATGGTTCACAACCGATAATTCTTAATGCTGCTGACCAAGCGTAACTAATAGTTCCCATATGTGGGAATGATACTTTTTTCTTTCTTTGTTCTTTTTTATTAGTCATTTTATTTATTCCTTAATATATTTTAAGTCGGGATGTCTGGCTGCTGTAACCTCATCAATCTTTTTGACAGGTGTTGTATGAGGTGCAGACAATATTTCTTCCGGATTCTCTTTTGCCAATTCTGCTATTTTTATCATTGTATTGACAAATTCATCCAATTTTTCTTTTTGTTCGGATTCTGTTGGTTCAATCATTATTGCTTCGTGAACGATAAGAGGGAAATATACAGTTGGAGGATGTGTATTCCCGTCCATAAGAGCCTTTGCAATATTTAATGTTGATACTCCTGTTTCATGTTTTTGTCTTTCGCCAGAAAGGACAAATTCGTGCATACAAGGTTCGTCATATGGCAAATCGTAATATTTTTTCAATTTTTCTTTCAAATAGTTTGCATTTAATACTGCATTTTCAGATGCGTGTTTTAAATTTTTTCCAAGCATTAAAATATACGCATACGCTCTTACAAATACTGAAAAATTCCCATAAAAATCTTTTATGCTGCCAATTGAATTTTTTAAATTATAGTTTCTATAATATTTATTTCCATCAAATTCAATAGTCGGAGTTGGTAAGAAATCTTTTAATTTTTCTACTACTGCAACCGGTCCGGCTCCAGGTCCGCCGCCTCCGTGAGGAGTAGAAAACGTTTTGTGTAAATTCAAATGAACAACATCAAACCCCATTAGTTTTGGATTTGTATAGCCCATAATTGCATTGAAGTTAGCTCCATCATAGTATAGAAGTGAACCATTATCGTGCATAAGTTTAGAAATTTCTTGAACTCGTTCTTCAAAAATTCCTAATGTATTAGGATTTGTCATCATAATCGCAGCAACATCTTCATTAAGCACGGATTTTAAAGATTCAATATCAACTTGTCCTTTTTCATTAGATTTAATCTCAATAATATCAAACCCAGCCATTTTAGCACTTGCAGGATTTGTACCGTGTGCTGAATCCGGAATGATAACCTTAGTTCTTTTTTCTCCAATCGAATCAAAATATTTTTTGATAATCATCATGCCGGTCATTTCACCATGAGCACCAGCAGATGGTTTAAGTGTAATTGCATCCATTCCTGTAATTTTCAAAAGGGCAGCTTGCAAGTCATACATTAGCTTTAACGCCCCTTGTGCTTTATCATCAGATATTTCAGGGTGAATATTAAATCCTTCTAAAGAAGACAAAAATTCGTTAACCTTAGGATTATATTTCATTGTGCAGGAACCCAAAGGGTAAAATCCTTTTTCTATACAAAAATTTAAGTCTGATAATTCTTTATAATGACGCATAACTTCCAATTCTGACATTTGAGGAAGTTCGGTATTGGAAGTCCTTAGTAATTTATTGTCTAAAAATTTTAGATTTTCATTTTCATCTGTTAAATTTATACCATCAATACCGTTGCTTTTTTCAAAAATTGTTTTCATATCCTAAATAATCCCCTGTTTTGCCAAGTCTTTTTTTATTCTATCCAATCCCGTCTGTATGATTCTCGAAATTCTGGACTGTGATATATTAAACTCTTCTGCAATTTCTCTCAGCTTCTTTTCTTTGAAAAATTTGTATTCTATGAGTTCTTTTTCTCTTGGTGGAAGTTTTTTCATTGCTTCTAAAATCCCATCTTTTAGTTCCGTAAACTCGATTGTTTCCTCCGGAGTTTTATCATTTGACTTGATTTGTGTTGGGATTTCTGCATCTTGAAGTTCATCAATTGATAGAATATTTTTATAAACATCTGCTCTAAATTCAATATCAGATGTTTCATCCTCATCAACGACCGTTGTTTTATTTTTTAATGAATACCATTTGTATCTTCTTCTTACTTCATTTCGGATAGCCCATTTAATTGCAGTTGAAAGGTAGGTATTATTAAATTTTGAGGGATCGTGTCCTTTAAAAAGAATATAGAGAGCATGAGTCCCAATATTTATCAATTCCGGAAGTTCAATCAAATGAGAACTTGAAAACTTTTGATATTCTACTTTTGCGATAATTTCGATAAGTTCTTTATATTCTTTGAGTTTTAGATTTTCTTCAACTGTCATTACTATAACTAATCCTAAAATAATCGTAATATATCTACAATTCTATAATATCAGAAAAAATTATATATGACTAGCTAATGTAATTTTCCTTAACATATTTTATGCTCAATTCGAAACGGAGGATATATGAATGTCTTATTTTGTACAGATGGTTCAAAAATTAGTTATAGTTCGATTGTAAATTTTTCATATTGGGTAAAAGATTTCTCTTTAGATATTTTAAGTGTTATTGATTGGAGCTGTTTGCCGGATAGTATTCCTATTGAAAATACTGAATTTGCTAACCAGTGTTCTAATTCTGCTAATACAATTCTTGATTATAGTGAGAGATATTTAAATGAAATCGGATTAAATGTTTCTAAAAAAGTTAAAATCTGCGGAGAGGCAGTTGATACTATTCTTGATATAACCGAGAACAATGGGTATAACTGTGTCGTTCTTGGTTCTCATGGTAAACGTGGTATTCAAAAATGGTTAGGCTCTGTTTCCCAAGAGGTTGCTTCTTCTTCGCATATATCTTCATACATTTCAAAAGGTTCAAATAATAGAACAAAAATTCTATTTACAGTTGATAATTCCGAACTTAGTGCAAATGTAATTCTTCAGAGTTTAAATTTTCTGGATTTGGAAAATAAAGAAATTTATTTTCTTACTGTTTATGAAATTCCGGATTACTTATTTCTTGAAGGGAATGTTGATTCTACTTGGATTTTAGAAATTGAGAAAAAGCAGGAACAGGCTGCACGCTTGCTCCTTAGCAGTTTTGAAAAATCTTTTAATGAAAAAGGGCTAGAGATAAAAGATAAGGTCATTATGCGAGGGATTCCTTCTCAAGAAATAATTAACTATTCAAATAAAAATGATATTGATTTAGTTGTTTCTGGTGTAAGAAATCGTAAGAAGATTTCTAAATTTTTGTTAGGTTCAGTAAGCAAGCGAATATTAGAAAACGTAAAAGCCGATGTTTTAATTGTTCATCCTTAATATTCAGCAGTGATAATTCCTTCTTTCAATATTGCAAATCCTCCATATGGAATTGTTACTTTCTTGTCAGTGTGAGAAATTGGATACCCTCCAATAACGGGTATAGTCAGATTATTTGCGAGTTCTTTAAACAAATCTTCTAACCATTGCGGATTATCGACATCTAAAAAATCTCCAAGGATAATTGCTTGTACATTTTCCAAAAAATCTTTAATATTTAGCAGTTGATAAAAATATTTATCAATTTTATAAACTGATTCGTTTAGGTCCTCAGCAAAAAATATAAATTTTTCCTTTGGAATAAAATTTTGCCCACAAAGAGAAACTATCGTTGCTAAATTCCCACCCCATAAAATCCCTGTCGCATCTCTATTTTGGTAATATATTGGATTCTGTGGTTTGATTTGAATGTTGTTTTTAGAAATTGTTTCAAAAAATGATTGTTCTGTAAAAACATTAATTTTGTCATTTTGGGAAAAATCACTTTGTATCATTGGACCTGAAAATGTAATTAAGTTTGAATTTACAAGAAACATTGCTGATAGAGCTGTAATATCAGAATAGCCGCAAAAAATTTTCGGGTTATTTCTGATTATTGAGTAGTCAATTTTATCAATTAACCTAATCGCTCCATATCCTCCTCTTGCACAAATTATAGCTTTTACTTCTTTATCTAAAAAAGCATTATGTAAATCTTCCAGTCTTTCCTCGTCTGTTCCAGCCATATAACGATAAGATTTTTCAATATTTTTTCCAAGTTTAATTTTATATCCGTTGTTTTCAAAATATTCCGCACCTATTTTGATTTTTTCAATATCTACATTCCCAGAGGTTGCGATAATTGCAATTGTATCTCCTTTTTTTAATTTTTCAGGTTTAATTAAATTCATATATTGTCCTTTTTAGAAGATTATTTGTTATAATAACTTTATCATGAATAAAAATTACATTCCTTTGTATAGAAAATACAGACCTCAAACTATTGAACAAATTGTAGGTCAAGAACATATTAAAAAAGCCTTAACCAATGCAATTCAAATGGATAGAATTTCGCATGCATATTTGTTTACCGGTCCAAGGGGAACTGGTAAAACCTCTACAGCGAGAATTTTTGCAAAATCATTGAACTGTGTGAATGGCCCAACGATTACTCCTTGTAATGAGTGTGAGAATTGTCGAAATATCACGAATTCAATACCTATTGATGTTATAGAAATAGATGCTGCAAGTAATCGTTCTGTAAATGATGCAGATGAAATCATTCAAAAAGTTGCATTAGCTCCTGTAAATAGTCGTTACAAAATTTATATTATCGATGAAGTCCATATGTTGACTAATCAAGCGTTCAATGCATTATTAAAAACGCTAGAAGAACCTCCTAAAAATGTAATATTTATTCTTGCAACGACAGAAGTACATAAAGTTTTAGATACCATAAAAAGTCGTTGCCAACGTTTTGACTTTAAAAGAATTACCACAGAAGATATATCTAAACATTTAAGATATATTTCTGACAAGGAAGGTATCAATATTACGGATGATGCTCTTTCTTATATTGCACAAAATTCAGCAGGTGGAATGCGTGATAGTATTGCACTCCTAGACCAATTAAGTGTTTTAAATTCTACGGATAGTGCAATCGATGTTGAAGATATAAATAGGCTTCTTGGAAGATTGTCTTTTGATTCGTTATCTTCATTATTCGATATGGTTTCAAAGTCAAATCAAAATGGTGCTTTAGAAATTTTGAATTCTATCTATAATCAAGGTAATGAACCATCTCAAATTTTATCTAACTTTTTAGAATATCTTCGAAATGCTTTAATTTTGAAATCGATAGGTAAAAATTCTGTTCAGGGCGTTGTTCAGTTAAATGAGGAGCAGGTTAAAAAATTATCTGCGGAAATTGAAAATTTGGAAACTCATCAAATTTTGTCATTGATTGATAAGTGTGCAGCTTATATTAAAGAATTAAAACAAACTCCTAATCCTAAACTATGGTTAGATGTTGCAATTTTAGATATGGCAAATTTAGCAGAAAATACAAAATTAGAAGATTTACAAAAACGTATTTCGGTATTGGAATCTGGAGTACCGGCAAGACCAATGAATGTTTCTGCTTATAATACACCTCCTTCTCCGGTGATGAAGCAAGAAGTTAGAAAGCCAGTTCCTCAACGTCCTGTTGTAGAACCTGTTAAAGTTGAAACTCCATCTCCTAAAGTCGCTCCAGCGGCTACTGCTTCTGAAGAAGAAGTGCTTAATCAACCGGTTCCGATGTCCAAGCCTGCTTCAACTGCTGGAAATGGATTAAAATCTCTTTGGGTTCAGTTCTTGGAAAATATTTCAAGCTCTCCATCGCGTTCAATTTTGAAACAACAGGCTATGCCTGTAAAAATTACCAAAGATGAAGTTATTATTTCAGTAAAAAGTCCAAACTGGTTGAAACAGTATGGGCATGAAGGTTCAAAACATTCTCTTATCGTTGAAGCTGCAAATTCTTTGTTTGGAGGAGAAGTGAAAAAAATTATTGTTCGCTCTCCGGAATCTGGGGATGATGCTATTCGTGCAGAACAATCTTCTTCTGAGGATGATAAACCTGCCCCTGCTCCTAAAAAGCCTTTAATTATTGAAAACCCGGAAGTATCAAATGAGGAAGTTAAAGAACTTTTAGAAGATAAACCTGTACCAAAGAGTTTTAATCAAGTTGCTACACCTGTCAAGACAGGTATTCCACAAAAGCAAACTCAACAACCAACGCAAATTCACAAAATGCCTACAGGTGATTCTTCATATCATTCTGATAATGTGAATATGGTAATGGATTTATTTGAAGGTAAATTTTTAGAATAACCTTAATATATGTTTTGAAATTGTGATTTAGATATTAAAAAAGAGCCTCATATGAGGCTCTTAAGGTGTTTATAGTTATATTTTAGTTATATATTTTCTTTGTTAAATCAGCTTTTCTTAATCGAATATTTTCTGGAGTAATTTCAACTAATTCGTCATCTCCAATATATTCAAGGGCTTCTTCAAGAGATAAAATTCTTGGTGCTTGAAGTGTAACCATAACATCCGCTGTAGAACTTCTCATGTTCGTAAGTTTCTTAGTTTTACAGATGTTAACTTGAATGTCTTGAGGTCTGTTACATTCACCAATAATCATACCTCTATAGACTTTAGTTTTTGGAGTAATGAAAAATACCCCTCGGTCTTCAAATTGAGCCAAAGCATAAGGAATTGCTTCCCCTTGTTCAAAAGCAATGATAGATCCGCTTCTTTGTCTTGGAATATCACCTGCAAAAGGTCTGTATTCTAAGTATGTATGATACATAATACCTTCACCTCTTGTCATTCTGATAAATTCACTTCTAAATCCGATTAAGCCTCTTGCAGGGATATGGAATGTTAAGTTTGTTCTTCCTTTAGAAGTTTGCATATCTTTCATTTCTGCTTTTCTACCTGCAAGTCTTTCAATAACGCTACCTGCATATTCTTCAGGTACATCAATGATTAAATTTTCATATGGTTCAGAATGAACGCCATCAATATCTTTGAAGATTACTTCAGGTTTAGAAACCGCAAATTCGTAACCTTCTCTACGCATTGTTTCAATTAAGATACTTAAGTGTAATTCTCCACGACCAGAAACTCTGAAACAGTCAGTTGAATCAGTATCTTCAACTCTCAAACTTACGTTTTTTTCAAGTTCTGTATATAAACGTTTTCTAAGTTGACGAGATGTAACAAATTTTCCTTCTGTTCCTGCAAATGGACTGTCATTAACAGAAAAATTCATTTGCAATGTAGGTTCATCAACTTTAATTAAAGGTAATGCCTTTGGAGTGTTTGGATCGCAAATTGTTTCTCCAATTTGTATATCTGAAAAACCTGCTATACCAACAATATCTCCGGCAGAAGCAGATTCAATTTCTACTCGTCCAAGATCTTTAAATCCGAATAATTTAACAATTTTTCCTCTTTCTTGAGAGCCATCTGCGTGAATTAAACAAACTTGATCTTGAGAATTAACTTTACCATGTGCAATACGTCCGATAACAATTCTTCCTACATATTCGTTATAGTCAAGAGTTGTAGCTCTGAATTGGAACGGTTCATTTTCATCGCCTTCTGGAGCTTTAATGTTTTTAATGATTGAATCAAGAAGAGGAGTCATATCTTTTCTTTCATCATCAAGGTCATTAATTGCAAAACCATTTAAACTGCTAGAGAAAATAAATGGGAAGTCTATTAAATCTTCTCTATCTGTTAGTTCAGTAAACAAATCAAAAACTTTGTCTAGTGCTGTTAATGGCTCTGCTGCAGGTTTATCAATTTTGTTAATAACAACAATAATTTTCAATCCTAATTCCAATGCTTTTGATAATACAAATCTGGTTTGTGGCATTGGTCCTTCTGCCGCATCAACAATAAGTAATGCTCCATCAACCATCCCTAAAACACGTTCAACTTCACCACCGAAATCTGCGTGTCCAGGGGTATCAACAACGTTAATTTTAGTACCTTTGTAATCGATAGAGATATTTTTTGATAGAATTGTAATTCCTCTTTCTCGTTCAAGGTCATTACTATCTAAAACACGTTCTTCTACGTGTTGATTTGACCTGAAAACACCAGCTTGTTTTAATAAACAGTCAACAAGTGTTGTTTTACCGTGGTCAACGTGAGCAATAATTGCTATATTTCTTATGTTTTCATTACATGTCATACATACCGCCAATCATAATTTTGTTTAGTGTAAATTTTACACTTATATCATAAAACAGAGATTTAATTTTTTCAACAATATTTACATTATATTAATCTTAAAATTTTATTTGAAAGAGTTTTTAATGCGTTCGATTTCTTTTATTTTTCCTGACTTGTTTAATTTTACTGCAATTTCCATAGCTTCATTTAACTCCAACAAGCATTGAGTTTTATTTGAATCTTGTAGAAATTTTGCAATTTGTATTTTTGTGTTACAAAGCATATTTTCATAAATATTCAATGGCTTAAGTTTTCTTGAAATAGTTTTATAACGTGGTTCCATGTTATTATAATTTTTACAGATATTTGTCAATGCTCGTTTTTCTTCAAATAAGATTTTTAATCGTTGTTTATCTTTTGGATTTTTTTGAAGTAGAATTTTGTTCAAATTTTCACATCGAGCCATAATATGCACGGGGTCGTTAAATCTTTTTGCAATTGCAAGTGCATTATATGCTAATTGTTCAACTATTTTTGCATTTTTTATATTAAGTTTAATTAAAAAACTGTAAATTATCCCAGCCAATGTTTCATTCCCAAGGCTAACCAGTTGTTCTGCTAGTCTTTTGGAGTTTTTGTTCATCACTTCTTTTTGTGATTTTTTGACAAAACTATCTCCGATATTTGCTAACATTGAATAAAATGACTGGAGATCAATTTTTTCATTTTGTTTTGTTGAAGTTGTAACCCTTCTTGCAAGATAGTTGAACGCAGATGCAGGATTTTCTATTTGTCTAGGTGTAAATGTCAGTTTAATCATTTTTGAATGTTATCACCTTTCATCGGTTATAACACTTCTAAAAATATAATTTGCTAGTTGGTTTGTTTTTCTCTGTAAGCGTAAAAAGAACATCCAAGACATGTTAGTCCGAATAAAATTCCAAATCCCATAGTCCAATGATATGATGAAAGAAATGCCTTTGTATATTTTACCCCATCTATAATTAATCCATTTCTAAAACTTTCAAATAGAGTAATTGTAACGGCAACACCTAGAATATTTCCTAAATTTCTTGATAGGGATAAAATTCCACTTGCAATACCAAGTTCTTCTTTTCTTACACTTGTGATAATTGCATTGTTTGATGGTGATTGAAAACATCCGTTTCCAATACCCATGATTATTGAAGCTAAAACTATTTGCCACATTTGAGTTGAGGTGTTAAACGATGTAAATATTATAAGTGCAATAATATAAATAGTCGGTCCAATTATTGTTAATTGTCTGCTTCCATGCTTTCCGGAGTAGCTCCCTGCAAAAGGTGCAACAACGGAGGACGCAATTGAATATGGTAGAATTAATAATCCTGTTAGAAAGGCATTATATTTCATTATTTCTTGTAAAAATAGAGGCAGCAAAATGCCATTTGTAAACATTGTCATATAAGACGTCATTACTGCGATATTTCCAAATGTGAAAGTCTTAATTTTAAACATTTTGAAATTAATAAGTGGGAAGTTTATTTTACTATCTCTAAAATAGAATAACCCTCCAAATACTAATGTTAATATTCCGAGAATAATTATTTTTAATGATTTCCAGCCCCACTCATGACCTTCTGAAATGGCAAGTAATAGTGCAAATAGTGCAACTGTAAAATAGAAAAATCCACGATAATCAAATTTAAACTTCTTCTTTTTTACATATCCAGGAAGTAGTTTAAATCCAAGATAAGCACCAACAAGTGCTAATGGAACGGAAGGTAAAAAAATTGCTCGCCATCCGAAAAAGTTTATTAATGCCCCTCCAACGGCTGGTCCTGTCATCCCTCCAACTGCAACAAGTGAAGCATTTAATCCCAGAGCTTGCCCTCGTTTTTCTCCTTTAAATAAAGTTGCTATAACTGCAGGACCGTTTGCAATCATAATTGATGCACCAAGAGCTTCAATACTTCTAAAAATTAGTAAAGTATAAAAGTTAGGTGCTGTACAATTTAATAATGCTCCAATTGCAAAAATTAAGAATCCTGAACCGTAAACTTTATTTTTAGGAAAAATATCTCCAAGTTTTCCAAAAAATGGTAGAAAAACTGTCAATACAAGCATGTATGCAATTACTACCCATTGAACTTCTGTAAGGGTGATATTTAGTCCTTGTGCTATTGGATATAGGGCAAGGTTAACGGTGCTTGAATCAAGCATACCGAGGAAATTACCCATAATAACAAGAAGGCAAATGATTCTTTTTATATTTCTGTGCTTCATATTAAAATACTAGCATGCAAATTCAGGGACTTTCCGATTGTAAAGTTTTGTAATTATTAAAAGAATGATGTTTCAATAATATTAAGCTATTCCTTCATTATATTGAGTATTCGTTTCAAATATGATATAATAGTAATGTTAAATGTATATACTGGAGTTTTATGAGGATGAGATTGAACGATAAAAAACACGCATTTTCTTTAACCGAATTACTTATTGTAATGGTCGTTATCGCCGTGTTATTTGCAGCACTTGCTCCAATTGTTACTAAAAGGCGTAATGGTGCATCTGTTTCAAGTGAAAATATATGGAATTATGTTAACGATGATGAACAAAATAGGGATATATATTATGATTCAGGTGTGCCAAGATGGTCTTCTACTGCTTATATTGGTGTAAGACCCTCTTCATTGGGAAGTTCTTCTCCAAGGGCAAAAGTTGTTATCAATGCAAGTAGAAGTATTACGGCAAATGACAATAAGCCTCAGCGTCAAATTCAATTCCGTTATGGTTCTGGAGATGGTGTAAATGCAGGCTCTTTATTTTTCGATAATGTAGGGAATCTTTCATTAGCAAGTAACAATGATGCGTTTGTTAATAATCGTAGTAATTCTGGTAATACAATTGCTGGACTAGGTGCATTTGGAAATCACTCTGTTGCAAGTTCAAATAATGTTGCATACGGTGCAAATTCAATGAAATATTCTGGTTCTTCTCAGAATACAGTTGTTGGTTTTTCTTCCTTAAGGGAGAATAGTGGAGGAAATCCTCAGGCTAATATTTATGTTGGTGCAAATACAGGGAGTTTTATTGCTTCAAGTGGTAATAATCCACGGTATAATATTTCCGTTGGTGCAAATTCTTCAAATTCTCCTGATTTATATGGCTCAAATAATATTACATTAGGATATCTTGTCGGCAATGGTTCTCATGTTTCTAGTACAGATAAAGCTGCGTATCAAGATAATCTTTTAGTTGGTTCGCAGTATTATCCTGAATATGCAGATTTTCAGGATAATACTATTTTGGGTTATGATACTTTTGTTGGTGGACCTAGTAGAGTTCATAATTTGACAGCACTTGGATATTTGGCTTGTAGTTCTATTACTACAAATAATATAGAAGGTTCTAGAACCTGTATCGGTTATACTTCTGGTGGTTCAAAAGGTATTACTGGGAAAGCAACCCCTACAACTATAGATACTGATAAGTACGATCACGTTTTTCTTGGAGGGGTTCCTCTAGGTGGTTTTAATGGCAGATCTGTTGTTGAAGTCTATAACCAAAAGTCTAGCAAATTAGATAATTTTAACCGTGATGGGAACACATTTAAACCGCAGGTTTCTCCAACAGTTGTTTTTAATTCAAATATTGTTGTTCGTGGTAATTTCTATACTCCTTACGATGATGGTCGGCTTTGGTATTATGAATTTGAAAATACTGCACGTGATCAGTGTATTTATGGTACTTTTGTTAATTGCCGCAGATCTGGAGATAAATGTTTTAAATTTTTCAGATCTCGTTGGTTCCAATATTTAGGGGAGCATGGACAAGCAGACCCGCATTCTCATTCATTTTTTAATGCGGTAGGGCCGATGGTTCAAGATGTGTCTGCGAGCCAGTTAAAGGTATATCCAAACGGGCATAATGGTGCGGCATTTCCTTATTTATCTGATCAGAGATTAAAGGATGTTCTGGATGAAAATAATCAAGGATTATCTGAGATAGTTGCGTTAATGCCATATAATTACACATTTAAGTCTGATAAAGAGAATACTTCTCAAGTCGGTGTTATGGCTCAAGATTTACAAAAAGTATTTAAAAATTCTGTTGCAGAAGGCAAAGATGGCTATCTACGAATTCGTTGGGATGAAATGTTTTATGCAATGATCAATTCAATTAAAACATTGGACAAAAAACTTATTAAAATCGCATCTTCTATTACAAAGATGGAAGAAGATGTTTTACAAATAAAATCTGAGCAAAAGAATATGAAAAAACAAATTGCAGTTTTGAATTCAAGAGCTGCGAGATTAGAAAGAAAATAATTGGAGTAATTTATGAAGTTTAAATTTAATAAATTTAAAGGTTTTACATTATCAGAATTAATGATTATGCTTGCTGTTCTTACTGTTTTACTTGCTGCATTTGCTCCGGTATTTACTGCTAGATATAAAAATGCTTCTGCTAATGAAATTTGGTCTTTTGTTCCAGATGATGACGAAGATGATGCTTATACTGATCAAGTTAACCATGCAATTGCCGGACAGGTATTTATTGGTATTACTCCAGTAAGTGGAGCAGATGTTTTAATGGCAATAAAAGATAATCAAAGTACTACAGGAAAAACACTTTATTCGAAAGTTGTAATCAGACCAACTGAAAATCTTTCAGGTTTGTCTGATAATCGTCAAAAACAGTTTCAATTCCAATATGGGAATCAAAAAGCGGCTCTATTTGCTGGTAATAATAATATGTTACTTGGTGGTGAATATCTTAATATTGAATCGGATGCTACTGATAATGCCGCTTTTGGTGTCGGAGCGTTGAGTTCTTTATCTAACGGTGATCAAAATACCGCTCTTGGGAATAATTCCCTAAATTCTTTAACGAGTGCAAACTATAATACTGCTATTGGTGCTTATTCAGGTGTTCGTTACGGTTCAAATTCTAATACCATGGTTGGTTATAATAGTTTTTCTACCGGTAATAATGTTACTGCAATCGGTAATTCTAATTCCTATAATAGTCGAGGAGATTATTCAACTATTGTAGGTCATAGTTCTGCTTATAATATCGGGCAGTATAATACTGTATTAGGCAATGCTTCGGCAAATAATGTTGCTTCGTATAATACTGTTGTTGGTAGTAAAGCATTAAAACTTTCTGCCGGAGGTTATAATACGGCTATTGGTTATGGGGCTTGTTCTGGTGTAACTGGTTCTAATAAAACTTGTGTTGGCTATAATTCCGGTTCAGTTGATAGAACCTCTAATATTGACTTGCTTGGAGGCGATAAAGAACGAATTTTTATTGGTGGTCCTGTGTATCAAGATTCCGCTAGCGAAGGAGCAACTGGTTCTTTAGGTGGCGTAGCTCCTCTTGAAGTTCATAATTTAAGTGGCACATATAGTAGTACAGGTGGAAGTAGTAGCAAAGTTCGAAAAGGTTTAGGAAATTCCTCTGTTGTAATTAATGGAAATTTAATTATCAGAGGGCAATTTTTCATGAACACCTTAACATCTGCCAGTGCTAATATGTCTCATCCATTAGTCGCTTTCCGAGATAAGAAAGCTAAACACTTAGCTCAACATGCGGTTATCTTTTCTGGCTATGATGGAGAGGAACGTAATTATACAACGAGAACAAAATGTAGAAGACGATGCAGGGTTCATAAATATGATAGAGGTCGAAAATCTTGTATGTGTACACCAGGGTTAGCGAATACTTGGGAAACAGGTGTAACTTCTTACGATTGGAGTTCAAATACTGATAAAAACGGTAATAAAGTGAAACCGCATGAGTGTATGGAGGGCCCTCATATAGGACTTTACCAAGATCGCTCCGTTGGTAATGACATTCCTGGGGATGAAAATATCATAAATTATGCTCATACTTGGTCTGGCGAATCTTGTTGCCCGAAGTTGTTATCAGATATTCGTTTAAAGAACGTTGGTACACCTTTCACTGCAGGATTAGAAGAAATTAAAAATTTAAATATTTATAATTATACCTATAAATCAGATTCTACCAAAATGCCACACGTTGGTGTTGTCGCTCAAGATTTAAAACGTGTATTCCCTACCGCAGTGTCAAAAGATGAGAATGGTTATTATCAAATTCGTTGGGATGAAATATTCTATGCAGCTATTAATGCCGTTAAATCTTTAAATTCTAGAGTTGAAGCGTTAGCTAATCGAGTTGCAAATGATCAAAAACGAATTGCAACATTGAAAAAAGATAATGCACAACTTGAACAAAAAATAAATTCTCTATCAGCAGAGTTGACAGAGTTGGAAAAGAAAAATAAATAATAAATAATTAGTAAATTAGTAAATTAAAAACCTCGCTAATTATTATTAGCGAGGTTTTTTGTTGTTTATTATATTTTATATCTATGCACAACCACATCCACAAGAACAAGCCTTAGCTTTTAATTCTTCAGCTTTATCAACATGTTCCCACGGAACATCAATATCTGTTCTGCCCATGTGTCCATAAGCAGCTAATAATTGATAGAATTTTCCACCATTTTTAGCTGGCAAGTTTCTTAAATCAAATTTCTTGATAATTCCTGCTGGAGTTAGGTCAAAGTTTTCGGCAACTAGTTTTGAAATTTCATCATCCGAAATTCTTCCAGTTCCAAATGTATCAACAAAGATTGATAATGGTTCTGCAACTCCGATAGCATAAGCTAATTCGATTTCACATTTATCAGCTAAACCCGCTGCAACAATATTTTTTGCTACATATCTAGAAGCATAGGCTGCTGAACGGTCAACTTTTGTTGGATCTTTTCCAGAAAAAGCTCCTCCGCCATGTCTTGAGTATCCACCATAGGTATCAACGATGATTTTTCTACCTGTTAAGCCTGAATCACCTTGAGGACCACCAATAACAAATCTTCCAGATGGATTAATTAAAATGATTGTATTTTTATCCGGTTTAATAGCCTCATTTTCAAATACAAACTTAATTACAAGATTTTTTAAATCTTCTTTAATAATATCTTGTACTTTTTGATTATCTGAAATTCCATTGATTTCAGGGTTATGTTGAGTTGATAACAAAATTGTATGAATTCTTGAAGGTTTTCCATCAACATATTCAACTGTAACTTGGGATTTTCCATCTGGTCTTAAGTAATTAACTAATCCCTCTTTTCTAATTTGAGCAAGTCTATAAGATAATTTATGAGCAAGACTGATAGGTAGTGGCATAAGTTCGGGTGTTTCGTTACATGCATAACCAAACATTATACCTTGATCACCTGCCCCAATTTCTTCTGTTTCTACTGTTGAGGTTGCGGCATTTTCTTCTCTTGATTCAAATGCTTTGTTAACACCGTTACCAATATCTGTTGATTGTTCGTCAATACTTGTTAATACTGCACAAGTGTTAGCATCAAATCCCCCAGCGTTAGAGCCAACGTAACCAATATTTTTGATTGTGTTTCTAACAACTTGAGGAATATCAACATAGCAATCCGCTGTTATTTCTCCGCATACAAGAGCCATACCTGTTGTAACTGTAGTTTCAGCTGCAACTCTTGAGCTTCTGTCTTTTGTTAAAAATTCGTCCAAAATCGCATCGGATATTTGGTCGCAGACTTTGTCTGGGTGTCCTTCTGTAACTGATTCAGAAGTGAACAAAAAATTTCTTGATGTCATTTTTTATCTCCTTAATTTATTTTGTACGCCGGTAAGTCTTTTAATTCCAACCCGGCACTCCATTTTCTATATAGTGTAGTTCAAACGCTTATTGAAATCAAATTATTAATATTTTTATAATAAGAAAAATTAAGCAGTTGCCAAATGACAACTGCTTATCGATTGTAAAGTAATCTTAATAGTTATTTATTTTTAATCTTTTCAACTCTTGCATTTAGAGCATTTACTTGGGCTTTTAACTCTACATTTTCTTGTTCTAATTTTGCAATTTGTGTTTCAACTTTTGTTGCCCTATTTACAAGATTAACAATTTTTTTGTCCAGTTCTTTAATTGCATTTATAGAAGCAAAAAACATTTCATCCCAACGAATTCTTAAATATCCATCCGGACCTTTAAAAACAGAGTTTGGAAATACTTTTTGTAAATCTTGAGCCATCACTCCAACTTGAGGATGATTAGATTTATCATTTTTAAATGTATAGTTATAAATTTTAAGTTGATTAATTTCTTTTAACCCAGCAATACTTTTTGTTCCTATATTTTTTAAACGTCTATCGGAAGAAGATGGTGAACTAGTTAAACTTACACCCGTTCCAAAATCGTAGGATGTTTGAGATTTGTTAACTCTAGCCTCTCCAATTTCGTTAGTATAATATCCGTATGCCCTATCGGTACTATCATGACCACCTTTAGGGTTAACTTTATTAAAATTCCACAAGGTATTTCCAACGGTTATATATGTTCTTCCTCTAACTATTAAATTCCCGTTGATTACTGTTGTGGTATTTGATTTAACTGATGGGGAATTTTCAAGTGCATTATTGGTTCCGCCAACATTGTGAATTTCCATAACTGCATCTCCACCATAATATGATTTAGGTTTGCTCCCAATATATGTTCTTTGAACTTTGTCTGTTCTAGCATTTAAATAATTTTCAGCGGTACTTCCCGCATGAGGTCCAGAATTCGCACCAATACAAGTTTTATAAAAACCAGTAGTTACTTCTGAACAAGCATTATATCCAATTGCAACATTATATCCGCCAGATGTTACATTTTTAAGAGCTCCAGAACCTATTGCAATATTATAATTCCCAGATGTATTTTGTAGTGCCTGATAACCAATTGCAACATTTCGAGATGCTGATGTTGCATTCTCTCCTGCTCCAGAACCGATAAACAAATTCATATCACCAGAAACACTCTTTCCAGCATTATAACCAATTGCAGTGTTGTAATTTGCTGTAGAATTTGCACCGGCTCCAGAACCAACAAAAGTATTATACAATGTAGTTGTAATACTTGAACCGGCTTTATAACCAATTGCGGTATTATATTTACCTGAAATATTATTTGCTAAAGCATAGGAACCTAATGCTGTATTGCCTAAAGATGTTTGCACCGCATTCATTGATTGATAGCCGATTGCAACATTATCCCTTGCTTCAATTTTATCCGGAATATTATCAATGTTTGGATAAGCTGCACCTAATAATACGTTTTGTCTATCCATTAACCATGTACCGGCAAATTGTCCATATTTTTCCTCATTAGCATTTGTCCAAGAGCGTCCGTATCTGAATTGAATTTGTCTTTGCAATTTATTACCGGAAGTTACTGGTCCAGATCTGATTACTACTCTTGAAAATGGTCTTAAAGTAGATGTAATTGTACCATGGTCATCTGGTTTAAGACCAAAGAATAAAGCCCCTGTATATTTAGAGTCGTCAGGAACATAGTAAGCATCAAATGCAGTTGTTTCGTTATGTTTATTCCATATCGCATTTGAACTTTTATAAGAAGAAAGTCTTCTTTTTGTTATTATTGGTGCAAATGCTGCAAAAATAATTGTTAATATGAGAAGTACAATCATCATTTCTGCAATTGTATATCCCTCTTTTTTCCTATTATAAATTCTCATCCGAAACTCCATAATAATCCGACTATCTCTATTTAGTATAACATATTTATATACGTAATTCAATATAATAAATATTTCGTAACAAATACAAAATTCATATATTATGTTTGTGTTATTCTAAAAACATACGTAGTAAAGAGAGGATATTATTTATGGCAGCAATAAAAATTGAAGATTTACCTACCGTATATGATGCAAAAGATACAGAGGAAAGTATCTATAAATTTTGGGAAGATAATGGATTTTTCAAGGCCGATGCAAAAAGTCCTAAGAAACCATTTTCAATTGTAATTCCGCCTCCAAATGTAACAGGGGTATTACATATGGGACACGCATTGGATGAAACATTACAAGATATTCTTGTCCGATATCATAGAATGAGCGGATATGAAACACTTTGGGTTCCGGGTACTGACCATGCAGGTCTTGCCACTCAAAATGTAGTAGAACGTCAACTTGCAAAAGAAGGTTTGACTCGTCATGATTTAGGACGTGAAAAATTTGTAGAAAAAACTTGGGAATGGACTAATGACCATAAGGGCAGAATCTTAGACCAAATGAAACGTTTAGGTGCTTCTTTTGACCGTTCAAGAGAAAGATTTACTTTTGATAAAGGATGTTCTGATGCCGTAAAAGAAGTTTTTGTAAAACTTTATGAAAAAGGGCTAATCTACAAAGGTTCATACATTGTAAACTGGTGTCCAAGATGTAACAGTGCGATTTCTGATGTTGAAACTGAATATGTTACTGAAGAAGGACATATGTGGGAAATTTCTTACCCATTGAAAGGTGAATCAGGTGCAATAATCGTTGCAACTACTCGTCCTGAAACAATTTTTGGTGATGTAGCGATTGCTGTTCATCCATCTGATCATAAGTATTCAGAACTTGTAGGTAAAACTGTTGTTATTCCTTTGACAGGAAGAGAAATTCCAATTATCGCTGACGATTATGTAGATAAATCATTTGGTACTGGTGCAGTAAAAATTACTCCTGCCCATGACCCTAATGATTTTGAAGTTGGTAAACGCCATAATTTAAAACCTATTTGGGTTATTGATGGTGAAGGAAAAATGAAGGCTTGCGGCGAGGTTCCTTCTAATCTTCACGGGCTTGATAGATATGACGCTCGTAAACAAATTGTCAAAATGTTAGAAGATAATCATTCTCTTCTTCGTGTAAGAGATCATGAACATAATGTTGGTAAATGCCAACGTTGTGGAACAACAATTGAACCATTACTTTCTGAGCAATGGTTTGTAAAAATGAAACCTCTTGCAAAAGAAGCAATTGCAGCAGTAAAAGACGGAAGAATTAAATTTATTCCAGAACGTTGGGAAAAGAATTATCTTGGCTGGATGGGAAATATCAGAGATTGGTGTATTTCCCGTCAAATTTGGTGGGGACATCAAATTCCTGCTTATTATAACAATGAAACAGGGGAAATGGTTGTAGCAAAAGAAAATCCGGATCCTTCTAAATATACTCAAGATTCTGATTGTTTGGATACTTGGTTCTCTTCAGGTTTGTGGCCTTTCTCAACAATGGGATTTCCAAATAGTGAAACAGATGATTATAAAAAGTTCTATCCAACATCTGTTCTTGTAACCGGTTTTGATATTATTTTCTTCTGGGTTGCAAGAATGATTACAATGGGCTTGGAATTCACAGGCAAAGCTCCATTTTCAACTGTTTATATCCACGGTTTAATTCGTGATGAAAAAGGACAAAAAATGTCTAAATCTAAAGGTAATACAATTGACCCTGTTACTATTATTGACAAGTATGGTTGTGATGCTTTGAGATTTACAATGACTTCTCTTTGTACTTACGGTGGTCAAGATATTAAAATTAGTGATGAACGTTTTGAATATGGAAGAAACTTTGCCAATAAAATTTGGAATGCTTCACGATTTGTATTAATGAATCTTGACGGTGTTGATAATAATGATGTCGATTTTTCAAAACTTACTATTGCTGATAAATGGATTTTAGATAAATTAAATACTGTAGCAAAAGAAGTTAACGAAAATATCGAAAATTATAGAATTGGTGAAACAGCTCATGTTTTATATGATTTCTTCTGGAATTCATATTGCGATTGGTATGTTGAGATTGCTAAAGTTCAATTACAAGACCCTGATTTGAAATTGAATACTCAAAGGGTATTAAGATATGTTCTTGATATGTCATTGAGATTACTTCATCCAATAATGCCACATATTACTGAACGAGTATGGCAATTAATTCCTAAAGAAACTGATATAAAAGCTATCATGCTTGCTCCTTATCCAGTTTATGAAGACAAATTAGCATTCCCTGTTGAAGCTAAAGAAATGGAATTAGTATTTGAAACTATTAAATCTTTGCGTAACGTAAGACAAAGTTTCAATATTCCAATGTCTTTGAAGTTCGATATTGAAATTAGAGCAACAAAAGAAGAAAAACCTGTATTTGAAGCTATTGAAAGCTATATTAAACGTATGGCAAAAGTTGAAAATATTTCTTATGCGGATGATTCAACACCTGTTGCTAAAAAATCAGCAAGTGCAGTTGTTTCAGCTTCTAAAATTGTAATTCCTTTAGAAAACTTGATTGATTTTAATGAAGAAATTGCAAGACAAGAAAAGAAATTAGGTAAACTTCAAAATGAAAGAAAATCATTGGAAGGCAGAGTTAACAATCCAAAATTTGTTGCAAATGCTCCGGCTGAATTGATTAAACAAACTAGGGATAGAATTGAAGAAATTCTAGTTCAAGAGTCTGCAATTAATGAATTGATTGACTCATTGAAAGCATAAAAATGAAAATAAATTGTATAGAGGTTTTTAACTTTTGTTAAGAACCTCTATTTTTTATCGCAAAAATTCCTTTTAGGCGTTTTTAAAACAGAAGTAAAAAGGAGAAAAATATGAAAGTAAACGGATTAGAAGTTGTTAGTAATTTTCCTCGAGTAAATTCAAAATATCAATTTAATATTAAACCCAATGAAAGAGTAAAAATTGATGTTCATGAAAACTCTTTCAAAATGCTTCACGAAACCAAAAAAGGTGATGAATGGGTAATTTCTGGTGCGACTGGTGCCAGAGGTCCTATTGAATTTGTAGAAAAACAGTTTTCAAAAGTTATGAAAACTGTCGCTTCTATGATGAAAGAAGCCTAAAAATATTAAGTAAAATTTACAAACCTTTACATATTGCAAAAAATTTGGTAGTATGTACGTGTATTTAATATATTAGTGTCTATTTGACAGTGGAGTAGTTATGGTTACAAAAAAGGAAACAATGGATTTTGAAGCTTTGTTGGATAAGTATGATTACAAGTTTCAAAAAGGTGATTTAGTAAAAGGTACAATCTGCGGCTTTGATAGTCAAGGCGTAATGGTTGACATCGGTGCAAAAACTACAGCAGTAATTCCTACATATGAAGCTGTAGATAAAGGTGAAAATGTAGAAGATAAATTCCAAAAAGGTCAAGCAGGCGAATTTTTGATTATTCGTGAAGAAGACGAAGATGGTAAATTCTTACTTTCTAAAAAGAAAGTTGATTTTGCTTATGCTTGGAAAGAACTTGAAAAAGCTAAAGCTGCTGATGAAACAATTCTTGGTACTGTTATCAATGTTGTTAAAGGTGGCGTTCTTGTTGAAGTTTCAGGTGTTAGAGGCTTTATTCCTTCATCACAACTTAGAACAAGAGAAACTGATGTCGAAGTTGGTTCTAAATTAGAATTAAAAATTTTAACTCTTGATGCTCAACAAAATAATTTCATTCTTTCAAATAAAAAGGTTTATGAAGATTCCGCAGAAGAAGCAAGAAAAAATATTTTCTCTCAAATTGAACCTGGGCAAGTTGTTAAAGGCGAAGTTGTTAGAATTACCGACTTTGGTGCATTTATTGACTTAGGTGGTATTGATGGCTTACTTCCGCTTTCTCAATTGTCTTGGAGATGGATTGATCATCCAACAGATATTTTGAATGTTGGGGATAAAATTGATGTAGAAGTTATTTCTGTTGATCATGACAAACAAAGAGTTTCATTGAGTTTAAAAAATCTTGAACCGGATCCATGGATTGAAGCAGAAAAACAAATCAAAGAAGGCGACAAAGTTGAAGGTACTGTTACTAGATTAAAACACTTTGGGGCTTTTGTTGAAGTCTTCCCTGGGGTAGAAGCATTATTACCACATAATGAAGTTGTTGATTATCAAAATGAATCAAAATCAATTCTTCAAGTTGGAGATAAAATTAGTACTTATATCATCAAATTTAATCCTGCAGATAAGAGAATTGCATTATCTGTTCATGAAACAAGTTCTAATGCTCCTCAAGAGACTCCGGAAGAATAAGTCTTATAATAATTTACAAAAAGCCTTCAAGAAAATTCTTGAGGGCTTTTTTATTGACTTTTTATACATTATCCTTATAACAATATCATACGTTTAGATGTTTATTACTCTTAGTAAATACTACATAATATATTGAGAAAGAGTACAGACATGCCATTCAGATACAGATTGCAAAAAGTTTTGGATTTCAGAATAAACCAAAAAGAAGAGCAGAGAATGAAAGTTCAAAAAGCACAACAGGCTGTATTTGAAGCGGAACAAAATATCAAGAAGAATAACCAAGATATTTTGGATACAAAAGCAGGTATGCGTTCAGCGAATCCTATGATGTATGAAACTTATGATAATTTTCTTCAGCATCTATGGGCAAAAGCAGAACAACTGGAACAAGTTAGGCAGGATGTTCAAAAAAAACTAGATATTGAAGTAGAAAAACTCGTAAAATGTGAACAAGCTGTTAAAGTTCTTGAAAAACACAAAGAGAAAAACAAAGAGGCTTATCTAAAAGAAGAAAAAGCCGCAGAATTAAAACAATTTTCAGAACTCGGTGTAACAAGATTTTTCAAACAAAGTCAAGAAAGAGCCGAGGAAGAAGAAAAAGACATAATGAATCAGTTAAGAAAAATAGAAGGTAATTAACAATGGGTATTGAAGCAACATCATCTTCAGCAACAGTAAGTAGCACAACTTCAACGGCACAAGTTTCCAGTGCATCTAATTCCGATAGTGCTAAAAAAACTTCTACAGATTCATCTTTTAAAGATGAAATGGATAAAGTGTCTTTAAAAGAAGAAAAAAAGGATTCTAAGGTAGAAGATACAAAATCTAAAGAGGTTGATAAGGCAAAATCATCTGAAACAAGCAAAAAAGAAACCAAAGAAGATGATGATAATTTAACATTATCTGGGAATGCTGATTATAGTAAGTATGGTTCAATGTCTTTGAATGATGCAAATAATATGCTTTCTAATAATATTTTACAAATGATGAATCAAAATGGCTTATCTCAAGTAGATGAGGTTTCGAATCTTCAAGGGGCAAGCAGCATTTTTTCTTTTGGTTCTGATAATAGTAATCAAATTAGTTTAACTCAGGATGATGCTCAATTTTTTATCAATTTGACAAAGACTGAAGATGTTTCAGGGCAGAATATTGCTTTACAAGCTCAAAATATGATTGCTAATGGTGGTGATTTTGCAGAAGTTGCTCAAAATGCTAAAATTTCTCAAACTTTATTAAACGCATTAAGCAATGCTCGTGAAACAAATCAGCCACTAAGAATTGATTTTGATCAGAATGTATCTGTAATTTTGAGAATTGGACAAGACGGGGCATTATCAGCTCGTTTTATCCCTGGAGATAAGGCTGTAGAGCAGTATTTGAGAAATAATATTGAATCATTAAAAGCTACTTTTAGAGAAAATGATTTACCATATTCAGATTTATCATACTCAAATAGTAGTAAGCAACAAAATGAAAGAAGACGTAATAAGCAACAACAAGGAGAGTAATAAAAGATGAATGATGCTTTTATAACTGCAATTAATACACAATATGCAACCGTAAACTGGATTGATGTAATCACAGATAACATGACTAATGTTTACACCCCTGGTTTTAAAGAAAAGCAAGTTAATTTTAAAACTTTTCTTGGAGGTGCAATAAATGATGATTATGCAAAGAACATGGGACAAGGTAAATCAACTCCTGGTACTTCTAAAGATAACGTATTCCTAGAAGGTAAAGGCTTCTTCCTAACTAAAACTCCTGATGGAAAAAGTGTTTATACAAGATTAGGAGAATTTACTTTTGACGGTGAAGGTGTTTATCGTGCAAAAAATGGTAACACTGTACAAGGTTATATTTTGAATGATAAGGGTGAAATCATGCAAGGTACGAAGACTATTAGTGCTGATTTATACCAACAAACATCTCTAAAAGGTGGTGCTTTGGATGTTCCAACAACCAGTATTAAAATGTGGATTGATCCTAACAATGGCAAATATTTAGGGAAATATGATGAATATGAAATTAAGAATGACGGGACTATTGTAGGTAAAGCCGAAAATGGTAAAAAAGTTGTTCCATTGTATCGTATAACTACTCGTAATTTTCACAATGCCGCTGGACTTTATGAATATAAAGATGGTTTATTCTTAGAAACGGAAGAATCCGGCAAGCCTGTTCTTGGTTGCGGTGAAATCCGTTCAGGCCTAATTGAATTGTCTAATGCTGATTTTAAAGGAAATATTTCATATTATCAAATGGCAAAAATGCAGATGGAAGTTGTAAATAAACTTATTTCTTCTAATAAAGATTTATTACAACAGGCAATGCAATTGGTAAGTAGTTCATAATAAAATGTATATAAGTATTAAACTCCATTTTTATAGAGGCTTTATGCCTCTATTTTGTTGTAAAGTTTTTCTTGTTTCTTTACTTTTCATCTAATAAACGCTAAAATCAAGAAAGATACATAGTTCATAGCTAAAGGAGATGCGTTATTGTGGAAAGGTTAAAAATTGCAATTGGTTCAGACCATGGTGGTTTTGAATATAAAGAACAAATTTTAAAACATTTACAAGAACAAGGATTTGAGTGTTTTGATGTTGGCACTTATTCTACAGACTCTTGTGATTACCCAATAATTGCAAGGAAGGTTACTGAAAAAATTCTTTCTGGAGTTGCTGATAGAGGCATTTTAATTTGTGGCACAGGTATTGGAATGTCGATTGTTGCGAATAAGGTTAAAGGTATAAGAGCGGCTCTTTGTGGGGATACATTCTCTGCCAGAGCATCCAGAGCTCATAATAACTCAAATGTACTTTGTTTAGGTGAACGAGTTATAGGTATTAACTTGGCAATGGATATTGTAGATATTTGGTTAAAATCAGAATTTGAAGGCGGAAGACATCAACGCCGTGTTGATATGATGGAAAGTTAGAAAGGTATATAATGAGCGAAATAGATTCACATAAATTTGCTTGTGCTATTGCACAATTTTTAGACGATAAATTGGCGAAAGATATTACAATTTTGAATATTAGTAATGTTTCTTCTTTAGCAGATTATTTTGTAATTGCTACAGGTGATTCAACTCCACAGGTAAAGGCGTTGATGGAAACAGTTAAAGATAGAATCAAAACTGTATTTTCACGATTACCTATTCGTCAGGAAAATGATATGAAAAATCGTTGGAATTTGCTTGATTATGGCGATGTAGTTGTTCATATTTTACATAAAGAGGAACGTGAAACTTATGCAATTGAAAAATTCTGGAGTCATGCTTATAGCGTTTTAGAAGATGAATGGCGAGAAACAGCTAAAGAATATAGCGAATACCATAAATAAATTTTTTAAAAGTCGGAGAAATCCGGCTTTTATATTTCTTAATATTTAAGCCTAATTGTTAAAGTTTTAAAAAATCATTCCGTATATATATTTGTAATAGATAATAACGGGGTGTGTATCACATGTATGAAGACCTAATAAGAAAGCAGATAATTGTAGAGCTTAAAGATTTAATTAAAAAGGCAGAAAATATAGATCAAGATAAAGATGCCTATTGTGAATTTATGAAAAGCGTAATTTTAAATACCTATAGCACAAATTAGTCAATTGTGTAATGAAAAATTTTGGGAATTCCATTAGATTATAACTATGAAAATTGTTATAATCGGTGGGGTTGCCGCCGGAGCAAAAGCAGCAGCAAAAATTAAAAGACTTTTACCCGATTCTGAAGTAAGTATTTACACTGATGATACGCATGTATCTTATTCTGCTTGTGGTTTGCCTTATTATATCGAAGGCAATTTTGCGGATTATACATCTTTATTAGTCCGTTCTGTAGAAGAGTTTAATGCTTCAGGAATTGATGTTTATTTAGAATCAAAAGTTGAAAAAATACTTCCCGCTCAACAGCAAGTATTAGTTTGTAATAAAAAACATGCATTTTTAGTTGATTATGACAAACTTATTATTGCAACAGGGGCAAGACCAGTTATACCCAATATTGCAGGAGTTAAAGATTATAAAAATGTCTATTCTTTGCGAAAAATTGAAGATGGTATTGCAATTCGTAATAAGATGCTTGAGTCAAAACGAGCAGTTGTTATTGGAAGTGGTTTTATTGGGCTAGAACTCTTAGAAGCATTTGTTAGAAATGGCTTATTTGTTGATTTAGTTGAAAAAAATGATAGAATAATGCCATCATTTGATAGCGATATGTCAGAGTTGATTCGTCAACGTTTAGATCAATCTAATGATAATAATTTTGAAATTCACACCAGCGAAATTGTAGCGGAAATATTGGGTGAGAATGGCGTTGCCACAGGTGTTAAAACTCTATCAGGCAAATATATACCAACTGATATTGTAATATTGTCTGTTGGTATAAAACCTAATTCTGAAATCGCAAGAGATGCAGGTATTGTGATAGGTGATACCGGTGCAATACGTGTAAATAAATTAATGCAAACGTCTATAGAAAATATTTATGCTTGCGGAGATTGTTGTGAAGAAAGACACTTAATAAGTGGAAACTATGTTTGGGTTCCTCTTGGTTCTACTGCAAATAAAGAGGGTGAATACGCTGCATTGAATGCAGCTGGTGTGTATTCCGAATTTGAAGGAGTTTTAGGCTCTTCTGTAACAAGATGTTTAAATACAACAATGTCAATGACTGGATTAACAGAGGCACAAGCCTTAGAATTTGGTTATACGCCGGTGTTTGCGGTTGTTTCCAAGACTGATAAAGTCGCTTATATGCCAGATGTTGGTGAAATTACATTAAAAGTTATGGCAGATAAAGCATCAGGGTTGCTATTAGGTGGGCAAGCTGTTGGTTCAATTGGTGCAGATAAAAGAATTAATGCTCTTGCAACAGCCTTATTAGGCCGTTTAACCGTCCAAGAATTTAAAAGGAATGACTTAACCTATTCCCCACCTTTTTCGCCTACTATCGACCCATTATTAACGGCCATGAGTATTTTATGTAAGAAAGTATCAAGACCTTGTTAAGAAAGTTGTTTTTTAATGTATTTAGCAACAGCCTCGCCCATTGAAAAACAACTGGCTTGCACTCTTAATGCTCCTTGAGCCATATAATCAGCAGAAATGCCTCGACCTACAACGAATAAATTTTCATAGTTATAAGCCATTAAACTTTCTATTGGAAGTTGATATTCTCCAGTTTTTTCAAGAGTGGAGGTGTTTTTAGACCTATTATGAACATCTACCGGATAATTTGAGATTAATGCAGGATGCTCGAACTTTTTACCAGATTTTAAATCATCAATTGTATAGACATATTTGCCTTTTAGTCTGTTTGAAACCCTTACCCCAAGAAAGTCTGCAATATTCGATATATAGGCATTTTCAAATCCTTGGAAATATTTTTTACAAAATAATGATAGTCTATAAATAGCCTCTCTGCCTTCAATTAAGGCTTTTGAAGTGTCTTTAACGAGGTTTGGATTTAAGTTTTCTGGTATTCTAGGACAGTTAAACGCAAGCGTAGTAGGCATTCCCGCAACTGTGAATACCTGAAAATAGTTTCTATCAGAGTCTTTTAGCTCTCCGAGTTCTACGGCTTTATCAAAATATGGTGCTAAAGCCCAGTGTTTATCAGTATCCCAGGTATAGGCTGTTGATAAATGTGTTACCCCATCAATGTTTTCAACAGTTGTTACATTTCTATCATTATCAATTTCCAAGAGCCAATTCCCGAATTTTTTTAAATCAATTCCGCTCATCAAAAATCGCAAACTCATCGGTTGATATTCTGAATTCATTTCTAAAAATTTGCAATTAATATTATTTGAAAAATCGCAATTTCCGGTAGCATCTACAAAGTACTTCGCTTCGATATATACTGATAACGGTTTATACTTAATATGATTGATATTATCTGTATCTACCTCTTCGTTATATACAGATAATATTTCCTTATTTGTTTCCAATGAGAGGATGTATTTACCTTCTGTTTTTACATCTTTTACTTCTGCATTGTATCTCACATCTACAGAAACATCTTTCATCATTTTATCCAAGACAATTTTAAGCAATTCAGGATTAAACCATCCGGGATTGTCCTGATAAGTAACCTGCCCCCCAACATTGTGCATTTCTTCGATTAAAATATTGTAAAAATCCGTGTTTATTTGATGATTCCCTGATTTCATAACAGGAACAACTAGGCCTGAAGTCATTGTTCCGCCTAAGTGAATCCCTTTTTCAATAAGAAGGACTTTAAGCCCAAGTTTGCCAGCCATATATGCTGTTGCACAACCGGCAGTTCCTCCACCAACAACTATTACATCATAAGATTTATTCATAATAATACATTATATTGGTATTTGATTATAAAAGAAAGAAATTAATATTTATTTACCGTAAACAGGAAGTTTATACCCATTTTTTACAACTTTTTGCATACAATATGAACCACATTCATTGCCTGCACAACTTTCAGAACAATTTTTATCAATTTGTTCATCTGTCATATCATATCCGCCCGGAACAAGTTGATTATCTTTAAACACCAAAGCGAATATATCTTTTCCTAATTGGTTTGGTTCCTTATCTCCATTTACATCAACCAATAAAGCAATCGATATTCCTCCAAAGTAAACGCCATAATGAGAATGTCCGTAATCATCCATACAAATATAGCTACCATTATTTAGGACAAATGAAATTGCAGCAGCCCCACATTGCCCTGATGAAAATAATATAGACCCATTAGAGTTTTTTACTTTATTTGGAAAGCATCCCTTGGTCCCATAACAAACTTTGGCAACTTTTATATAGGGCAAGAAGTATGTGTTAAACCAATTTTTCATTTCATCCATATTGTTGCCAATTACAATTGATGCCATAGCCCCGTCGTCATTAGCTGAAAGCATCATTTGCTTCAAAATAGAAAAATCTTCTTTCAATGTAGCTGAATCTCTGACATTTCGCATTTTTGTCATTAATGAAGGTATTGTTACTGCTGCCACGATACCAATTATTCCTATCGTTATTAAAACTTCCGCAAGAGTAAAACCCTTTTTCACATATTTCTCCTCTAATTGTTAAGTAATTATTGTCCTATTACATGGTTTATAGATATATAGTTCTATTATTATAAAGCGATTGCCGAAACATGTCAATATAATCAATAATTAGACATATAAATCTATTGTGTGGAGGTTTTATGTCTGTACGTGAGTTCGTAAAAATTATGTTAGCCAAAGAATGTATGACTCTAACTCAACTTGCAAAATTGGCAACAGAAAATAGTGATAAGAAATACACTATGGATGGACTATCACACAAAATGAGAAAAGGTTCACTAGATTTTAATGATGTTGAATTCTTCGCAAATCTTTTAGGCTATGAAATTTCTTTAAAAAAAATTGAAAAGTAAAATAATCATAGTTAATATATCGACCAGTTATATACTAATAATCTTAAAGGTTTTGGTTAAAGTACTTTTTATAATGAGAACTAGAAATTCGATTACTATTTTCAACTTCGATTTTTCGAGCTTCATTTACAGCCTCATTAAGACTGTTTAAATTCTCGTCACGATAAAATATACCAGCTTTAGTTTTTAATAGTCCTAAATCGTATTCTGAGAGGGGATATTTTATTTTGTTCTTGTTTTTTGCAGCGACAGTTCCTGTAAATCTATTTAAACGTTCATTATAAATATTGCCAATTTCAAAACCAGTCTCAACCATAGCTGCTCGAATTGATGCTGATGTTGAATACGTTAAAATCAATCCATCCTCTTCCAAATGTTCATTTAAAAGTTTGAAAAATTCATACGACCACAAACAAGGACATTTTGAAGGTGTAAAAGCATCTAAAAATATCAAATTATATAAATGAGAATCTTCTAAGAGAACTTTTCTCGCATCATCATTTTTTAGCTTAAAATCAATGTCTTGTAACTGATACCTTTTTAACCTCTTTTTATAGCGTTTAGAAAGATACCTATAATATATATTATGTAACAAGGCTTGTTTATCCCTTGATGGGGTGTTATTACCCTCTGAAAGTCTATAACTTTTGTATATGCCCTTGATATTTTTATCAAAATATGATGAAAATTCTGAATTATTTATTATTTGGTATAATTCATTATTTTGAAGATAATCCGAATTATTTTTTATAAGTTTTTCAAATATCAGATAATTTATTAAGTTGTTAATTTGTGGATGGGCAATTTTGTCATGATTATTAATAAACTTTTTGATTGAATCATATTGAAAATTCATTTTATTGTTCTTAAAATTTTTTACTCCGGTTTTTACAAAAGGAGAAATATAAGATAAAATTTTGTCATTATCTATAGCAGTTATAGAAATTTTGTTAGAAATATTATTGGTATCTATCTTATCGTTATATATATTACTCTCTTTGTACAAACTCTTAAAATTTTTAGCAAAAATATTATTAGTATGTATCTTATCGATATAGCTATTTGTAAAAGAAGTATTTTTAGAAAAAATTTTCAGAAAATAATTTTCAAAAATAAAATTTAAAAAACATTTTGAGTTGTATCCAATTCCGTAGCAAATATCTAAAACTTTAATTTTATCTTTTTGCAAAAGATTATTAAAATCCACAGGATAAATAAATTTCTCATAAGCTTCTGTTAACGCCCCAGTTGCACTGTGGTATATATCATTAAAATCCGTGCTATATAGACCTACGGACCCATCATTTGTAAAATATGGATGAAACTCGTACATAGTCTAATTATACGGCTATTTTATAAATGTTACAAATTCTTTATAAATCTTATAAAACTACTATTTTAGGCTGTTTTTGCTATAATGTATCTGAAAGGTGAAGGTAGATTAAGATTATGAAAATTAGCGTAAAAGTTCCAGCGACTTCTGCCAATTTAGGTCCTGGGTTTGACTGTTTAGGTATGGCTTTACCTCTATATAATACTATTACTATTGAGGAAACAGTATTACCGGGTACAGGGGTTGAAATTAACGTTATTCCTGAAAGTCCGGCGATTGATGAATTGTCTTTGGAACATATACCTTTAGATGAAAACAGTTTAGTTTATAAAGCTGTTGAATTGTTATATAACTCAATTGGACAATCTCCAAGCGAATTAAAAATAAATATCCATTCAAATATTCCGGTTGCAAGAGGACTAGGAAGTAGTGCTTCTGTAGTTGTAGGTGCTTTAATTGCAGCAAACGAACTTCTTGGACGTCCTGCTGATGAAGTTGCATTATTATCTATCGCTTGTGAAATAGAGGGGCACCCTGATAATATTACACCTGCAATTGTCGGTGGGCTTGTTATCTCATCTCAAGAAGAGGATGGAACTGTTTTATATAGAAAATTAGAATGGCCTACTGAATGGGCTATAACCGTTTGTACTCCAGATTTTGAATTATCGACTGATATTGCAAGATCAGTACTTCCTAAAGAAGTACCGATGAAAGATGCAATTTTCAATGCTCAAAGACTTGCAATGTTTGTTCAAGCTGTTCATACAAAAGATGCTGAACTGATGAAATTAGCGTTGCATGATAGATTACACCAACCTTATAGAATGAAGTTGATGCAAGGTTTGGATAAAATTATCGAAAACCTTCGTCATATTGAGAATGTTTTAGGATGTGTAATCAGTGGTGCTGGTTCATCAATACTTGTTATTTCTCAAAAAGGTGGAGATTTAGACAAAATCAAAAGTATTGTTAAAGATACATGGGCTGAGCAAAATATCAAATGTGATATTAAAACGATGAACGTTGAACAAAATGGTGCTCAAATTATTTCTAATGAAGATTAGCATCGATAATTAGAAAAATTACTAATAAATAAATACAAAATATCCTTCATAATGTCATTGAACAATATGGAGGATATTTTATTATGAATGTACGAATTTTAGATAGTTGTGTTGGCTGTGGAGCTTGTGCCATCATAAATCCAGAAGTTTTTGATATAGTTGGGGATAAGGCAATTGTTAATCCTGACAATATAGAAAAAACTGAAGATTTATGTATCGATGCGGCTCTAAGTTGTCCGGTCAACGCTATTGAAATTGGAGATTATTAAGAATTGTAAAACCTTTAAATGCACTAATAGTCATACCTTTTAAATCTTAGCCATATATTTAGTAAATTCCTTTCATGAAAAATACTTTATATATAAGTAAGGTAGATTAAAATTTTCAAATCAAAATGGAAAGGTAGGTTATTTATGGCTCCAATTACTATGGGTTCCCCAATTTACACATTTGTAGATGGAACAAAAGGAAGTATGACAAATCGTACGCAATGTGCAAAGGAACACTTAAAAAATAATTTGAAACTTAACTTACAAGCTTCAGCTCTTGGTATTACTGGTGCAGCCGTTGCTCTCAAACCATCAATCGCTGCTAAATTAGCAAAAGGAGTAGGTAAAATGGCAGGTGCTGTTGGTTTAAATAAAATGGCAGCCGCAATTGCTAAAAATCCTAAGAAATATGGTCTTATAGGTTTAGCTACTGCCGGTGTTATGGCATTAACTTCAATAGTTCAATCTCATGCTTATAAAGCAGGTCAAATTGATCAAAAATATACTGATGCAGCGGCAATTGAAACTCAAACAAAAAATGTGGTTTTAGGATAATAATAAATATCAAAAAATTAAAAGGCATAGATACAATCTATGCCTTTTTTTCATATGTTAAACATATTTTCAATTTATTTCTTTGAATATCAACAATCGCCCATCTTATAAGCTCTCCATATTTACTTTTTAGAGATTGTTCAATATATTCAGTTGATAAATCGTCCTTATTATCAATATAGGTAATTTCTGATAAAATTTTAGTCATATTATTCAACCGTTACCGATTTTGCCAAGTTTCTAGGTTGGTCAACGTCTTTGCCTAAAAATTCTGCAATATAGTATGCAATCAATTGTAAAGGAACTGTTGCAATAATTGGAGATAAAAATTCATGAACTTCCGGAACCTTGATTATATAATCAAATAAGTCTTCTAGTTTTGGCTCAGATGAATTTGTTAATGCAACCATTCTTGCGTTTCTAGCCTTTGCTTCTTCACTATTAGATAATAATTTTTCAAATACGGAACCTTGCATAAGGATTGATAATACAGGCATTGTTTCATCAAGCATTGCAATAGGTCCGTGTTTAAGTTCTCCAGCAGGATAACCAGTAGCATTAATATAACTAATTTCTTTTAATTTTAATGCTCCTTCTAAAGCTGTTGGGTAGTTGATTCCTCTTGCAATATAGATAAAATCTCTAGTATTTGCATATTTTCTTGCACATGCTTGAATTCCTTCTTTATGAGCTAGAATTTGTTCAATTTTTTGAGGAAGAACAAGCATTTCAGCCTTAATTTCATTCAATTCATCTGTTGGCATAGATTCTTTAATTTCAGCCATATATAACGCTAATAAATAGAATGAAGTTAACTGAGCAATATATGATTTTGTAGCAGCAACAGATACCTCAATACCTGCACTAACAGGGATTAAACTATCAGCTTCTCTTGCCATTGCACTATCAGGTCTGTTTGTAATAATTAAAACATGAGAACCCTTAGCTTTTGCTTGTTTTATAGCTGTCAAGGTATCTGCTGTTTCACCTGATTGAGATACCCCAATTACCAGTGTATGCTCATTTGTAACTGTTTTCCTGTAGATGTATTCACTAGATGCTTCAACATCAACAGGAATACCACAAAAACTTTCAATAATGTATTTTCCAACCATTGCGGCATGAAGAGATGTTCCACACGCAATAACTTGAATTCTATTTAATTTTCTCAAGTGTTCTTTAGTTAATTTTACTTCATCAAGAACAATTGGGGAATCAGAAGTATGAAGTTTTCCAATAAGGATATTTCTGATAACATCAGGTTGTTCATGGATTTCTTTTAACATGAAGTGTTTAAAGCCCATTTTGCTAAGAGCAACCGGTTCCCAAGGTAAAACTTCAACTTTCGGAATAATTTCTCCACCAAATTCATCTTCTAATTTTAAAGAATTTGGAGTTAACGTTACAACTTGGTTATCTTTAATATAAATTGCTTTGTTTGTATGTTTAATAATTGCCGGAACATCAGATGCTACGTAATATTCACCTTCTCCAACACCAACAACTAAAGGAGCATTTCTTTTTGTTGCAACAAGTTTATTTGGTTCATCATTGTGCATAATACATAGAGCATAAGCACCTTCTAATCTCTTTGTTGCCATTTGAACAGCTTTAGTAAGATCTTTAACTTCTCCATAAATCATTGCAACTAAATGTGCAACAGTTTCTGTATCTGTTTGAGATCGGAATTTACATCCTTTCGCTTCAAGTTCAGCTTTTAATTCTTTATAATTTTCAATAATCCCATTGTGAACTACAACTAATTTTCCACAACCACAAGTATGAGGGTGTGCATTAACAACAGTTGGAGCTCCATGAGTTGCCCATCTGATATGACCAATTCCAAGAGTTGATTTTGAAATTTCGTAAGCATGAGGTGCTAATTCTTCTCTTAAATTTTTAAGTTTACCTTCTGCTTTATAAACTTTAATTTCATTTGGACATTTTACTGCAATTCCAGATGAATCATATCCTCTGTATTCTAATTGTTCTAAGCCATCTAATAGAATATCAACGGCCGGTTTATTTCCTATATATCCAACAATACCACACATATTGTATCTCTCCTTAAAATAACTACAATATATATGGTATCATTAAAATAAGACTTTTCTAATCCCTTAATATAATTTTTACATTAGGTTAATCTAATATATGAATTCCTGCTCCTGTCATTGTTGGTCGGTAAACATTATGGTAGCCCCAACCGTTATTACCATAATAACCTCTATTATAGGAAGGTCCAAATTTGTTTATATAAGGGGAGGTTAATATGGATGGAGTCATACCTGTTGGTTGACCGATTAAACTATTCATTAATCTATTTTTGATAGTTGTTTGCGGGTAATAGTTGCTCTGATTTGCAGAATAATAACCATTATCATAATCATTTCCACGATAATTTGCCAAAGCATTATTCATTCTCTGACTAATAGACATTGATGGATAATTTTGATTGAATAGCTCCTTTTCTATTCTGCTTAATCTTGAACTATTACTTTCTTTCCTATACGTTTGCCTAAATAAATATTTTTCAATTCTTGTTAAATCTCCATCATAAATGTTTTCATCATAATAATTATAATTAGAATTTGGTACATTTGTTATATGTTTAACAGTATAAGCAAAAGCTACGTTCAAATTTAAAATTATTATTAACCCAATTAGTGCTATTAAATTTCTCATCACTCACCCCTTCTTTTTAAATATGTTATAAAGATTTATAATAATTTTTAATCGTCTTATCAGTGAATCTTAACAATTAGCCAACTAGAGGAAATAATGTTAAAATCCTTATATGTTTGGATTTAATAAAAAAGAGAATAATAAGAAAAAACAAGTTATCGCATATGTTCATACCCATTGGGATAGAGAATGGTACAGAGAATTTGAGGTTTTCAGACTAAGACTTTTAAAAATTCTTGACAACGTTTTAAATATGTTAGAACAAGATAAACTTCCGTCTTTTTATTTTGACGGACAAGTTTCGGCTCTTCTTGATTACCTTGAAATGCGACCTGAAAAAGAACAATTAGTCAGAGATTTAGTTGCACAAAAAAAACTTTTTATCGGTCCTTTTTATTGTTTAGTTGACGAATTTTTGACTGACGGTATTTGTTTTATGAAAAACCTAGAAATAGGGATGAAGATAGCTCAGAATTTCGGTTGTGAAGATTTTATCGGCTATTTTGCTGATACTTTTGGGCATAGTAAAAATGTTCCACTCATTCTAAAAGATTTTGGTATAGATAAAACTATCGTATGGCGTGGTTGTGGAGATTTGCCTTCTGAATTTATCTTTAATGGTGTAAATACTGTTAACCTGATTAGAGGTTACTTTATGGATATATTTTCTTCAGACAAATTTATTGAAGATAAGGCAAAATTCTTAAAAAACAATCTTGATAAAATTGCAGAAAAATCTAAAGATATTCTTCTTTTACCTATTGGTGCTGATCATTTAGGTATTCCGGAAGATATAAGTTCTCAAATAGATTTGGTAAATCAATATTTGGAAGATTACGAAATTGTTTTAGGTTCTCCTTTTGATTATTTTGAAAAAGTAAAATTCAAAGAAAAATATAGTGATGAACTTCGGGATAATTCTAAAACATTTATTTTGCAGGGTTCATATTCCGCAAGAACCAAATTAAAACAAATGAACACTGAATGTTCTTATAAATTAGATCTTGCAAATAAACTTCAAATTAATTATGGAAACAATTATGCAAATTCAATTGAATATGCTTATAAATTGTTACTTCAAAATCAGGCACATGATAGCATTTGTGGTTGTTCTCTAGATACTGTCCATTTTGAAAATATGGTCAGATATAATAAAATTCTTCAAATTGCAAATACTATAATTGAAGAAATAAGAACACCTCTACCTGACAATTTATCCATGAGTTTCAAATATCCAGATAAATATAAACTATTAGAAATTGAAAGAGATTATATTGAAGATGGAACTCAAGTAGTTTCGCAGCGAAAAGGTTTTCCTGCAAAACTTTTATATGACACGTCCAAAATTCCGGTTACAGAGGATTATACAACTCTCTATACATTGTTAAAAGAATTTAATCCTGATTCAAAATCCTCAGATAAAGATGTTTTTGTTGATAATTTTGAAATTTTTAATAAAAATATAAGGATTGAAGTGGTAGATGGACAAATAAATCTTTATGACAAATCAACCTGTTATAAAAATTTTATTGAATTTGTTCGCTATAAAGATGTTGGAGATACCTATAATTTTGCACCTGTTGTTGATGATAAGGGAGAGGTTGCAGTAATTAAATCTGTCAAAAAAATTATGGACGGAACTTTAAGATGTGGAATCCGTATTACAACATCATTTTTCAATGTCGATGTATATTTGAATAAAAAATCAAAACTTCTAAATTTTAAAATTAAATTTCCAAATCTTCTAACAAATAGACTTTGGCAAGTTCGTTTTAACTTTCCGAAAAAAGTAACAGAAACTTATTCTGAAGATATGAATTTACTTGTAAAAAGAAAGTTTGATTCAAACTATAATTTAAGAGAAAATCTTCCACAAGAAAAAGGTCAAGAAGCTTGGACTAATACAGCACCTATGCAAAGATTTGTTTGGGCAAATGGGCTAGGGATAATTACACATGGCTTAACAGAATACGAGGTTTATAAAAATACCTTATCTGTTACACTATTGCGAAGTATTGGTGTAATTTCTAATCCTAAAAATCCGGCACGAACAACTCCTGCTGGTCCTCCGCTAGAGGTTCCTGCAGCTCAGCAATTAGGAGAAAATACTGCAGAATTTTCAATTGGATTTATACCTGTTAAAGACTGGGCAACATACGTAGAAGAGGTTTATCCACAAACAATTCTATTTTAGCAAAATAAAAAGCACTCATTTATTTGAGTGCTTAATTTATGTTTCCTATCCTTATTCCTTATATTTCTTTTCTCTTTATTCCTATTGATTATCCAACAACTTTTGATACAAAATTTATGGCTTCGAAGAATGAATCTTTAACAAATTCCTTTGCCAATACTTGAATTGGTCTATTTTCGATACAATCAAACACGTAATAGATTGGATCTTGTGAATTATTGAATCTCATTCTTCTATCGTGATTTTCTAAATATTTAAATTCTTTTGTTACTCTTGATTTTCTAGCGGTTGGTTTAACCATTGTTCCAAAAGCTTGACCTGATGTTGATACCATATTATTTTCTCTCTTCTCTCTTATTTATATCTTACATATATATAAAGTAAATATTCCTAGAAAAATTGACTTTTTTAAAAGCAAATGTTAACTTATGTTAACTATTTATTTAGGTCTATACATTCTTCCTCATTTTTTAGATTTTTACCAACAGATTTTTCAAGTTCAGCTTTTGCAGAATTGTATTGGTATAAGGCATTATAATAAGTTAATTGTGCCTGTTCATAGGTATTTTCAGAATCTTTCAATTCTGTAGGAGAACCTTCTCCAACTTTGTAACGACCAAAGGATAATTCATAGTTTTCTTTAGCTTGTTTGACTTGTATAATTGCATATGGAATTTGATTTCTTGTTTCTTCTAATTTTAAATAGGCATTTTGAATTTCTAAATAGATTGTATTTTGGGTATTTTTTGCATTTGCAAGTTCTTTATCATATAAATATTTAGCTTCTTTTATTTCGTTTGCAATTAGCATAACATTTATTGTAGGAAAAATTAAATATCCTCCGATATTATAACCATCATTTGACCACCATGTTTTACCACCTTTTTGATATTGGGTTTCAAATGAAAGTGTAGGATAAAATGACTTTCTGGCAAGTTTAACAGTTTGATTTGCTTGTTCTACTTTCAGTTCTGCAAGTTTAAGTTCTGGACGGGCATCTCTTGCTATATCAATCAAATTTTCAAAGCTCAGATTTAGGGGGGCATATTCTAATTTATCAATAACAGAATATTTTTCGATATATGGAACTCCCATTATATTATTCAGTTTAGCAATTGCTAAACTAACTGCACTGTCTGCTTGAATCAGTTTTAACTTTGCATTACTAAGATTTGTTTCTGCAATTGTTACATCTACTTTTGGATTCATTCCTGATTTATAAAATGCTTTTGCCTGATTATAAAACATTTGATATTTATTAACGGTATCTTGAGCAACTCTTTGATTTTCGTAGGCATATAAAACATTGTAATAGGCATCTTTGGTTTGGTAGATTACATCATTTACTACTGATTCAAAAGTCTTTTTATATGATTGATAATTCATTCTTCTAATAGTAGCCTGATTTTGCGTAACTCCAAAGTCATATAACATTTGTTGCAAAGTTACTTGCCCAGACAAATAGTAATTGAACTGCAAATTCGTATTTAAAGCATCTGACAATTGAAGTTGTTTTAAATGTGTATAACTAGTTTGCCAAGAAAAAGAAGGGAAAAAGTTTGACCAAACTTGTTTTATTCTTGCATCTGCTGCTAATATATCTTGAAAAGCGGCACTTATTTGAGGATTATTTCCAAGTGCAAGCCAAATACAATTATCTAAAGACATTTCAATATTTTTTTCAACTGAACCTGAAATTATAATATCTGATTTGGATTTTTCAGTCGGCATAACCATTTCAGAATTAGGATATTCTTTAGAATTTATTTTATTCCCAGGTTCGAGAGAATATGCTTCAATTTGACAAAACAAAATCAATAATATGATTAAAAGTTTTTTCATTTAACCCTCCACATTGTCTTAATAAATTCTGAAAGTTTTATTTTGAATTCTTCAATATGAACATAAAATGCCGGAACTAAAAATGTTCCTACAAATGCAACTGCAATCATTCCACCCAAAACAGTCATTCCGACAGAGTGTCGAGATGCTGCTCCTGCTCCTGATGCAAAAACTAAAGGTAAAAGTCCGAGTATAAAAGCAATATTTGTCATCATAACTGCTCTAAATCTTAATTTGGCTGCAAGTAAAGCGGAATCAATTATTGTTTCCCCCCTTTCAGTCGCATCTTTTGCAAATTCAATGATTAAGATTGCTTGTTTTGTACTCAATCCGAGGAGCATTACAAGTCCAATTTGGGAATAAATATCTAAAGCAAAACCAAATAAATACTGGAAAAATAATGCCCCACCAAGAGCAATAGGAGTTACTAACAAAACGGTAATTGGTAAAAACCAACTTTCGTATAGACCAACCAAGAATAAAAATACAAATATTAAGGACATTGCTATAATCGCACCTATTTGCCCACTTGATTCTTTTTCTTGTAATGAAGTTCCAGACCAAGCATATCCCATATCCGATGGAAGTGTTTTATCTGATATTTCTTCCATTGTTTTAATTGCTTTACCAGAACTTACATTTCCTCTGGCACTTCCGTTTATTGTTATTGCGGGGTACATATTGAATCTTGTTCTCATATATGGTCCAACGATACTTTTTGTTTTTATAACAGAAGTAAGAGGAACCATCTGCCCATTTTTATTTTTTACAAATATTTTTTTTAAATCAGACAACTGTTCCCTGTATTCTGAATCAGCTTGTAAATAAACACGATAAACTCTACCATATTTATTAAAATCATTTACATATGATTTGGCATAATATGCACTTATGGAATCATAAATATCCGCAATATTTACACCTTGTGCTAACGCTTTATCAACATCCACATCTATCATAAGTTGAGGTAAATTTGCACTATATGAGGTATAAATCATTGCAAAATTCGGATTCTTTTTAACATTAGACATAAGTTTTAAGGCTTCATCATATATTTGAGCCGGAGTTCTATTACCTTTGTCCAATAATTGGTATTCGAATCCTCCAAACATTCCCAAACCTGAAATAGCAGGAGGGGAGAAAGTTGCAACAGTTGCACTCGGATAATTTGCCAAAGTTTTATTGATATTCATCATTATTCCATTTAAAGATTCAGATTTTCCATGTCTTTCAGACCAGGGTTTGAAATTGGAAACAATGAAAGCTGTATTTTCACCATTCAAACCTACAAGAGTCAATGTATCTTTTATTCCGGGAATCTGTAATAATTTATTCTCAACATCCTTTGCAACTTGATCCGTTCTTGTTGCGGTTGAACCATCAGGAAGTTGAATTTGTGTAAATACAGCCCCTCTATCTTCTGTTGGAAGAAAGCCTTTGGGGATTATATAAAATAATCCAACCGTTAAAAGAACGATAAATATATAACTAAAAATAGTTAAAGTCGGATTTTGAATGAGAGTTTTAGTATTTTTTACGTATTTATCCCGAAGTTTATCAAACCAAATGTCAAAATTTTGTATAAATTTAAAATCTGCTTTTTCTTCTCCATTTTTTAAAATAGCTGCACATAATGCAGGTGATAGAGTTAGAGCGACTAGTGTTGATAATCCGATTGAAGAAGCTATACACAGAGCAAATTGTCTAAACATTCTCCCTGTAATCCCACCCATAAAGGAAACAGGTACAAATACAGCCATTAAGACTAAAGAGGTTGCTAAAACCGCACCAAATACTTCTTGCATAGTAATTTCTGTGGATTCTTTCGGCGTTTTATGTTCTTGAATATGTCGTTGGGTATTTTCTAAAACAACAATAGCATCATCTACTACCAAACCAACTGCTAAAACTAATCCGAATAAAATCAATAAGTTTACAGAAAAACCTAAAAATTTCATAAATATAAAGACGCCGATTAATGATACAGGAATTGCACAAAAAGGAATAAATGCAGTTCTGATTGTTCCTAAAAACAGATAAGTAACAATAGATACAAGTAAAACAGCAAGCAATACGGCAGAAATAACTTCATGAATTGATTCTCTTACAAATTCGGTTTCATCTCGTTGGATTTTGTAATCAATATCCTTTGGGAAGGTTTTGCTTAATTCTTTTATTTTAGCTTGTATTCTATTTGATAAATCAATGGCATTTGCCTCCGGAAGTTGACTTACCGTAATAATAGAAGCATTTTTCCCACTAATTCTTGAATAATTTGAATAACTTTCAGCACCAAGTTCTACCCGTGCAACATCTTTTAATCTTATATTAGAACCGTTAGGAAGAGATTTAATAATTATTTCTTCAAAATCTTTTACATCTTCTAATCTTCCTCGAGTTCTCATTGTTAACTTTATCATTTGGTTATTTTTCATGGGTTCAACGCCCAAATCTCCTGCTGGAGTTTGGATGTTTTGAGATTGAATGGCTGCTGTTACTTCACTTGGGGATAAACCATAATTTGTCATTTTATCAGCGTTCAACCAAATTCGCATTGAATAATCGGAGGCTCCAAAAACGGAAACTTGACCAACCCCTTTAATTCTTGCCAATTCATCTTTGATATAAATATCTGAATAATTTGCGATAAACAAATTGTCATAAGTGTTATTGGGGGAATTAACAGAAATAAGTAACAATCCAGGTCCACCTGTAGATTTTTTTACTGATAAACCGTAACGTTTTACTTCTTCCGGTAATCTTGGTGTAACTAATTGCAATTGATTTTGAACATTGACAACTGCCATATCAGAGTCAGAGCCAACCTCAAAAAATAAAGTTAATTTATAGGTTCCGTTTTGTGAGGTTGAAGACATATAAATCATATTTTCAACCCCATTTAATTGTGATTCAATTGGGGCGGCAACAGTAGATTCTATAACATCAGAACTCGCCCCTGTATATGTTGCACTAACAACAACTTGCGGTGGAGTAATTGAGGGATACTCTTCAAGTGGTAGCGTTTTTAACATTAGTATTCCTGCAAGTAAAATTGCAAGCGAAATTACAATAGCAAGTTTAGGGCGATTTATAAATAAATTGCCTTGAATTTTGTCTGACATTTTTAATCCTTATTTATTTGTTATGAGAGAGTTTTGATATTTTTGTGTTTTAGAATGCGTATTTTTAGCAGAAATAATTTTGACTTCTGCTCCTGGAGTAACTTTTAAAAGTCCTTCTGTGATAATTCTATCTCCTTTTTTTAGTCCTTCTTTGACTATCCAATTTGAACCATTTTGTCCCTGAACTTTAATATAGGTAAGTTGTGGTAATTTATTAGAATCTAATTTATAAACATATTTGCCTTCTTGATTTTCTTGAACGGCTGTAACAGGTACGACCGGAACATTTATTGGTGAATTTGCAAAGATTTTTATTGTAACAAATTCGCCATGCAATAGTTTATTTTCCGGATTTTGAAAAGTTGCTCTCATTGTAACCGTACCAGTTGTTTGATCAACTTTGTTGTCATAAAAGTCTTGAATCCCATTATGAGAATACTTTGAACCATTAGGGAAGTATAATTCTACTTTTCTTTTTACATTAGCATTCTTATCAATGCTGGAAAGAGTCGCATAATCCTCAGATGCTAAAGGAAAAGTTACATAAATCGGATTAGTACTATTAATCGTTGTTAATGAACCGGATGATGGAGTAACATAGTTCCCGACAGTAACATCAATAAATCCTATACGACCATTAACAGGAGCTTTAACTGTGGTATAACTCAAACTACGTTTTGTATCTTTATAATTTGACTCTGCGGCCGTAAATTGTGCGTTTAAAGAATTTCTATTTGCTAAAATTTCATCATATTTTGATTTTGAAATATAATCTTGTTTTACCAACTCTTCTGCTCTTGCAAGTTGTTTGTTTGCAAAATCAAGTTGTGCTTTTATATTTTGAATATTTGCACCGGCTGATTTGGAAGCATTTTTATATTCATCAGGTTCAATTAGAAAAAGTGTTTCACCTGCTTTGACATAATCTCCTTCCTTAAAAAAACTTTTTTGCAAATAGCCGGAAATTCTAGCCATAATACTTACTTGATATTTTGAAACCACACGTCCAGGAGCTTCAAAACTTTGAATTACATTTTCTTGTTTCACTTCTTCTACAGTAACTAAAGGTGGAACATATTCAGAACGGGCTTTTTGTTTCATATATGAATTAAAAAATGATACTGCAAATCTTAGAGCAATTAGAACGATAATAATTATTATGACTAACAGTATTTTTTTCTTCATTTGAAAGTTCCTTTTATTGTGTCTATCGTAGATTTGATTTAATAAACTCTAACATCTTGCGAAGTGCATTCCCTCTATGAGAAATATTATTTTTCTGTTCTTCTGTCAATTCTGCCATTGTTTTTTCAAAACCATCCACAATGAATACTGGATCATAACCAAAACCATTAGTTCCTGATTGAGAATAGGCAATTTGACCATGGCACTCACCAATTTCAGAATTTAGAATATTACCAAATCCATCTACAAGAGTCATAGCACAAACAAATTTTGCCTTTCTATTACCCTCATCGGCTAGATTATTTAATAGCTTATCAATTCTGGCTTGCGGAGTTTCAGCATAGCGTGCAGAATAAATGCCCGGCTCTCCATTCAGAGCATCAACACACAGCCCAGAATCATCGGCTAATGAAATATTATGCGATAATTTTGCCGCTTCCTTTGCTTTAATTAAAGAATTTTCTTGAAACGTTTTCCCTGTTTCAATTGGGTCAAAACCGCTTGGAGGTAATATAAATTCTATTCCTGAATTTTCTGCAATCTCGTTTAGCTCCTTTAACTTGTGCATATTGCCTGTAGCAAAAACTATCTTCAATTTTTTATTTTCCATAACGACGCTGCCTATTCCCAAATTCTTTTACACATTCAATTAATAAATCCCTTCCAAATTCCGGCCAAAATTCTTTTTTGATAATAATTTCAGAATATGCAATCTGCCATAATAAATAATTTGAAATTCTTTGTTCTCCTCCGGTTCTTATCAAAATATCAGGATCCGGAACTCCTGCAGTATATAAATTATCTGAAATTAGTTGTTCATTTATACTTTCAACTGGAAGATTTTGTTTTACAATATTTTTCACCGCATAAACCAATTCATCACGAGAGCCATAATTCAGAGCAATTTGAAGAACAACTCCTGTGTTATTTTTAGTTTTTTCCACTGCATTTGCCAATATTTTTTGCAAATTTTGATTGAGTCTGGTTAAATCGCCAATAAAATGAATTTGGATATTTTCTTTGTGCATTTCCTCAAGTTCGTTTGTTAAAGTAACGGCGACTAGATTCATTAAAAAATCAACTTCTTCCGGTTTTCTATTCCAATTCTCTGTAGAAAAAGCGTAAACCGTTAAATATTTAATTCCAAGCTCATCACAAGCTCTTAATGTATTACGTAGAGCATCGACACCTTTTTTATGTCCCATAGCTGTAGGCAAGTTCTTTTCTTTAGCCCAACGTCTATTTCCATCCATAATTATAGCAATATGTTTTAAATTTGTATCTTTAACAATTTGAGTTATTTCTGTTTGCATTTATTTATCCTTATCAATTAAATATTAAACAATTGCACCATGAGAAGCATCTTGCACGTTTTTTGCGTATTTTGCCAAATATCCTGAATTACACTTCAATTCAAACGGTTTTAATTTTGTTTTACGGTGTTCTAAGTCTTTTTCAGAAACAAGAAGTTCCATTGTCCTGTTATTTATGTCAATTTTAATTTTATCTCCGTCTTCAACAAGTGCAATTGTTCCGCCTTCTGCAGCTTCTGGACAAACATGTCCAATACAAATTCCTCTTGTCGCTCCGGAAAATCTACCATCAGTAATTAAAGCACAAGTAGTACCAAGCCCCTTACCAACAAGAAGAGAGGTTGGAGCTAACATTTCTCTCATCCCCGGACCACCTTTAGGTCCTTCATAACGAATAATAATAATATCTCCGACTTTAATTTTATCATCTTCAAGTGCTTTCATTGCTAATTCTTCTGAATCAAATGTCTTTGCAATACCTTCAAATTCATAGCAAGATGGGTCGATACCTGAAATTTTGGTTACACAACCATCCGGAGCCAAATTACCATGAAGAATACCTAATCCGGGTTTTGTCGTAAACGGTTCTGAATATGGATGGATTAAATCGGTGTTAACATAAGCATTTTTTGTAATTTCAGAAAGTTTAAATCCACTTACTGTTTTCTTATCTGTAATTCCAACATTCGCATCTAGTAAAGTTCTTAATAAAGCTGGAACTCCACCAGCTTTATGGAAATCAGACATTGTAAAAGTTGTTGCAGGGTCTAATTTCAGAATTTGATGTATTTTATAACTCAATTCTTCAAAATCATTCAGCGTAACGTCTATTTCGCCTGCATTAGCAAGGGCTAAAATGTGTAAGAAAGAGTTTGTAGAACCGCCCATAGCCAAATCACAAATAATCGCATTTCTGAGAGTATCTTTATCAACTATATCACGAGGTTTAATATCTTTTTTTACAAGTTCGACAATCTGCATTCCACTATCAAAAGCAATTCTGCGTTTTTTAGAAGATACAGCAGCAGCCGTACCACAGAAAGGTAAGCTCATCCCCATCACTTCTGCTAAACAAGCCATTGTATTAGCAGTGTACATTCCTTGACAAGAACCGGCAGAAGGACAAGATTCTTCCTCTAATTCTAAAAGTCTATCTTTATCGATAACCCCGCTTCTAAATTTTCCAACGGCTTCAAAAGAACCTTTAATCATTGTTAACTTTTCACAACGACTTTCTCCATCAAGCATTGGTCCAGCCGTAACAATTATTGTTGGAATATTTAAACGAAGAGCTGCAATTAACATTCCCGGTGTAATTTTATCGCAATTTGAAAGAAGGACTAAACCATCGAGTTGGTGAGCTTCTGCCATTGTTTCAACACAATCAGCAATTAAATCTCTGGACGGTAAAGAATATCGCATTCCGGAATGCCCCATTGAAATGCCATCACATACCGCAGGAACTCCAAAAATAAAAGATTGTCCGCCTCCGGAGTGAATTCCTTTTTCAATTTGGCGTTCCAAATCTCTCATTCCTATATGACCTGGAACTAAATCAGTAAAAGAACTGGCAATTCCAATAAATGGAACATTCATATTTTTTTTACTAACACCTGTAGCCATTAAAAGTCCTCTATGGGGTGTTCTGGCTATTCCTTCTTTTATACAATCGCTACGCATAATATTTTCCCTCTGAAAAGTTAATAATTAACTTTTACAATATTGTAATCTTCATCCCATTCAATCTCTCCACGAGGGGCTAAAGAATGATAATCATAAGAATTTGCTATATATTGCTTGTTAAATAAACCTTTATTCCCTAATATTTTAACTATATCAGGTAATAATTTTGTACTTCCGGCAATAGTTCCTTCTTTCGATGTTGCTTCGTGTCCGTCAAAATAAATTTTAGAACCAGCAAAATCAAATTCTTTAATATCGCTATGAGTACAAGATAAACAATCAGATACTAAAATAACTTTATTCATTGGCTTAACTTTAAAAAGTAATCTTAAGGCATCATCAGAAACATGCACCCCATCTGCAATTACTTCAGTATAAATATCATCATTTATCAATGCACTAAGAGCAGTTGACTCCCCTCGATGAACAACACCTTTCATTCCATTAAAAGTATGAGTTGTCGCATTACAACCGCTTAAATTACCTCCAACACAATGCCCTGCTTGAACTTTTACACCCTTATCTTTCAAATATTCAAAAGATTCCGGTTCTGCAAGTTCAGGTGCTAGCGTAATAATTTTAATGAAATCATTTTCTACTTTTTTTAAATTTTCAACTGTCGGCTTTAAAAATAAATTTGCATCATGAATACATTTTTTTTCTGGATTTAGAAATACCCCTTCCAAGTGTACTCCGCAAATCTTTGCCATCTCGGAAGTTTGACGTTGAGCGGCTTGTTGAATAACTTTGACCTGCCTATTGATATTTTCAACAGTATCAGTAACTAAAGTAGGGAAAATATATCCAACACCTTCTTTTATAATTTGAGCTGAAACATCGAGCATTTCATCAACAGTTGCCAAGTTAAAATCTATTCCATAACAGCCATGAAAATGTTGTTCTACAAGTAAATTCGTTTTCATTAGATTACACTTCCTGCAAATACTTTTCTTGCTTGTTCTCTATCGTCAAAGTGAATAGTTTTATCTTTCAATATTTGGTAATTTTCATGTCCCTTACCAGCAATAAGAACTACATCGTTATTATCTGCAATCGTTTTTAACAATGCAATTGCTTCCCCTCTATCAGATTCAACAGTAACCTTATCCGGATCAACAGATTGCAAACCTGCAATAATATCTGTAATGATTTGTTGAGGATCTTCTGAACGAGGATTATCACTTGTAATAATAATTTTATCGGCAAGTTTCTGAGCTATTGCACCCATTTTAGGACGTTTTGTAGCATCTCTATCCCCGCCACAACCAAATAAACAAATTAATTTACCACAAGATGGAGTAATTTCTCTTGCGGATTTTAATACATTTTCTAAACCATCAGGAGTGTGTGCGTAATCAACAATAACTAACGGTTTTTTATTTACTACTTCAAATCTGCCGGCAACACCATGAATATTTTGCAAAGATTTTAATGCTATTTTCAAATCAATTCCCATTGCTGTTGAAGCAGTTAATGCTGCTAATACATTATATACACTAAACATTCCGTTCATATGAAGGTTTACCGGGAATTCTCCATCCTTTGTTACAAGGGTAAATTCAGCACCATTCAAAGAGAAATGAATATCTTTTGCAACAAAATCTGCGTTATTTTTAACACCATAAGTAAATTTTCTTACACCCTCCGGAACAATAGATAAAAATCTTTCGCCATATTCATCATCTAAATTTACAACGGCAAAATCTCCTTCTGTCAATCTTTCAAATAACAAAGCCTTAGCCTTAAAGTAATTCTCCATTGTTATATGATAATCTAAGTGGTCTTGAGTTAGATTAGTCAAAACCGCACCATTAAATCGGCAACCTCCTACCCTATTTTGATCTAAGGCGTGTGAACTAACTTCCATAACAACATTATCAATTTTTTCAACATCTTTAATCATTCGTAATGTAGCTTGTAATTCTGGAGCCTGTGGAGTTGTATGCTTGGCATCTCTGTATTCGCCATTAGATGATAACTTATAACCTAAAGTTCCAATCAATGCACATTTTTGGTTGTTTTCTTCAAATATTTTTTGAATAAGGTGGGTAACAGTGGTTTTACCATTTGTACCAGTAACACCAATCAAATTGATACCTTTTGAAGGGCTAGAATAAAATCTGTCTGCAATATCTGCAATTTTATGTCTGGTTGAATCAACTTGAACTTGAGGAACACTAACACCTTCAACTTTATGTTCAACAAGTAATGCCGCTGCACCATTATCTATAGCCATTTGAGCATATTCATGACCATCTGTATGTTCTCCAACTAAACAAACAAATATATCACCTTTCTTTGTTGTTTTAGAATTGTATGAAATTCCTGAAATTTCAACATTTTTAAAATTGATTAAATCGCTATACTTTAAGTATTCAATTAATTCATCTAATTTCATTTTTATCTCCTATATTATTCTTAATTAACTTTGTTAGGTTGACCTTTATCAGGTTTTAAATCTAAAATTCTTGCTGTTTGTTCCGCAACTTCATGAAATACAGGGCCAGCAACCGTATTTCCCCAAACTGGGCCGTTTTTAGCACTATCAACAACAACATATATCAACACTTTAGGGTCACTTGCAGGCAAATAACCAATCGTAGAAGTGTACATAGCACCAGAATATCCAGAACCATTTTCTAATGGTTTTCTTGAAGTTCCTGTTTTCGCGGCAACATTATATTTATCCATCTTAATGCAAGATTTACCATTATTTACACTTTCTGCTAACAGTTTTGTAATTGTATGAGCTGTTTCTGGAGTAATAGTCGGTATTCGTTTAATCTTTTCAGCTTCCTCCTCTGGAGAATACTTGATTACATGTGGAGTAACCCTTACACCGTCATTCGCTAATGCTGAAACGGCAGATACCATTTGCATAATAGAAACAGAAGTTCCATATCCGTATGACATTGTCATATGCAAACCTCTATCCCAAAATCTAGGGGAAGCTAACAAGCCGGAAGATTCACCTGGAAGGTCAATTCCTGATTTTTCACCAAAACCAAACTTTTTAAGCATTGTGTAAAATTCATTATGTGTCATCAAAAATCCGACATTTACAGAACCAATGTTACTGGAGTGTTCAAACAAATAAACCAAATTTATTTTCCCAGGGGCGCCTTTTTGTTTGTAGTCATAATTTTCAATCGTATAACCACCGAATTTCATACGTCCAGAATCTTCAATTATTGAATGTTCATTAATTTTACCAAGCTCCATTGCACTTGTAACAGTAATAGTCTTAAATGTTGAACCCGGAGGATAAACATCCGTTAATGTCCAATTTTTAATTTGTGTATTTGATGCCTTTTGGAATTTATTCGGGTCATATGTAGGATAAACAGCATATGCCAAAATTTCACCATTCTTAGGGTTCATAACAATAACGGCACCACGAAGAGCATCTTTTTCATGTATAATTTTTTGCAATTCTTTTTCGCAAACGTGTTGAATTGCTGCATCAATCGTTAAATATACATCTTGACCTTTGGGATTCATTGTAGGAACAACCGGATCAGTAGAGAAATTATAAATAATTTTTCCATCTCTTGTTCTTTGGTATCTGGTCGCCCTTACAACATGTTCTAACTTGTCTTTTGCCGTAAGTTCAACTCCATTTGAAACATCTGCATCAAAATTGTAAAACCCAAGTACATGAGAAGCAAAAACACCTTGTGGATACTCTCTGGTATTTTTCTTATCAAGTGAGATTGAACGGAAGCTATTATCACTAATAACTTTCATAATCTTTTTCGCAGTATCTCTATCTACATCTTTTTTAATTGCAATAACAGGGATTTTTTTATTTGTGAGTTTACCTCTTAATTCACTTTCTGAAATTTTTAAGATTGGGGCAAATAATTTTGCAATCTTTTCAGGTGTTTCTTTTTCACTGTAATCAACAGGGCGGGCATAAATATTATAATAAATTCTATCAGTTGCTAGTTTTATACCATGTCTATCATAAATATCACCACGAACAGCAAAATCATGACTTGAACGTTGCATTTTTCCACGTTCCCTATACTTTTGAAAATCAAAAATTTGAACAATGAACAAATGAATAACTAAAAGTAGGATTACAACGGCATAAAAAATTCCCATTGCATCTGTTACGACGTTACAATGCTTCCTTCTGGAAGTCGTACGCATATTATCAAGCTCTTTTCTCATAAATATTAACTATCCCTTACTTTTATCATATTAGCATAATAGGGATAGAAATTTCATAATTATTAAATAAATTTACGAAATTATATTTTTTCTTTAAATATTGTATATTTGTATTATGAAGAGATTTAATTTAACACTAGGTTTAGCATTATTGCTAAGTTCAACAACCGTATCACAAGCAGTATTTTCGGCAGAAATTGTTTATCCAAAATCAAATAATGTAGTAATAAATTCTCCTGAAACATTTTTCATCGGGAATGAAACCCCTGAAAAAAATCTTAAAATAAATGGAGAACCTGTTTCTATCCATACCTCTGGCGGTTTTTGGCATGTGGTAAAACTTAATTATGGAGAAAATTCGTTTGTAATTGATAATGGCAGCGAAATTAAGACATATAATATTACAAGAAATAAGCCTACGACTCAAAGACCGGTAGAACAGACTTATAAAAATTATGAAAAACCGATTATTGTGGAAACAAATTCGGATAATGTTCCACTTCGTTCAATGCCAAATGATTTTGGATTGAATAGATTGCAACATTTACAAAAGGATATTCCTTTGCAAGTTATTGGAGAGTTTGGAAATTATTATAAGGTTCAACTTTCAAGAGATGATTTTGCTTGGATTTCAAAAGATTACTCAAAAAAAATATCAGAAGACAAATTGTCTGAACAAAGAATAATTTCTTTTGATTATACCGAAAACGAACAAAAACGAACTTACGTAATCAAACTTTCAGATAAAGTCCCTTATACCTTATCTGAAAGTGATGGACTTGATTTAGTAGTGTATAATGTAAAAGATTATCCATACAATAAATATGAATGCCACATAAATAATTATGGTAAACTTTTCGGATATTCCAGTTATTATACCGACGACAATAGACTTATCATTGAAGTTAAAAATCCTCCTATAATAGACCAAACAAAGCCTTTACAAGGGATAAAAATAGCAATTGATGCAGGACATGGAGGAAATGAATTAGGAGCTATAGGTTGCCTTAATGACAAAGAAAAAGATGTAAATTTAGATATTTCAGCACTTTTAAAATCAAAATTAGAAGCGAATGGTGCAAAAGTTATAATGACAAGAGAAAACGATTCGGATGTTGGCTTAAATGAAAGAGTCAAAATAGCAAATGCAAATGATGCTCAAATTTTTGTTAGTATCCACAATAACGCACTCCCAGATTCTGCGGCTCATTTGAAAAGTACGGGTTCTGAAACATATTATTTCTATCCACAATCAAGAGAATTAGCAAAATCTGTTGTTGATTCATTATCGAAAGAGACAGGATTTAAAAATAACGGTGCAAAAGCTCAAAGTTTTGCCGTTGTTAGAAATACAAATTGTCCTGCAATATTGGTTGAGGTTGGTTATATAATAAATCCTGAAGACAATGCAAAACTTGTTGATAAGAATTTTCAAAATAAAATTGCAGATGCAATATTACATGGATTGGAGAACTATTTAAAATGACATATAAAAATCAAAAAGTAGGAGCATTTATTGTTCCAACAGGTATAGGAGCATCCATTGGGGGCTATGCGGGAGATGCAAGCTGTTATGCTAGAGAATTTGCAAAACATAGCCAGTTAATTGTCAATCCTAATGTTGTTAATGCTGCCTGCTTTTCTGGAATAACAGATAATATGTTTTATACGGAAGGTTATACACTGGATAGTTTTTTTAAGGATGAAATCAATTTAATTCCTTCTATGAATAATAAAATTGGGATTATATATGATAAAGCAATTCCGCAAGATGTGTTGAATGTTCATATAAACACACAAAATGCAGTTAAAACAATATATGGCACAAATATAACAGCATATGAAATTACGGATGAAGAAGTCGGAGTAGAATTTTTTATCGCAGAAGGTGGAGTTTCAACAGGAGATGTCAAAAATATCGAAACCGTTGGAAGAGCGTGCCAAAAACTATTAGATAAGGGTTGTGAAGCAATCGCACTTATTTGTTTATTTGATGATTCTGACGAAGATAACGAAAATTATGCAGACGGAGTTGGAGTTGACCCAGTAGGAGGGGTTGAAGCAATATTGTCGCATTATGTATCAAAACACTTCAAAGTGCCTTGTGCACATGCACCTGCATTTGTTGATTATTCAATTAAACCGGATTTAGTTAATCCTAAAGCCGCTGCAGAATATATTACACCAACATTTTTACCATGTATTTTGTTAGGACTTGCAAATGCTCCCAAAATATCTGTGGATAAAACCGTTGGGCTAAACATCACAGATTTAGACTTTCTAGTTATGCCATACAATGCACTTGGCTCTATACCGGTATTTGAAGCATTAAAACATAATATTCCAGTGTATGCGATAAAAGAAAATCAAACGGAATTGGATATTACAAAAAATAATATTCTTAAACAGTCAAATATTATTGAAATCGATACCTACAAAGAGGCTCTTTGCAAAATCCTAGAAAGTTAGGAGTTTAGGAGCATTTTTAAGATTATAGAACATTTTAGAAGCAACTCTAAATTTGTTCGGTTCAGAACTTACATAAAATTCTTCATAATGTTCAGCTTTCCCGTCATTTAGAAGATTATTAGCCTCTAAATCTGATTTTATATAATCTGCAAAATCTATAGCTGGATCAACAAACAAATCTCTTGGTTGAAATTTAGATAAAATATCTAACAAGAATGGATAATGAGTGCAACCAAGAACAATTTTTTGAGGATTAAATTTCATCATTTCATCCAAATCAGCTTTAATATCCGCAATGCTATTAATATCTTTTAAAGTGTTATTTTCTACAATGCTTACCCATTTTGAGCAATGATGTCCAAATACTTGCTTATTCGGATTATATTTAGCAATCTCGCGTGGATAAACATTTGATGTAATAGTTGCCTTTGTTGCAAAAACGCCCAAACGCTCTATTGGATATTGAGCCAAAATCTTAGCTACAGATTGAACAATCGGATACAACTTAACATTATATTTTCCATTTATATCATCAAATATAACTGAAGACGTTGTATTACAAGCCATAACAACAGCCTTACAACCTTTAGATTCAAAAAATTTGATTATATCATCTGAATATTCTAATAACTGTTCTTTTGTTTTTTCACCGTAAGGTACATGCAATGTATCACCAAAGTAAATAAAATTTTCATTTGGTAAAATCTTTTTAACCTTATTTAGTACGGTCAAACCTCCAACACCAGAATCAAAAAAAGCGATTGGGGCATTTTTATCTTTGCTATTTAAAATACTCATATATTCCCTCAGCTATTGCTTTTGCAGTAGCCTGCTTTCTTGATTCAGAAACAAGTTGAGCTCTTTCAACAGGGCTTGAAATAAATCCAATTTCCACAAGAACAGCAGGAGCTGTAGTATGATTAATAACATAAAATCTTGATTTGAACAAGCCACGGTCTTTTGAATTTATATTATTCAACATTGCTGCGTGAATATTTTTCGCAAGTTTCAAACTGTTGTCTTTATAATAATGTGTTTCCAAACCGGTTGGAGAATCACTATTTGATGAATTTACGTGAATACTTACAAATATATCCGGTTTAAATTCTTCACTAATTGTAACCCTATCTTGTAATGAAACATACTTATCATTGGTTCTTGTCATTTTTACAACATAACCCTTTTTCTCTAATAGAGATACAACACGTTTTGATACATCTAAAGTTATATCTTTTTCGTAAATACCATTTCTCATTGCTCCACAATCAGAACCACCATGACCGGGGTCAATTACGATATATTTTTTACCAGAAACTTTAGTTGTATTTTGTGTTTGCTTAGGAACAACAACGGGTTCAACCGGCATGATTTTTTCTGTTGGTCGTTGTGCTAACTGCATACTAGAGCCTTTGACTTTAATTCTAATAGTCTTGCCATCTGCTCCGGCATGAATATCAAAAACATCATCTTTTCCTGTCGGGATTGTTAATTTTGCTCCTCCTGTTTTCATTGCGGTCATTTTTATCCCATCAAAGATAAATGCGGATTTTAAATTAACATCTTGAAATCTATCAACATTGTAAAAATTCAAATCTAAAGCCGATGATTTTCTCTCTACACCCAATAAAACTGGTTTTGAGAATACCAATTTAACCGTATGAGAAGAAATATCAGTAATATCATCATATACAGAAGTCAAATTAGCCTTAACAGAAGATAATCCTTGTGTTGTAGTTAGAGCTTTTGAATCAACAAAAACTAAACGTTGGGAATCCGGATATATTACCGGAACATAGCGTTCAGGGTTTGAGCATGTAATAACAACCCTTGCGGTATTACGATTAAACTGTCCAATTTTAATTGTATCTGCTTGGTTAAAACGCATTTCTTTATTTCGAATTGCAGGATTTACAACAGTATTTGGTATATCGTAAGCAACACGAGAAGGACTAGATAAATACATTGGTTTAGATAATGACAATGAGCCAATACCGGTTAGAATTGCATCAGAACCTTTAATTGTTACATTATCAACATAATATTTTGTGTGTAAGGTTAAATCTTTTGATGTCAATATATAATTTTTATCTGACGTGGTTTGACCCAAATTAAAAGCCGAATTTATTTGACCTAACAGATTATTATTCTGAACAGATACGGGAGTTTGAATATTTATACTCTCATACTGTTCAGCTACTTTATTTTCTGTATAAACAGGCTGAAAATAGTAATTTGATACAGTAGGAGCTTTAAATCTTATAAATAAAGTATTATCAAGTTTTTTTAATTGAATATTACTAGGATTAAAACCCTCACTATAAGAAACTACGACCCTTACAATATTCGGATTAGTTGAAAACTGGCTAACAACAAGTTCTTTTATACCATCTGAATTTACAACCAAATCTTGTAACGGACATTTTAAAATAGCAGAACTTATATCAAAATAAGCCTTATTTTCATCTTTTACTACAATGAGTTTTGGATTTTGGGTAAAAACATAATCATTGCTGTCTGTAGAGTTTATAGTTACAAATGATGAAGAGTTGTCATATGTAACAGAGTTTATCCCTAAATCTGTGGCAAAAGATTGAGTACTTAAGCCAAGGATAAATGCAAATATCAATAAAAACTTAATAAATATATTTTTCATATAATCTTACCTTTTATAAAATTATATGATTATTTTCAGCAAATAGCAAAAATGTTACATCTACATAATATTATTTTTACCTAAAATATATGCAACCTCTGTTCTATTTTTTGCCCCAAGGGTATCTATTATTGAACTAACATAGGATTTTACAGTATGTTTGCTTATATATAAATTTTCAGCGATTTGTTCATTATCCAAACCAAGGATTAAATATTTACAGACCTCTAATTCTCTTTTAGTTAAACAATTTATTTTCGTTTTCATATATGCAATTATAGTAATATAAAGGATTTTTAGTCTTAATAATATTTCCGTTTTATAATTATAAAATATACACTTGAAAAATAAACTTGTTTTATGTATCATAATACTTGTAATAAATAAGCGCTCGTAGCTCAGTTGGATAGAGCGTTTGGCTACGAACCAAAAGGTCGGGAGTTCGAATCTCTTCGAGCGTAAATAAAGAATCTTTGTTAATTCAAAGGTTCTTTATTTTTTTATAAACGTAAAGAAAAGTAAAGCCAAATTTTAAGTGTATAAACTACTCTTGTAGTAAGAGTTTTAGACGAAATTTTTACTCTGCATACTTATCGTAAACACATCCTGTGCTTGACAAAAAGAATAAAAAGAAATAATCTACTACGTAAGTAATATTTATTTTCTTTTTATTAGTGAGTAGAAACATGAGGTAGGCGATTAGATGAGAATTACACCAGTACAAAACACAACCATTTATCCAACAAATTACAGACAAAGGGAAACGACTAAAATTACAGAAAACCCAAACTCTAAAAATCAATACATGAGTGGAGTTCAAAATTTTGGTTATGGAAGAGACTTAGTTAACAGACCAAACATTTCATTCAAAGGAAATGAAATTCAAAAAGCTGCAAAAATTTTGCTTGAACAAGTTCCATTTGAAGATAAATTAGCTACATTATTCCAAAACTTGAAAGTTGGAGATATTGTTGTTGCTGGGGCAAACTTCAATGATGCACAAAAAGCTCTATCTAAAAGTATCGATAAATTAGGTTTTGCGATTAAAAAAGAAATATTTATGCAAAATAAAAACTTGAAATCAAATTTTGCATTCTTTAAGAATATTCTAGGAGATATTGAAACTTTAAACATTAATGATAAGAAAATGACACTTATCACTGGAGGGAAAAGATATAAACTTGACTCTGGAAATAGTTTTTACATTGTAAATAATGACACTATTCAATATGGCTCAGATGTTTTACACCTAAAAGATAAACCAAAACATGACCTATGGAAAATGAAATCAGGATTTTCAACAGTTCATGATTTTTCAAAAGAAGTGCAAGAAGATTTAGCAAAATTAAATAAAAAAACTGTTGCTAAAAGAATTCTTTTAGCAGAAAAACCGGTAACACAGCTCAACTTCTCAAAAATAGGTGGTCAGGACAAAGCCATTGAAGAACTAAAAAAAGGTATTTTATATCCTGTAAAATACCCTGCTGCTTATACTGACCAAGATATTACAAGAGGTTTTATTCTTCATGGACCTGCAGGAACAGGTAAAACAGCATTGTGTAAAGCACTTGCAAATGAAGCGGGAATTAATTGTGAATACATAAGCGCTCCTGCATTTCAACAAAAATATGTTGGAGAATCAGAAGCAAGTGTTCGTGAATTTTTTGACAGATTGGCAAAATCACAACCTTCTATTGGGATTATTGATGAAATCGATGCCGTAGGTGCAAAAAGAGGAACCGGTGATCACTATGACGACAAGTTAATTGACCAAATTTTAACTTGTATGACAGATATTTATGATAACGGCGACAATGTTTATATTCTGGGTTTAACCAATAAATATGACGGACTGGATCCTGCACTAAAAAGGGCAGAAAGATTTAGTAAGCACATTTTAGTTGGAGAACCTGACAAAGATGGAGTTAAACAAATATTTAACATCCACACTGCGGGAAGACCTTTAGACAAAGATGTTAATGAAGCCGAACTTGTTGACAAGATGTATTCATTGAAAACAGTAGGGAGTGATATAAAATTTATTACCAAACTTGCAAAAGAAGAAATGATGAAACGTTTAGGAATCTACGAAAAAATGGAAAATGGAACATTCAAAGATTCTGATATAGCAAATGCAACTATAAAACATCAAGATTTCTTAAATGCAATCGAATCATTTAAAGCTCAACACAAAACAAACAGTAGAAACCCAATCGGTTTTGGAAAGTAATTTTCCTCATCCTTCTTATATAACTATATACGCTGACAGCTCCTAAGATAAATTAGGAGCTTTTAATTTTTATTTATTACTCTCCAAACACTTGTTTTCTAACTGCTAATCCGGTATTTGTAGTCGCTAAACCAGCTTGAGAACTTTCTTTAAGTGTTGGAGACATCAAAGCACCTGTTTGTTCCATTGCATCAATAACTTCATCTATAGGAATTTTAGATTCAACTCCGGATAAAGCAAGTTCGGCAGCAGTAATTGAATGAACGGCTAAAAACGGATTACGTTTAACACAAGGGACTTCAACTAACCCCGCAACTGGATCACAAGTTAAACCTAATAAATTTTTCATAGCTAAAGCAGCCGCATTAAGAATTTGTGAAATATTTCCACCTTGCAATTGGCAAACTGCTCCGGCACTCATCGCAGAGGCAACTCCGCATTCTGCCTGACAACCGGCAACAGCACCCGCCAATGAAACTTTTGCAGAAATAATTCTCCCAATTTCTCCTGCCGTTATTAAGGCATTCAACTGTTCTCTTTCTGAATGGTTATATTCTTCCGATACAGAAACTAACGCCGCAGGCAAAATACCGCAAGAACCGGCAGTAGGACAAGCAACAATTTTACCCATTCTAATATTTTCTTCACTGGTTGCCAGTGCATATTCCAGAATTTTTTCAAACAACGGACCAAACATTGAGTGTTCGGACTTATATCTTTTTTGAACTCTATAGCAATCTTGACCACACATTCCACTCATTGAAAGTTCTTTACTAGCCATCCCCGTTTGAATAGCTTCTTTCATCGCAAATAAACTCTTATTCGCAAATGTACGAACTTCTTCTACAGTAATATCAGCTTCTGATGCCATATTTTCTTGGGCTATTTCATAAATTTGTTTATTTAATGATAAACAAGCATCTTTTAACTGTTCGAATGTATTTATACTTATAACCATATTAATTTTCCAATTTCTCTACATAACTAACAAAATAAACTTCCGGAATTTCTTCTACCGTTTCAACAACACCAGAATCTATATTCCCATCAATACTGATAATCATTGATGCTTCTTTTCCTTTTGCACTTCTATCGCAAATTAAAGAAGCAATATTTATATTCTTTGATTGAAGAATAGATGTAACTTGTGAAATCATTCCTGGCATATCCTTATAAACAAGGATTAAAGTGTTATATTTTCCGGTTAGTTTAACATTAAAATCATTAATTTTTCTAATCGCAACTTCACCAGCACCAACAGACTCTCCGGCAATAAACATTTTATTTTCACCGTCAAATAACATTTCAACAGCGTTTGGATGATATTTAAAATTATCATAATATTCAAAACTATAATCAATTTGTTTTGCTAAATCAGAATCAAAAATATTTTTTATTCTTCTATCTTCAACACTTAAACCTAATACTCCGGCAAGTAAACCTTTTTCGGTTCCATGTCCTTTTCCTGTATGAGCATAAGAATTGTACAATTTAAACACAACCTTTTTCGAAGTATTTTTATAAATATTTTTAGCTAACAATCCCAAACGGACAGCACCGGCAGTATGAGAACTGGATGGACCAATCATTACAGGAGAAATAATATCAAACAGTGTGGATTTTTTCATTTAGTAATCCTCTTTTAAATTATTTTCAATACGTTCTTTTAAGGCTTTTGTATTTTCAATTTCTTGAACTTTTTTATCTACAATTTCTTTTTGAGAATTAACTTTAGCATTGTCATCAAATGGATTTGAGCGACCATAATTTGAATGGAAACAAGTAAAATACAAAACAGTAATAATAACAACAACGATGAGTAATTCTAAAACCCCAAAAGCTCTTTTCATCTTTTTAACCTACTTCAATCTATTTTTTGTAATATACATTGTAACAGCATCTTCTACAGTTTCAGGAGTTTTTAAAGATTCATTTACATTTCTAAATTTCTTCAACTGTTTTAAAAATAGTAACCTGTTATATACAGAAAGCCCGATAAATAATACAAGAGAAGCAATAACAATTGCAAGCATTGCAATTGCGTACTTTTCAATCATTGGTTTCATTGCTCGCAATCTCGCACCATGAGCATAAGCAAAGTTAGTAGTACTAAAAAGTACTACTAATATTGCTAATATAAAATTTTGAAAGAATTTATTCTTCAACTTCATCTTCAGATTTTTTCTTCTTTCTTGATGTTTTTGCAGCTTTAGAAGCTCCTCTGTTTGGTCTTCTTGTTCTTTTCTTTGGTGCTTCTTCTGCTTGTTCTTCTTGAGGTTGAACTTCGACAGCCGGAACTTCTTCAACAACCGGTGTTTCTGTAGAAGGTTCTTTTACTTCATCAGCCGGAGCTTCTACAGCCTTTTTCGCTGTAGATTTTCTTTTTCTTGATTTGCCTTTAATTTTTGGTTCGACAACAGGTTCTTCTTGAACAACAGGAGGTTCTGCAGATTTTTCTTCTACAACTTTTGTTTCTTCAACAACCGGTTGTTCTTGAGAAACGGGTTGTTCAACAGGTTTAATTTCTTGTTCCTCTACTTGAGGTTGAGTTTGTTTATTTTTATCAAACTTGTTGTTACGTCTGTTTTTATTTCTTCTGTTATTTTCTTTTTTAACAACTTCTTCTGTTGCAACAACTTCTGGTTCAGTTTCAATCACTGGACGTTGTGGTTGTTCTTGAACTTCCGGTGCAGGTTGTTGCTGTTGTTGATTGTTTTTATTGTTATTAAATTTATTATTTTTCTTGAATGTTCCGGTTGGAAGTTTAATTTTTGCAGCTTTTGCACGGTATTCGCCTTCAGCGGTTGGAGTCGCAAAATTAAAATCAATCATTGAATATCCACTACCTTGGCAGTGAGGGCATTTTTTAGTGAAGATTTCAGATAAAGATTGACCTTGACGGTGACGAGTAAGCTCTACAAGACCCAAATCAGACAATTGACCAACTTGAGGTTTAGCCTTATCTGGTTCAAGTGCAATTTCTAATTCTTCCATCATCGCAAGTTTATCAGCTCTGGACATCATATCAATAAAGTCAACAATTACCATTCCACCGATATTACGTAATCTCAATTGACGTGCAATTTCGTGAACTGCTTCAATATTTGTTTTCAAAATAGTTTCATCTTGAGTAGCAGAGCTAATAAATTTACCACTGTTAACATCAATTACAGTCAATGCTTCTGTTTGCTGAATGAATAAATATCCGCCTGATGGCATATTAACTTTAATATTCAAAGCAGCTTTGATTTCTTTATGGATATCCATAGCAATTAAAAGAGGTTCTGTTCCTTTGTATAAAGTAACTTGTATCCCTTTTGCCATATGCCAATTTTGTAAGATATTTTGAACTCTATTAAGTGCAAATGGAGTATCAACAATGATTTCTTTTACATCATCAGTACAAGCTTCACGAATAACTCTATAAAGCAAATCTTGATCTCTATAAATTAAATTCGGAGGAGTTAAAGTTTCAGCAGAAGTAATAATGTTATTCCATTTTTCCAATAGAATTTCTAAATCTTCTTGAATATCAGCCTCAGATTGACCTTCTGCTTCTGTTCTGATAATTACACCAACACCAACCGGTTTGATTAGATTTACAATAGCTTTTAATCTTGCACGTTCTTTAGAATTTTCAATCTTCTTACTTACGTTAACTCCAGGCTCATTTGGCATTAAAACCAAAAATCTACCAGGAAGACTGATTTCTGTTGTAACTCTTGGTCCTTTATGCCCTGTTGGCTCTTTAACAACTTGAACTACCAATTTTTGTTTTGGTGAAAGTTTTTCTTTTAAAGTTCCTTTACCCATAACGTCTTGAGCGTGAAGGAAGCCCATTTTATCTGTTCCAACATTTACAAATGCGGCATCAATACTTGGCAAAATATTATCAACAGTTGCCAAATACACATCACCTAAAAGAACTTCACCTCTATGGATAAAGAAATCTGTAACTTTTTTGTTTTCAAGAACGGCAGCAATATTATCTCGTTCTGCAATTACAATCTTTTTTTCTACTGATTGATTTGAATTTCTGTTTTTGTCACTCATAAAAAATCCTTTTCTATAACTCATGCAAAGACTCAGTTAAGAATTTTATCCTCGTAATATCAAATAATACATCTGGAGCAATAATATTCATCAATACATCAGCTCTCAACGGAGGAATTTCAGACCCTTGACCAGTCTTTAATACTATGAATAAATAACCATCTTCAAATCGATGTGAACCAATTGAAGTTTTCATATTTATTGTTTTCACTAAACCTTTTTTGTTTTTCTTCTCGACTAAAATCTCATCAGAAGCTAAAACTTTTTCTGTATTATATACTAAATTTTCAAAATCGTAAAGTGGCTTTGCTGAACTGTTTACCACATCAGCAATTTTTATTTTATATTCAGCCCAACAAGCCATTTGATCTATCGAAGGAACGGATTTATTTATCTTTTCTACGGATACAATCTGAGATTCTTTTGGTAAAACTTTTTGCAATTCTTCTTTCACAAATTCAGGGGAAACATCTTCCCACAATTCAATATCAACTAACTCTGTAAGGCTCTCACAAAATAAAGGAAGAGCTACCCCCATTGAAATTTTCATTGTTGGATTATACCCATAAGAAAATGCAACTTTTAAATTCGAACGTGTAATAGATTTGAAAAATGTATTTTGCCAATCTAAATGAGAAAAGTATCTCAAAATACCAGTTTTTGTTAATTTTACCCTATATCTAAAAGTTTCTTTAACATCTTGAGGAGCTAAAGCTGGATTTGTTGGAATTGCAATTTTCTTGGCTAATTCCTGAGCTTCTTCGCTTGCTACAAATGGTTTTGCCATAACTTTATGAACTTTAAAATTAGTACAAACCCCACAATTTACGCATTGTTGCTGACAAGTTGGAACAATGTGAGGAGAATTTTCATTTATAGCAAAAGCTTTCTTATACTCTTCAACAAACCATTCTTTATTTATACCAGTGTCTATAAAATCCCAAGGTAACACTTCATCTAAGCTAAATTGTCTTTGAGCTAAGGCGTTTAAATCAATACCAAGTTCTTTTGCAGTTTCAAACCAAACATCCTTCTTAAAATATTCCCCCCAAGCGTCTAAATAACAACCTTTTTTGTAAAGAGCTTCAATATAACTGCAAAGAGAATCATCTCCACGAGTTAAAACGGCCTCAATTAAAGAAACAAATTTTTCGTGATAATTAACCTTGACACCTTTTATATGTGCAACTTGTTCCATCAAATAGTGAATATGAGCAGTAACTTCATCCAAATTCATTTGAGGACACCACTGAAAAGGAGTAAACGGTTTTGGTACAAAAATTGATAATGTACAAGTTAAATCAAGGGAGTGTTTTAATTCTTTTTCTTTTTTTATAAGTCTTGAACGATAGCGAATACGTCTAAATAATTCTGCCATTTCATCCATATCTTCAAGTGTTTCAGTTGGTAGTCCACAAATGAAATAGAATTTTACTCTAGACCATCCATTTTCATATAGAGTTAAAACAGCATCCATTATCTGTTCTTCAGTAATATTTTTCTTAATTACGTCACGAAGTCTTTGACTTCCTGCTTCTGGAGCTAGTGTCATTGTTGATTTTCGTACACTTTGAACTAAATTTGCTAATTCTAAATTAAAGCCATCAATTCTTTGGCTCGGAAGAGAAACCGAAATTTTTTTGTCGTTAAAATCAACCGCCAATTCTTTTATAACTTCGTTTATATTTGCATAATCATTAGAAGAAAGAGAAAGTAAAGAATATTCATCATAGCCGGTATTTTTTACCAGCTCTTTTGAAATATCAATAATATCTTCAGCACTGCGTTCTCTAATTGGCAAAGTAACATGTCCAGGTTGACAAAAACGGCACATTCTACCACATCCTCTACGGATTTCAACAACCGCTCTATCTTGAATAGATGAAGAAAACGGTATTGGATAAGAAACAAGAGCTGTTTCTTTTTGGAGATTTGCAATTCTTTTTCTAACTTTTCCACCTAAAGATTTTGACCATCTACCGGAATTTTCACCTTCGCAAAGTGCTTTTATTCTTTCTTGTCGTGGCAAACCCTTAGTTTTTTCTAAAATTTCACAAACTTCAACAATTGCATCTTCGCCATCACCAATCAAAAATACGTCAATAAAATCAGACAATGGAAGAGGGTTGTATGTACAAGGACCTCCGGCAAATATAATTGGGTCATCATCTGTTCTATCTTCATTTCTATATGGAATACCTGACATTTCAAGCATTTTTAAAATAGTAGGATAAGCCATTTCATACTGAACAGAAAAACCAATCCCGTCAAATTCATTCAATGCTTTTTTGGATTCTAAAGCATATAAAGGATTTGGCTGAAAATCCGGCTCCGGAGCATAAACTCTATCGCACATAAAATCAGGCTGACGGTTAATCATTTCATAAAGAACTCTGACACCCAGATTAGAAATTCCGATTTCGTATTTGTCAGGGAATGCAAGAACAAATCTAACTTTTGCAGAATCAAAATCTTTATTCCGAGATAAATACTCTCCACCAACATATTGATACGGCTTTGTACATCTAAATAAACTTTCGTGATACTTCTTAAAAAAACACATATTCCAAATCTCTTACGCTAAATCTTCCGGGAAGTATTTGTCAATTTCAATAATTGTTCCATCTAATGTATTTTCATCAAACGATTTCATAAACTTGAACAAATCATCATTTGGGACATCATAAGAGTACAAGACAACTTCTCCATCAATCTCTCTCATTACGGTAACCATATAATGACATTTTAGACGATATTTAAGCAAATGCTCTTTGTTAAACTTATTTCCATTTGCATCTTTTTTAACTTTTACATAATTAAACCCTGCATAATATTTTATTTTTTCTCTGATTTCAGGGGTAATATGATTGTTATTATGCTCAGAAAATAAATTTATAACATTTTTGTTTAAATCGTCAGACACAATTCTTCCTCCAATAATATTGAACAATATAAAAAGCTAAAAGTCTAAAATGTTAAGCATTCAAATCTTTTAGATATTTAAGAACTTTTAAAGCTGTTTCTCTGCGAACATCTGCCGGAGATAATCTCAAATACTCAATAGCGTGTGAAACCTTAACATTTTTATCATACCATCTACGCATAATGTAATTATATTGATCATCCAAACTCAATTCTTCAAGTTCAACATCTTTAAGTAAATCAATAATATAATCTGCACAACGAACTTGAACCTCTTCTGTCGATTTCTCTAATTCATTGATAGCACGGCTAACAACCGCATCTGCATCATACCATCTTTTAAACATATTCATAATCAGCCCTCATATTGTTAAGAATATTAAAGCAAATTTTCACAAAAAAGTAAATTACTTTACAAAAAATTACTTTATATAAGTGTAAGGTAAAAGGTTATTGGAAGGTTTTTGAATGCAAGACAACAGTTATATGTATAATTTGTCAAATCCCGCCCTTAATAATGATTTAGGGTTAGCCTTTTTAAATCAAACAATTCCAAATCCTGTTGATTCTTGGTACACTCCGGGAATTACAGGTTCAATGTCTAATGTTACAATGCAAGGACATTTAAAAGAAGACAAATTCGAACCAACAAGAAAAGAAAAAGACAACAAAAATTGGAAAAAATTATTTGCCGTTGTTGGTTTGGGAATAGCCGGCGTTTTTGCATTCAAAGGCGGTAAAAAAGTTTTTGGCAAAATGAAAGATTTATTTAATAAATTAAAAACAAAAATAAATTCCAAGTAATAGAAAAAGTAGTGTGTAATTTTCCCGTGCAGGATTTTCAAATCCTGCTTTTTTATGTTATATAATAACCTATAAGATTATAGGAGGTTATTATATGGCTAAAGATTGCAGTTTTGACATTGTGTCAGAATACAACAAACAAGAACTTGTTAACGCAGTTGACCAAGTGAAAAGAGAATTGACTACAAGATTTGATTTAAAAGATTCAAATTCTCAAGTTGAATTGGATGCAGACAAATCAATCACAATTACAACTAATGACGATATGAAATTGAAAAATATTGTTGATATTCTTCAATCAAAACTTGTAAAAAGAAATTTGAGCTTGAAAATTCTCGACCCACAAACTCCGGAAAACGCTTTAGGTGGAAATATCAGACAAGTTTTTAATCTTAAAAAAGGATTAACTCAAGAATTAGCAAAAAAAATTGTATCAGATATTAAAGCAACAAAATTGAAAGTACAAGCATCTATTCAAGGGGAACAAGTGAGAGTTACAGGCAAAGATAAAGATGACTTGCAAGCAGTAATTCAAAACTTACGTAAAAATGAAGATAAATATGATGTTCCGCTTCAATTTACAAATTATAGATAAGAACAAAAAGTCCGAGGAAAATATAACCCTCGGATTTTTCTATTTTGAATGTGAAAAGGCATAAGCAGCAGCTGCAGAAAAAGGAGAAACTGAACCGTCATAAATAATTACAGGAAAAATATCGGCCATATCTTTTGGTTCTACAATACAATTCCCAGCTTCCATTGTTAAAATTTTATTTGAACCTCTTGTACATTTGACCTCTTTGTTAGGTTTGGAAATCCCATTTACATCAATAAGTGCATAGCAACCTGTTCCCCAACCTCTGTGTTCTCCTTCTTGAATAATTCCAGGGTTTGTATTACCAAGAGTTCGAGAGCATGAAGCTTCAATAATTGTATTTGAACCACCCAGAACAGCAGAAAACAAAATTAAAGTCCCATCAGCTAGAAAGTATATAGGTATATAATTTTTATCTCTTGAAAAAGAGGATAGAGAATATGTAGGAGATTGAGATTTGTTTATAGAATAATTAGGAAGTCTATCCATTCCATAATAATAAGTTGCACCAGTTAATGTTCCATTTAGAAGAGAACAAATAGACTGTTTGTCTTCTGGGTTGTCAGTTGCAGAATTTGCGGTACATACTTCATTTATTCCAGAAAAATCAAAACCGTACTGAGTTTGCGACATTTTTGCGGCATTACTAAGCGTGGATACAGTCTTTTTAAATTTCGCAGAATATTGATGAGCTTTAACATTCGCCATCAATGTTGGAATAGTCATCGCTGCAACCACCCCAATTATGCCAAGAGTAATTAACACTTCTACAAGAGTAAACGCACATTTTTCCCATATGGCACCTTGAACTCTACCAACCGCCTCCTCTCCTTGGGGAGAGGATTGAGGTGAGGGGTTAATCCATAAAAAAGATCCTTCGCTTCGCTCAGGATGACGGGAGTTATTAGATACATTTTCTACATTCGTCATTCTGAGTGATAAACAGTTGGATTGTAACAAATCAGTAGAACTTGAACGAAGAATCTCTAACTTTTCACGTTCAGTTAAACCCCTCACCCTATCCATCTCCCAAGGGCGAGGGAATAATTTTGTATTCGTCCTTTCCTTCAAATCTCCGCAATGGAACAAGCGGGTGCCATCCGCTAAAATATCAGCTATGACTTCCTTTAAGAGGTTACCCCCCCCCGTTTTTCAACCTATGATTGAGTTTCACTATAAATCCTCCTATTTTTCCTTATCTCTATCTATTCTCAAAACTTCATAAATATTCATTTTTTTTGCCTTACCACGAATTTGAACCTCTGAAATCTTGATTACGTCCGCAATATCCGCAATATGAGCATAAGTAGAACTACTTACAAGTAAATTTGTTTTATATACCTTATTATAACTTTCAATACGAGATGCAAGGTTTACGGTATCACCAATTACGGTGTATTCCATACGTGTTTCAGTACCAATATTTCCAATAAACACTTCTCCCGTATTTATACCAACCCCAATTTCTATTTTCGGTTTCCCTTCAAATAGCCATTTTTCTCTCAAATATTCTACCTTCTTAAGCATTTCATATGCACATTTTACGGCATTTCTGGCATGGTTTATATCTTGAATTGGTTCGCCAAAAATCGCCATTACAGCATCGCCAATAAATTTGTTAATTACACCATTATATTTTGTAATAATTGGTTCCATTTCGGCAAAATATTCGTTCAAAATCATTGAGACTTCTTCTGCTGACATTTTTTCACTAAGACTGGTAAATCCTCGAATATCTGAGAACAAAACCGTTACAATTGCACGCTTACCGCCTAGTTTTAAATCATCAATATTACTTACAACGTTATTCATAATATCTTGGGAAAGATATTTCCCCATTGCCTGTTTAATTTTCTCTTTATTCCTGTTCTCGGACAAAAACTTGAATGAATAGCCAAAAATAACAGTAACAAGCTGAGCCGCAAATGGAATTGCACAAGGAAGAATATGACCCAACATTGCAAATATAATAACAAAGAATAAATACACAAAATCTAAACTTATTATTGATAAAATTCCTTTGAAAAATTTGCATTTGAGAACGAGTAAAAATGTGATTAAACACATAATAAATACACTAAATGCCAAAACTCCAAAATTTGAATAGGATAAAAAGTCAGAATTTGCAATGTTATCATAACTGGAGGCCTGAATATCAACTCCCGGATGATTTGCTGATATAGGTGTTTTTTGAATATCTGCTGTCGGACCTGATATATTTTGCCCGATAATAACAATTTTATCGTTAAAAAATTCAGGGTTCAGGTATTTTCCTTTGTATAAATCAAATAATTCGGGATGATTTTTAGGTGTAACACCGGAATTCATAGCATAATAAGAATGTAAAATCTTACTTGCTGAAATTGGGGGATGAGAATACGAACTATTGTTAATTTTGATATTTCTATAATATCTGATATTTGTTTTGGCTATCCCTTTTGAATCTAGGGTATAAGGTATTTTTAAACCTGTTTTAGGAATAATTATGTACTTGTTGTCCAAAACAATTTTATTTGTATTATTAGTAAGCAAATATAGTTTTAAAGCCAATGAAGGATAAAATGAATCTCCAATTTTTAAAATATTTATTGCTGAAAAAACAGTACCTGAAGTTTCTTCCGGTTGTATAATCACAGATGCCAAGTTTTTTATATATCCAACATCGTAAGAATAATTCATTACACTAGGGAAATTTACAGGATAGGAAGCTCTTTTTAATTCCACATCAAGCGAAAAATCTTTTTTGAACTTCTTTAAAATTTCTGCATCTTCATCCGAATAAGATTGCTCAGGAATAAAACCGGTAACAAGATTATTCATTTTAGAAAGTTGGTTCAAATATAAAACATCAGCAGGATTATTAGGGTCGTAAGTTTTCAAAACCATATCAAGACCCACAACTTTTGGTTTAGAGTATGTATGGAAAAAATCTAACAAATCCGCATAACGCTCACGACTCCATGGCAATTTATAATCCTGAATAGAAGTATCATCAATAACAATTTCTACAATATTATCACTCCCACGACCGGTAGCAACAAATTTATTTATCAAATAACTATTAACAGAAATATCTAAATACTTTGAAGCAACAAATGAAACAATAACGACAAGAAATAAATATATTACAAATGAATATAAATAGAATAGTTTATTTTTAATCTTTTTCATCCATGAAGCTCCCAAAGTCAGTTTTTTATTTTATGATATAATAAATTTTGAAAAAAGGATAGATTATGAACATAAATTTAGTAGAAAAATTATCAAAAAATAAGGTATTTCCTATAATTAGGAGTTCTGATCCGCAAGATGTTGTTTGTAAAGCACAAGCATTACTTGAAGGTGGACTTGATATTATGGAAATTAATATTGAATCACCCAGAGTTTTTAATGCAATAGAAGCCTTATCAAAAGATGCAATTATTTGTGCCGGAGGGATTATTACTTCATTACAAGCTAAAACAGCCATTGAGTGCGGTGCAAAAATTATTTCATCTCCAATTTTTCAATCTAATTTGATTAAGATTTCTAAAGATACACAAATTCCTTTTATTGCAGGAACATCAACGGCAAATGAAGCATACAAAGCTTGGAAATCACGTATTCCTCTTGCTAAAATCTATCCGATTACTGCAATGGGCGGAGTTGAATACATTGAAAATTTGTTACGTCCAATGCCATTTTTAAAACTTATTCCACAAGGTGATGTAAAACTTGGAGAAATTAAACAATATATCAACGCCGGTGCGGTAGCTGTTGGAGTTGGCAGACATTTGACGGTTGCAAACTCTTATAAAGAAATAACAGAAAGAACGAAAAAACTATTGGAGCAATTGAAATAAATGGAAGAAAATAAACTTGATCTTATTACTATCGGAGAAAGTTTAATTGAATTTTCTACGAACCAAAAATTTAAAGATGCAGAATGTCTTCACAAATACTATGGGGGAGATTCTTTAGTCGTAGCAGTTGCTGCAAAGCGTCTAAATTCTGAAGTTGGATTTATAACATGTCTTGGAGATGATGTTTTCAAAGAATTTTTACTTGAAAGTTGGGAAAAAGAGGGACTAGATATTAGCCACATAAGAACCGTTAGCGATAAAAACGGTATTTATATGGTTTCAAGAACTTCAGCTCACGATAAAGAGTTTATGTACTATCGTAAAAAAATTGCACCTGCAAAATTATCTATTGATGATATTGATGAAGAATTTATCAAAAATGCAAAAATCATTTACGCATCAGGAATTACCCAATCACTTTCAATCAATTCCAGAGAAGCTGTAAAAAAAGCATTTGAAGTCGCAAGAGATAATGGTGTAATTACAGCGTATGACCCAAATTATTCGTCATTAATTTCAACTCCGGAAGATGCAAAAGAATATTTTGATGAAATTGCACCATATACAGACATTCTATTTATGAGTGCCAAATATGATGCTAAAAGCATTTTTGAGATTGAATCAGTTGAAAACATCACGAAATATTTAATGGATTTAGGTATTCAAACCGTTGTAATTAAATCAAGTCCGGATAAGGGATACTTTATAAATAGCTTAGGCAAAAATTATTTTGTACCTTTCTACACAGAAAATACCGTTGATACAACTTCATCTGGAGATGCCTTCAATGGGGCGTTTTTACACGCTATTTCACATGGGTACACACCTGTTGAAGCAGGAAAAATTGCATCTATTGATGCCGGACTTCAAGCTCAAGGAATTGGAGCAATAAAATCAACTCCTTATTATGACGAAGTTTATAAAATATTTAAGACTGAGGACTTTTAATGAAAAAAAGATTTGTACTATCCGGATATTTCGGATTCAAAAACTTTGGAGATGAAGCAATTCTATCTGTATTGGTTAAAAAATTGCAGAATGACGGACATAGAATAACAATCATTTCTTCAGACCCGCAATACACAAAAAAACAATTTCGCCATATAAGAAGTGTTTACACCTTCAAATTTCAGGATATTATCGGAGCTATTGCAAAGTCTAATATCCTAGTTTCCGGTGGAGGAAGTCTATTACAAGATGTAACCAGCCTAAAAAGTCTTATTTACTATCTTTTAATAATTTCCATAGGACTATTATTGAGAAAAAAAGTCATAATTTTTGCTCAAGGAATTGGACCTATCAAAAGTAAAATCGGACAATTTTTAACAAAAAACATTCTTAAACATTGCAACTATGTAAGTGTTAGAGATGAAAAGAGTTTACAACTTCTAAATTCTTGGGAGATAAAAGCGGATTTGCTTTGTGATCCGATATTCTCAACTCAAACAGATTGTACCGAAAAAAATAACACTCTTGCCATACAACTTAGAGATTTTAAAACAATGAATGATGATTTCATTGACAGGTTAGCTCAAAAAGTAGCTCAAGATTTTTCGGATAAGGATGTAGAAATATATTCATTCCAAGATGCGATAGACAAAAACATATGTGAAAAGTTTGAAAAAGCTCTAAAAATGCTTAAACCAGAAATAAAAACAACTTTATACACAGGTCTTACGAATGATGAGATTATACAAAAACTCTCAAAGGCTCAATATTTAATTGCAATGAGGTTTCATGCAATTATTATCGGATTAATTTCAAGAGTAAAGGTTCTTTCAATCAATTATGATATTAAAGTTGAAAAAATTTCTAAAGAATTTGGAATTCCAATGGTTGAATTGAATAAAGAGTTTGGAAATCAGTTTGAAGAATTAAAAAATGAAAATCTTGACCAAATAAATAATATTGTACAATCAAAAACTTTTGATTGGTCAGGATTTAATAATGCAATAGATTAAATTGACAAGAACGAAATAAAACACTAATATAAAAGAATGAACTGGAAAGAATTTTTAACAGGATACAAAGGAAAAGATATACCTAAAGAGTTAAATGAATTTAACTGGGGTGCATTTATATTGACTTTTATCTGGGGGGTTAAGCATAAGGCTTGGATAACCCTATTAGCTATTCCATTGATTTATTTCCAGCTTCCATTGGGATTAAATTGGATATTATTAATAGTGTTACAGTTTTATTGCGGGTTTAGAGGCAATATGTGGGCTTACCAAGTAGATTGGTGGATGAGTCCCAAAGATTTTAGGCAAAACCAAATGAGATGGGGTGCAATTGCAATTATTTTAAACATTTCAATCCCTCTTTTTGCCCTCATAATTGCCGGAAGATTTGTTCAAAAATCACCAAACAATCCCGTGGATTTTATTGGGAATACACAATGTTCTGTCGCATATTCTAAATTGAAAAAATTTAATAAAATCAGCCTAAACTCAACAATGACAGATAGCGAAATTGCCGCAAATTTTGCAAAACAATTCAAAAATGCTTCAAATGATGGCTCAAGAGTAAACTTTACAGTAAAGGCTGATAGTGGAAAAAAAATAGAAACTTATTACATCGATTTTGACACACAACCAAACCAAATGTGTAATATATTACAACAAAATTGCACAATAACTTCAACATTTATTCTACCGGCAGAAATGAATATTCCTAACCATTGTGTATTTTTCTTTGATATGGATAAAAATATTGAACCAGATGAGCAAACCGCTAAAAACTTAAAAAAAGGTGCAAATATTTTCAAATACTTATAATCTAGTAAGCCTTATTTACAACAGAATTATGTGCATTCCATTCTAAAGTATCGTCAAGTTTTGATAATTTGATTTTTTCACCATATCTTCGTTCTAATGCCAATTCAATTAAATAATCTGCAAAATGAGGGTTTTTAGGGAGCAAAGAACCGTGTAAATAAGTACCAAACACGTTTTTATATCTTCCGCCTTCTAATCCGTCTTTTGAGTTATTTCCATTACCGATAACCGTAATTCCTAAAGGTTTTGTATCCCCTTGAAGATAGGTTAAACCACTGTGATTTTCAAATCCTACAAGTGTATTCGGAGATAGGAAGTCAGTTTTTATTGTAACATTTCCTATAAATCTTTTTTTGCCCGCAACAGTATAAGCATCCATTAAAGATAAACCCTTCAATTTATCCTTATCATGAGGTTGGTAATAGTGTCCAAATAACTGATAACCACCACAAATACCAAGGAAAACAGAACCATCATCACGTTGTCCAAGAAGCTCAGATTTATGTGAATACAACTCTTCAGCAACTTCTTCTTGTTGTTTATCCTGGCCCCCACCAATAAAATACAAATCATGTTTTTTTATTGAATCACCGATATTGATATTATCAAATTCAACAGTAATTCCTCTCCATTCACAACGATTTTTCAACGTAATTATATTACCCAAATCTCCATACAAATTCAATAATTTTGGGTATAAATGAGCAATCGATATCTTTAAATTTTTCTCTTCCATACTAATAATATAACATAAAAAGCTCAATTTTATGCTATAATAAACATGAAGTTGGCCTCGTAGCTCAGTAGGATAGAGCAGTGGTTTCCTAAACCAAAGATCACGCGTTCGACTCGCGTCGGGGCCATTTTTATTGTAGATTAAAATATTTTCTTAACATTTGTTAATATATCGAATAAATATAGCAATTATAAAACGCATATAAACTTTATATATATACAAGGGGATATTTATAAAGGGAAATTATGAGTTATTGGGATACATTTACAAATATATTTGCAAGAGCAGTAGCTACTCCGGTTGTACCAACAGTTACACCTGTTGTTCCTTACAGAACACTAGCTACAACACCTTTATTTACTTACAAAATGCCTCAATATACTTATCCAACATATTCAACACCTATTACTTATGGAACGCCTAGCTCATTTAATTTCAAAAATTTCTTTGGAAATATAGGAAGTTCAATTAAGTCTGGATTCCAAAAAGTAGTAAGATGGTGCTCTAATGTTGGTGCTAACATTATATCTGCAGCTAAAAAATATCTTGGATATAATGAAAAAGACGGTTCATATAAACTATTCACTGGAGGTAAAAATCACGCATGGTGTGCAGATTTTTCTTCATATGTTGTTAAAGAAGCATTCAGAATGGCAGGGAAAACAGTTCCTCGCGGATTTGGCTCATCTTCCGTTAGTGGTTTAATGGCTTGGGCTGACAAAAACAATTGTTTCTTAAAAACAGCAGGTCTTTCTAACAAAGCAGAAGTAATCAAAAATAATGTTAAAGCAGGCGATTTGATTATCTTCAAAGAAGGAGGAAGTTCACATGTTGGAATCGTTGAAAAAATCGATGCAGATGGAACAATCCATACAATTGAAGGTAACATATCAGATAAAGTTGATCACAGAACACACTCACCAAACAAGAGAACAATCACAGGATTTGCACAAATTGCATAGACAATAAAAAACGTGTCCGAGGGGAGTCAAACCCCTGACCTTGAGCTTCGGAAACTCACGCTCTATTCTACTGAGCTACGGACACAAAAATAAATATTTAAAAAGGCGGTTTATAATTAAACCGCCTAAAATAAAACTATTAGTTTTTAAAATAATCAGCAGCATTAACAGATTTTCTTGCCGCCTCTTCAGCTTCAAAAAATGGATAAGGTCTAATATCTAAAGCAGAAGCAATCATAGAACTTGGGAAAATTTCAACAGCATTGTTTAAATCATTAACGGCACTATTATAAAATCTTCTTGCAGCTGCGATATGTTCCTCAACTTCTGAATATGTTTGCATAGCTTGAACCATTGTTTGATCGGATTTTAATTGAGGATAATTTTCAACATTAACCATCAATTGACCCATTTTTGTAGCAATTTGATTATCTAAATCTATTTTCTTTGAAATTGTATCTTGGTCAGAACGTAAACTTGATGCTTGAGTTCTTAATTGAGTAATTTCAGTAATTAAACCTCTTTCATGTTCCATAAATTTGTTGGCAATTACCAAAATATTTGGAATTAAGTCATATCTTTTCTTTAATTGAACATCAATTCCACCCATTGATTCTCTAACCTTGTTTTTCTTTTGGATAAGAGAAACATACAATCCATAAAGTGGGATTAAAACAACTAATAGTACAACTAATCCAATAATACTTCCAATAATAATACAATCCATCAGTATTCCTCGCTTTCAGTTTTATATATCAATTATATCATATTTTTCAAGTTCTTACAATCCTTTGACTGAAAGAAAAGGAAACAATTATTTATTATCGCCGGCAAGTACAACCGTAAAATCTGTATCAGCACACATAAAATTACCCGGCTCATATACAAATTGTCTTGATTTTACTTCAGGAACTTCCTTTTTCAAGTCAGCGTAATAATCAACTGTAACATATTTTGAATGTGCAATAAATTGAGAATGAATTGAATTTGTTGTTCCGGTACACATTACTCTTATACCATTTGCTTCAAGAGCTTGTTTTAGCTTATTAGCTTCTTCAATTTGATCAGCTGAACGCATAATACTAGCGGTATAAGATTCTTTTCTACCAACGCTGTTTTCACGATAAATCAATCTGTCAACAACTTCTTGTGTCTTATCAGGATCTAAAATCCAGTAACTTGTGTATCCATGTTTATTTGGAGCCCCTGGAAGCATCGCAATTTCAATATTATCCATATCAAAATGTTTTGCCAATCCGGCATATTGAGTCATTTCGTATGGAGACATATCAGTTTTAACATACTTGCTAGTAACTGCAATTAAGTGAGGAATTTTAGTGATAGTTTCAGGTTTTTGCAAATCTGCTAACAAACCACGCAAGAACCATTGTTGTCTTTTAGTTCTACCAATATCACCCGTTGCATCATGTCTAAATCTTAAGTATTCAACAACATCTTTATCTGTCAAATGATGAGGACCTTTTGTTAAATTAATATGTAAATGACCTGCGTTGTCGTTATAGTGCATATTCTTTTCAATATAAATATCTACACCACCCAAGGCTTTAACAATTTCTCTAACACCTTCATCATGGAACATAATATATTTATCTACATGAACGCCTAGAGTATCTTCTACTGTTTTTATAGTCATATCAATACCACCAATAGCATGAGCGGCATTAATCTTTTGAGTTCCCATACCTTTTGGAAGATAAACTTTACTATCACGAGGAATAGAAATAGCATTTACTGTTTTTGTTCTAGGATCAATATTCAATAAAATCATAGTATCAGTACGAGTACCGACCCATAAATCAGAATCAGCACCATTTGAATCTACCCCTAATAACAAAATATTTTGTCTTCTTGGACCAAACGGGAATACAAATTCCGGTTTATCCTTTGAACTGTTGCTTAGCGATAACTTAGATAACAAAGTTGAAATAAAAGAATTTTCACCTAATTTGTTATTTATAAAATCTTTGTTATCTGCAAATAGTAAAATTGCTAATATAGCCGTAAAGAAAACTATAATCATCACCGTCAAAACTTTTCTGAATGAAGATTGAGAATTTCTTCTACTTGAATTATTTTCTTGAAACGGATTATCTGCGGATCCGTTTGAATATCTTCTAGGGCGTCTTTGTTTATTATTCCCGTTATTAGTGGGTCTTCTTCTTTCTCTCATATATGTCATTTCTCTATATTCTTACTACCATGTGCTTTTCGTATTAATAATATAATAAATGAATAAAAATAATATACAATAAACTATGTATTTTATACTTTTTTAATCAAATATAAAGCATGGTAAAAGTACACAATTTATATTTTCTTTTGTAATTATGAAGGAAAACCGCATTAATTTTCCAAAACTTAACAAAATTTTACATAAAATTTTAGAGAGAATTTTAACAAAAATCGTTCATTTTTTCATTTTTAGAGTGTATTTTTTACATTTTTGCTAAAATTTTCATACTAAAAATACAATTTTTAATTAAATATTCAAAAATTTATCTTTACATTTATTTTACATTTGACACTTAGGGGGCAATTTTTAATTTTCACGGCTTTTCATATACATGTGTCTTGGTTATAATAAGATTACATTCGGCAGTAGATAGTTAAATTATGATTAATAAAGTTGAATTAGGTAGTGTAAAATATAATAGTCAACCCCAAAATAAAAATGCTGTTAGAAATAACAACATGGGGCAACCAAATTTCACAGGGCTTGGAAGTCTGGCACTAAAAGGAATACAAAAGTGCGAAGAAAAGCCAATGGTGAATGTTGCTGTTTTAGATTTATCAACAGCTATTATTCCAAGAACATTCTTTGAAACATTTATCGGTTCTAAAACAAAGGATGAAGACGGAAACGAAACAACTCACAGAAAATTAAACATTATGGGTGGTTTTGAAGCACTTAGACGTGAAGGTTCAGGGCTTGTAATCAACTGTCTTATCCCAGGTTATATTGTTAAATGTGCAGCTAGCTTGTTGCATAAACCAATTATGGGCAAATTTAAAAACTCAAGCCTGGTTAAATCTTGGGCAAACAGCGATACAATTGACTGTGTTCAAAAATACTATAACAATGCTCAAGGCTTAACAAAAGAAGATAGAGTTTATTCAACATTAAAAACAATGTTTGATGACCTTGAAGGCGTTAATGGTAGTGCTGAAAAAGGTGGTTTAAAGAAATTTAAAGAAATATTTGCAAATGACAAAGAATATACAGAACACTTGAGAAAATTTGCAAAAAATATTATCAGTGATAAACCGGATAAAAATTATGCAGAAGATATGTACAGATACCTTGTTAACAAATCAGGTATTGCTGAAAATATCAAATTTGCAGGAGATAAAGGTTATTTCTCAAGCTCATTAGGTCATTTATGCGAAAGTGCAAGCGATATTTTACACGGTGCATATTTAGAAGGGATTATTAAAGATTATACCCCTGAAGCTGCACAAAGTACTGAAAAACTTGTATCTCATCAAGTTGAAGAATTATCAAAATATGCAGGCAAAGCTAAGAAATTAGTAAACGCTAAAAGTATTGCAGGTTTAGGAATGATTATTCCGCTTGCAATTGCAGCTCAACCTATTAACAGATGGATTACACATAAACTTTCCGGTAAAAAAGGAGCTCCTATTTATAATGATGATAAAGAAAGAGTCCTAACTCCGGAAGAAAAGAAAAAATTAACAAGAGATAAATTCATAGCCGTTCCTCTTATGTGGGGTGTAACAGGTTTATCTATGCTTATGGATAAACCAAGTTTGAAGATGTTCCAATTCAAAAACATCTTCCCTACAATGGATCAAGCAAGAATTATATCAGCTGCAACATTCTCTAGCCGTCTTGCAGCAGCAGAAGATTCTAACGAATTGAAAGAAAATACAATAAGAGATATTGCAACATTCTCTAGCTTCTATTTCTTAGGAGATTATGCAGCTAAAGCAATTGCAACATTCCTTGAAAAACACAACAAAGACGGTATCAAATTAATTAATAGACTCAAAGAACCTAAAGAAGGTGCAAACATCCTTCAAAAATTCTGGAACTGGGCAAAACATACTAAGATGAAATCAACAGATGAACTTAGCTCAATTGCGGATAAGACTTTATGGCTAAAAGCTAGAAATATGAGAGGCATTTGCCAATTTGGTAACCTAGCATTCTCATTACTATCACTTGGAGTATTCATTCCGATTTACACTAGAACACAATCCAATAAAAAAGAAAAATTACGCCACGACCAGACATCCACACTAACGGCGACTTCGACCCCTTCGACCTCGAACTATTCGGAAAATTTAATCAAAGACAATTCTCCGGCATTCAAGTCATTTTTTAGTTAGTGTACAATAAAGAAAAGGCGAAATATAAAATATGAAAATAGAACAAAATTATAGACAACAGAATATAGCACAAATTAAACCTAAAGCGGACAATAAAGGATTCAAAAACCAACAACAATACAAACAACAAGGTAATCCAAATTTTACCGGTGGCTTTGATTTATTTTTGAGATTTTTGGATACAAACCAAGCATGGGGAGCGTGTGCCGTTGACTTAGGTTCAATGGTAATCCCAAGAACAGCTATTGATATGAGCCGTAACCCTGAAGCAGGTCTTGAAACAGCAAGACGTGAAGGTATGGGAACAATGAACCACTCATTAGTCGGGGTTTATGGAACTTTGGCAGGTCTTGCACTTGCTACTGGTCTTAACCATACATACAAATTAGGTGATAAAAACGGTGTTAAAGCTCATTCAATCTTTGCAGATTCTGAAACACTTGATATGCAGGGTAAAATTTGGGATGCAAAAATAAAAGCAGCATCAGGCAATCCAAGTGCAAATCCACTCAGAGAATGGCTTGGTGATACACTTAAAAACTACGAAGCCTTAGTTGATGGGAAATGGGAAAAATTCAAAGAAGAAGATATTAATAAAGCCGCAGACATTCTTGAACAAGAAATCAAGAGCGACAAAAAAGGCGGAATGTCTAAAGAAGCATTTGCAAATGCTAAAAACATCCTTATTTCTTCTAACAATGTTGAAAATAATATTAGAATTATTGCAGGAGAAGGAGAAAAAGTTCATTCTTCTCGTTATACAGTAGATTATATCTTAGGAAACACTTACAAACTAGGTAAAGTCTTTACTAACGATAAAGTTAAAGAAGCATTTATAAATTCAAAAGGCATTGCTGAAAACGTATTCTTAAAAGCAATGAAATCAATGAACATTAAACGTTCTTTGGTTGGTATTGGAATTGCTTCTGCTGTTGGTATGTCTGCTCAACCATTAAATATGTACCTGACAAAATTAAAAACAGGCAGCGATAAGTTTGTGGGTGGAGGAGAAAAAGACGATTCTACAAAATTCAAAATAAAAAAAGCACTTGCAGCATTAGTATTTGGTGGTGGTGTTCTGGCAACAATAGGAAATCCTAAGAACCTAATCAAAAACTTACAGTTCAAAGGATTCACTCCAACTCTAAACCAATTCAAGTTTATCTATGGCGTAACAATTATGTCTAGATTCTTATCTGCAAGAAATGATAACGAGTTAACTGAAAGCTCAATTAAAGATACTTTAGGATTCGCAAACTGGTTATTATTAGGAAACTTTGTACAAAAACTAGTTGCTCAAAAACTCGATGCTTCTCTAATCAAACGAGAAGGCAAAGGTGTTCTTAATTGGATTACAAGTTCAGCCCTAAAAACAAGAGATGAAGTGTTACATGCTGGACTTGGAGCAAATGCATTCAAGGATGGAAAAGCCCTAAGTTATAGTGAAATGGTAAAACTTGCAGACCAAGCTACAAAGAAAAAATTAGGAGTTCTTAAAAAAGCTCAATTAGCAGGCTACTTATATTCTGGACTTGTTCTTGGTATTGGTATTCCTAGATTGAATATCTTCTTAACAAATAGAAGAGAAGCTAAAAAGGCTCAAAAAGCAGAAGTTAAAAAGGCTCAACAAACTCAAAATGTGCCGGAGGTAAAAGAAACTCAAGTCGCAAAAGAAGAAGTTCAAGTAGCTCAAGCTCAAAATGTTCAACAACAAGAAAATAATAATATGCTTAAACCTGAAAACCTTCAATTTTTAAATACACAAAAGAATTTTACAGGTGAAAGTTTTTTAAAATAAATAAGAAGATATAATTAACTATAAAGCCGAAAGACCGTAAACAAACGGTCTTTTTCTTTTTCATAATTCATGCTAAAATGATTACATTACAATATTTAGGAGAAAACTAATGTCAGAAATTAATACTGAATACCTTGCAAGATGTATTGCGACGCTGGAAAAATCCTATGAAATGTTGCAACAAGCACCAAAAGACTCAATCGACTATGAATTATACCGAAACTCTTTAGTCAAAGGATTTGAAATGACATTAGAACAAAGTGGAAAACTTCTTAAAAAAGTCCTTAATCCATATTTTGCCTCTAAAAAATCAGTTGATACATTAACATTTAAAGATATTTTTAGACAAGCACATAAGCATTCATTGATAACAGAAGAAGAAACCAAAAGATGGATGCAATATCGTGATAATAGAAATAGTACCGCTCATGATTACGGACAAGCATTTGCAGAAGAAACATTATCTTTGGTAAAAAAATTTTTAGAAGATGTAAAAAATTTAAAGAAAGTTATTGATAATGCTCAATGTTAAACAAGAATATTTAGAAGAACTAAAAGAAATATTTAATAAATATTGCCCTAAAGCAGAAATTTGGGCATATGGAAGCCGATTAAAAGGAGATTGCCATTCCGGAAGTGATTTAGATTTAGTTGTAAAAAATTTCAACGAAGAAGATAAATATCTATATGAATTAAAAGAACTTCTAAATGACAGTGATATTCCTTTCCTAATCGATATTCAGGAATTTGGCTACTTACCTAAATCTTTTCAACAAGAAATAGAAAAATCATATATTAGAATATTTTAAAAATATTCTGATTTTTTCAATTAAAATTTTGCATTAAAAAAGACCTGTTATTACAGGTCTTTTAATAATTGCTCCAGGCCAGACTTGAACTGGCACTGGGTTATACGCCCAATTGGATTTTAAGTCCAACGCGTCTACCGATTCCGCCACTGGAGCATATCAGTTTCGGCTATGAATAAATATTATAATAAAAAAACTTCATTGTCAATCAGAAAATTTAGTAATATATTTTTCTAATGCTGAAATTCGGTTCGTCAAATCTGCAATTAAGTTATTCAAAACATCGGACACCGTATTTGCATTTAGGCATTTAGAACGTCCTAATAATCCGGCTTTTACATTTGAGGATAGCAATTTTTGAAAAGCTAACAAGGTATCCAACAACTCTTTATCTATAACATCTTTTTCAGGTAAAAGAAGTATAAACAACTCTTGAATAGAATTTTTAGCAGCCGTATATTTTTTTCGTAGCATGAAACCTTGGATTTTTCTCAATTCATCTAACATATTCAAGTAAATGTCATCTATTCTTTGTTTTTTGATAGGCAAATACGTTGTAAAATAATCCATAGTTTGTTTATAACCGTTATCAATAATCGCTTGACGTTTTTCAAGTGGATAATTAAAATCAACAACTACAACATCCCCTGTATCCACAACAAGATAATCATACCTATCACATTTGCCATATAAACTCTTAATAAAAGAAGTTTCGGAAGATGTCATGCAAGTGTACATACCATTAACATACTCTAAAGGTTTTAAATCCGAACCGGAAAAAGTTCCTTCAAGTCTAATTTCCAGTATTCTATCTGCGGAATTTTGGATATTTTTAGATAAATACCACATTGGTTTACCCTTCATTAAATCCCCATCAACTAATAATTCGTCATTGAAATTATAAGCTCTCATAAGCCCAGGCATGCAACAAGAAATTCTTACAGCTAGAGCAACTTCAAAATCAGGAGTTTCAAAGCTGGAAAATTCTCGGCATGAAAAATTATTCATATTTGTAGTTATAATTACAAGATTTTTCTTCAAATCTTTAAATGAAACTGGACGGCATTGCCCTTTTAGATATGCAGCACCATAATATTTTCGTTCAATTAAATCTCTTAACCATTCTAAGAAAACATTTCCTTTACTAAGAGCAAATTTATTGTTAAAGCCAAGAGAAACATCTCTAAATAGCTCAAAATTCACAGACAAAAACACTTGAGCCAATTCATCATCCGTATAACCGACGGCGTACAAAGCCGCAACAATTGACCCTACAGAAGAACCGGCAAGCAAAGTTGGTTCTATACCTATCGAATGTAAAGCCTTTAAAACTCCAACATGGGCCGCACCTCTAATTGCTCCTCCACCAAATAAACACGCATATTTAAAATTGTTATACTCTCTCATAATAAGAGAATATTAACATAAAAAAAGATTGGCTTATATAACCAATCTTTCTAAAAAGTTATTTTTTTATTATAAAACTTATGCAGCCATGCCTTTGATTTCTCTGATTAGGTATTCAGCAACCCATTCAAAATCTTTGTTATCAAGAGCAGCTTTTTCTAAATATTTTACAGAAGCATCACCTAAACGAATAAGAGTCATTGCAACAACACCTCTTTTGATTCCTCTTACAACTTGCAATTTGTCAACCAATTCAGGAACAACTGCTTCGCCAATACTAACTAATTCATTTTCAACTTTATTTTTTGTAGTATTATCAACATTTTCTAATTCTGTAAGAACTTCATTTAATGATTGCATGTTTAAAATCTCCATCTATTTGTATTTACATTATTATTATAAATTAAAATTAATATGAACCTTAATTTCCTTACATAATCTTTATATCCGAAGAGCAATATTAATATGTTCTTTACATCTGCATAAAAAAAAAGAGGTCAAAAGACCTTTCATAATAACTTGCCCAAATTCTATATTTAAACAGTAATTTCTTTTAATGATTCAATATATTTAACGGCATAAACCCCAGCCACAGCACCATCGGAAGCAGCCGTAATAACTTGTCTAAGCGGAGTTTTACGAACATCCCCGACAGCATAAACGCCATCAATTGACGTTTTCATTGTTTCATCTGTTAGTATAAATCCTGATTTATCCTGAGCAATTTGACCACTAATATTTTCAACATGCGGAGTAATTCCGATATAAGGGAAAATTCCATCAACAGCCAAATTAGATTGTTCATTTGTGTTTGTATCTTTAAGTACCAAATTATTAACTAACTCAGCACCTTGAATTTCTGAAACAACACTATTCCAAATAAATTCAATCTTTTCATTTTTCTTTGCTCGTTCTTGAATAATTTTATCTGCTCTAAGCTCATCTCTCCGATGGATTAAGTAAACTTTTGATGCAAATTTTGTAAGATAGATAGCTTCTTCAACGGCAGAATTACCACCTCCAACAACAGCAACAATCTTATCTTTATAAAATGCACCATCACAAACTGCACAGTAGCTAACACCACGTCCAAGAAATTCATTTTCACCTTTTACACTTAATTTCATTGGCTTTGCACCTGTTGCAATAATTACAGTCTTAGCCAGAAATTCAAACACTTTTGTTTTTATAACTTTGGGAGAAGAAACCAAATCAACAGATTCAATTTCTTGCATCGGAAATTTTTGAACACCAAACATATCTGCATGCTCTTCAAATTTTTCCATCAAATCAAAGCCCCCAATTTTCATAAACGCAGGATAATTTTCTAATTCTAAATAATTAGAAGGTTGACCTCCAAGCATACTAACATCAAGAATTGCAGTTGAAACATTTCCTCTTGCAGTATAAATGCCCGCAGAAAATCCCGCAGGACCTCCCCCTAAAATAACAGTATCAAACTCTTTAACTTGCATAATATAAATTCCTCAACCTATTTTAACTTGCCTACATTTCCGGAAATCTTTTCTCCTTTTATATTATATTTAGCCGTTTCGGTCTTGATTATTTTCCCCGTAACATTTGAATAAGTGTCTAATTTCAGGGTATCAGTACCAGAAAAAGTATCACCATTCAATTTAATCTCAACTACGTCGGTTAAATCTTTTCCGGAATATTTTCCCGTCTTTTTAAAAACAATATAACTACCATTAACTTTATCAACAGTTATATTTGCTTCTGCTCCATTAAACGGGTTACATAATGTTATGACGTCGCCAAGGCGAGATAAGTTCCACAAATCTAAATTATTTTCTTTAAAAATTACAGAATCTGTATCAACTAAAGTTGAAACAACCCTCCAAGTTCCGAAAAAACTCTCCGGAACAGCAGTAACGCCACCCGTCAAAATTTCGGCAAATAGATTTTCAGGAACAAAACCAAGTCCTGAAAGCATAACTAAACATGTTATAAATAATATTAATTTACGCATACTTAATTTATAACAGAAATTCAAAAGAAATCAAACTAGATAGCTGCAACACGAGCTTGAAGAGATTTTGCAGAATCTTCATATCCTAAACGTCCCATCAAAGCATATGTGTAGTTTTTAGCTTGTTCAACTCCTGGTTGAATAAATGTATTAATATTGTATAACTCACCGGCGATAGCAGTTTGAACTTCTAGCATATAAAGAAGTTGTGCGACATTATAACCATCAACCTTAGGCAAAGTAATAGTAACAGTAGGTCTTGCATAATCAGACAAAGAAACTTTAGTAGAGTCAGCTTCTGCATTCATCAAACTGTTAATAGTTTTACCGCCAAGATAGCCAATTCCCGTATATTCAAATATTTTAGGAATTTCTAAAGTATTATCAAACTCTCCAACTCTGATAAATGTAATTACTTTATCATTAGGACCTTCGTTATAAAGTTGAATTTGAGAGTGCTGATCTGTTGCACCAAGAGCCTTAATCGGAGTAGGTCCAATATGAACATGTTCACCGTTCAAATTTTCATTTTTTCCTAATGACTCTGCCCACAATTGCACATACCAATCAGATACGTATTTCAATCTGCTTGAATATGGCATCATTACAGACAAATTCTTATTCAACTTTGTATCCATTAAGTAATGAATTAACGCATTTTGAGCCGCAATATTTTCATTTATATCGGTATTTTTCAAGGCTAAATCCATATCTTTAATACCATTTGTAATTTCATCAATATCTAACCCAACTAATGCAAATGGCAACAAACCTACAGCAGAAAAAACAGAAAATCTTCCGCCTACATCATCAGGAACAACAAAAGTTTTATATCCTTCTTGTTCTGAAATTTGTCTTAAAATACCTGTTCTTTGGTCAGTTGTTGCAACAATATTTTTTCTATAATCATCTCCTAATTCTTTTTCCAAACGATCTTTCACAATCAAGAATTGGGACATAGTTTCAGCAGTATCACCGGATTTGGTGATAACATTAACCAATGTTTTTTTCCAATCGAGCATATCGAAAAGAGCTGTCATAGTATCAGGGTCGATATTATCAAGGAAAAATATTCTAGGGTAATTATCTCTTTGTTCCGGAGTTAATAAATTCCAATAAGGCTTCAATAGAGCCTCTGTAACAGCCATTCCGCCAAGAGCAGAACCGCCAATCCCAAGAACTAAAATATTATCAAATCTATTTCTAACAAGAGCGGCATATTCTTTTACATACCATGCAGTTTCTTCACTGTAACCTAAATTCATCCATTGGAGCCATTGTCCGGGTTTGTCTTTTCTTTTATTCAAATCTGCTATAATTTCAGCAATTCTGTCTTTATATGTAGCAAATTCTTCAGACAAGTTAAGTCCGTCCGCAGAACCAACAACAGCGGAATCCGCATTTCTGTAATCGAATTTAATCATCCCTAAACCTCTCTCATAAAAAACTTATATTTTTATTGTATATAATCAAGAATAAATTACAAGGGCGATTGTATAACCTACAACGAGGCTTAGGCAATAAAAAGGGGAATACTTAATTAAAAAGCATTCCCTATGATTAAATTTATATATTATTATTTATTAACCACTAGTGCTGAATTTGAAAGTTCTTTCAATGTTTTTAGTTAAAGCATTTTTGATTGAATCATATTCTGTTTGAAGTGCAGAGTGTTCAGTATCAATATTTTTCAATTGAATATCATAAATGCTGTCTTTTGAATTGATGTCATTCATTGCTCTGTTGTATTCTGCTTCAGCTTTTGTAACAGCGGCACTGTTGTCAGTTTCTTCTGTAATTTTTGTACAAGTTTTATAATCTAAAGATTTCCAATTGTAGTTTTTGTCAACTTGTTCCATTGAAACGATACCGCTTTCTAATGCGTATTCAATCCATTGAGAAGAAGAAGCTAAACCGTTTTCTAATTGTTTGTATCCTTCTTTCATTCTGTTGAATAAGTTGGTGTACCATTGAGATTTTGCTTCTGCATTGCCTGAATTTGTTGTGTCATTTTCATCAATCCAAGCATATTTTGGTTCGCCAGTTTCAGAAATCATATTTTGAACAAACATATTTTTAATAACTGAACCAAATGCTGTTGAAAGTTTGATATTACCTTGTGATGGGTCAATAATTGGTTTTTCATCATCTCCAGTTGCATATCCGCTTAATAATTTCAACACATAGTCAGCATTGGTCAAATCTTTAACTGTAATAGTACCGGCTTCTAACAATTTTGAAATTTCATCGTATGCAGTTGTACTATTTGCACTTGCGTTTTCACCATCAGAAAAAATGAAATTGATAAAATCTTTTCTTTTAGTATTATAATCAGTCATCAATTCTGTAATTGATTTGCCATCTTTGTTATATTTAGTATCACTAATTTTAACAAAATTAGTTTCGTTCAATTCACCATTTAATTGTTTTTTAGTCAACTCATCAATATTAATTGATTCAGTACTTGTTAATATACTGTAGATAGCAGCAGCATAATCATTTAAGATTGATTTAATTCTTTCCTGATTTGCACTAGGATTTTCAAAAGTACCATTTGGAACTGTGTAAGAAGAAGTAACAGTATAATTGCCATCACTATCTTTAGTTACTTCTGTAAACTTAAATTCATCAGATGAAGCAAGAGATCCGTCTTCATTGTATTCGTTTGATGTATAAGAAAGAGCCTTAATCATATCTTCAATTGAATCAAATAAATTTGTTGGCTTATTGTATTTAGTATAAACCTTATTAACATCTTCTGAATCAACTTCATCTTCAGGACAAGAAAGAATCTTATATTTACCTAATGAGTCTTGAGAATAAGTCCATTTATCATCATCTATATTAAGAATATAATTTCCAGTTTCTTTATTATCAGAATCTTTCTCTTTAGAAATTTTTACAGTTGTTGGAACACCTGATACAGTCAAACCTGTAGATGTTGAGTATTTTAATTGTTTTTTAATTTCAGCAATATTATCTGTTACATCTTTAGTTAAGTAGTTAAGACCACTTCCAAAATTTGTAAATCTGTTATAATAATCTTGAGAAGTAGTTCCAATTAAAGAAGAACCATCATAATCACCTTTAGTATTTTTTGTAACATAATCACTGAAAGCAGCTTTCAATGCAGCTTTTAAAGAATTTGAACTCGCAACATAATCGTTATATTTTGTTTCGTAGTCTTCTTGTTCTTGAGAATTTTCGATACTTCCGTATGCTTCATACCAAGATTTTAAGTCTGCAGTTGAAATATTGTTGAATGGTTCTGGATACATACCTTTGTTATCAATTGCTTCTAATTCATCAAAGTAAGTTGTATCATAAACCAAACCATGAGCTTGCAAGTAGTCATTAAGATTTCCCCCTGCAGCTTCAAAGATTTTAGCTTCTGATTCACTAACTAACAATTGACCGGCAGCATTTACCAAACCATATTGATTGTTGTAAGAGCTGAAAGCTGTCAATGCGTTGAATGTCAACAATTGAGATTGAGCTGTTCCACTAGCATCGTAGTTAGAGAACATCAAGTTTGCTTCATTCAAAGCATTAATATATTTTTCGCTAGCTTGAGAACTTTGAGTTGCTAAACGCATTTTAGCGTTGTTAATGGATTGAGATTTCAACTCATTATCAGCTAAACGAGCAGTGATAGTTAATAATCTTGCTTGAGATGCTGCCATTCCCATAGTTAACGTGTCCTTTCATTTCCTTATAACTTTTTCTTATTCTATTAATCGGCTCTTTTGGGCAAAACTTTAGGATTTTAAAGGATTTTGTTAACATTTTGTAACAATTATTATTACCGCCCAAATCGTAAAAAACAAAACGGTCAGAAAATTATTCTGACCGTTTTTATCTCATCCATCATATATAAAATTATAATTTGTTAATTAACATACTGAAGCAAATGAACCGCCACAAGAAGAACCTGCAGAAGCACCTGAGAATGAAGCAACAGAAGAATAACCGCCCATTCCTGAATCACCCCCTAAGAATGCAACAGCTTCTGAAAAACCTGCCATAAATCCTGATTCAGCGGATGAACCGTCTGTATAATCTGCATATGCAGAATAATCAACTGCTACCGGATTTGAAGAAACATATGTATCATATTCGCCCATTGTTAACAAACTTTTTGCATCACTCAAGCTCATTGCCAAAATTCCGGAATTTTCAACAGGGTGATTATTTATATTAGAATTTTTTCTTGTTGCTGCTGTCTTTGTTGCTTTGTCTCCGAATAATAATATCATTTCGTGTCTCCTAATATCTCATATTCTTTACACTTATATAAAGGATTTCAAAAATCATCAATTTCAGCATGGGTTATTTTCGTTACAATTCTTAACGAATTATTTAAAACTTTTGAACTACCCATCTAAATCCATGGGTTGATGTGCTTTAAACCAAATAGCGATAGTATAAATGTGTAGATTAGGGAGGAAGAAAAAATGAAAAAAGGATTTATCATATTTGGATTCTTAATTACATTTATACTTTCTGGCTTGGCAGCATTTGCAAGCGGGAACTACCTGCACACAATTACATTAGAAAAAAGTAATACCGGATATAATGTAATTCTTGGATCTGATAGCATGGCAAAAGTCGTGAAGAAAACCCCGTCAGATAATGAATTAGTATTAGAGTTGAGCGGAATTACTTCATCTGATACAGTAAATGCTCTATACAAAGGCACAAACAGTATTGAAGGACTAGTAGTTGAGAATATCGACTCTAACAAACTAAAAATTACTGTAAATGCTGAAAATATTAAAAATTCAACAGTAATAATTAATCCTATAAACGGTCAGAGTACAATTGTCGGAGAATCCGTACCCGTTGATAAAGTTTTATGGATAGGTTTTGTAATGGCATTACTTGCCGTAATTATCAAAGTATCTAAAAAGTTATCAGAAGAAGATGACAAAATTCTAATCAAAAAAGATATAAAAGATAGAGAAATTGAGTTATACAGACGTTATAGAAATGAAATGGTTTCAAATCCAACAATTCATAACCGTCAAGATATGAGAATGAAACGTATGCTCAAAAAAATTGATAGAAAAATAGATGAACGATTAACTTCATCTATCCTATAAAGAGATTAAACCTCGAAAAAACTTAAATATATCCCTAAAACATTTTATGTATAAGCAAGTTTCTAACTTGCTTTTTTATTATATAAACACCAACCCTCACAACAAAAGAAAGCTCGTTGAGGTAAGAGGTTCGGGACAAAAAGCCCTCAAAATGACGAATAAATCGGACAGTGCAGATATAATACCTTACGTTCGGTCAGAGATTCTTCGGGTAAATTTGCAAAACAATATTACATACTCTACAGTTTATCCCTCAGAATGACGTAACAGTAAAGAACTTATAGACTTTTAACGAACTTATTCCCTTGTCCCTTATTGCCTTTTTAACTAAAATACTCTCTAATCAATCCTTCGATAATTTTAGCTGAGTCGCCTTTTCCGTAAGGATTAGCAGCTTGCAATCTAGATTCTTCTCTAGTTTTATCCAAAATTTCTGAACTCAAGGAAACAATCTTGTCATATTCAGCACCCACAAGAACTGAAACTCCGGCATTAATACCTTCTTGGCGTTCTGTTTCATATCTCATAACAAGAGTTGGGCAACCAAAAGAAGGAGCTTCTTCTTGAATACCGCCTGAATCCGTCAAAATTAATTTTGCATGTTTCATCAAATATACTAAATACGGATAATCCAAAGGTTTTAACAAATATACGTTTGAATATTTTTCCAATCTGCAATGAACTTTATCCTTTACATTTGGATTAGGATGAACCGGCAAAATAAAGTGATGATTTGAATACTTTTTAACCAAAGTTTCAATCGCATCAAGGATTCTATCCAATCTTTCCCCATGATTTTCTCTTCTGTGAACCGTAATTAAAACAGAATTGTCGTCAACAGGAATATTTTTATCTTGATAAAACTCTTTTGCAGAGTTCATTGCGTCATCGGATAAACAGAACAACGCATCTATAACAGTATTGCCTGTTACATGAATTTTAGAATCTGCAATATCTTCTTTTAACAACGCATTTCTATTTTTCTCAGTTGGAGCGAAATGAAGTTCTGCAACACGAGATGTCATCTGACGCATAACTTCTTCCGGAAACGGTTCATAAATATCGTAAGAACGAAGCCCTGCTTCAACGTGGAATACAGGAATTTTTCTATAAAAACTTGTCAATGCACCGCACAAAACAGTCATTGTATCGCCTTGAACAATAGTTGCATCAACTTTATTATTTTCAAAAACTTTATCTAAAGATGTTAAAATTCTTGATTGAACTTCAACAAGCGTTTGATTAGGACGCATGCAGTCAAGATTAACATCAGCTTTCAAATTAAAATAACTCAATGTTTGATTTGACAATTCTTTTTGCTGTTCAGTATTGCAAATTATAACATTGTATCTATCAGGATATTTTTTAAGCTCTAAAATAACCGGAGCAAGTTTGATTACTTCCGGTCTTGTACCAAAAACAAATAATATATTCTTCTTACTCATAATAAATACAGATTAGTACAAAAAACCATATTTTGCAATTAGCAAAACAATAATCTAAAACTCCACAACCAGCGGATTTAAAATTTTCATAATTTTTTTTAACTTAATTCGGGAGGAAAAAACATGCTTGATTTATATATTTTAGAAACATGTCCATATTGCCAAAAAGTAATGGATTTTATGAACAAAAACGAAATTAAATTTCACAAATTTGACACAATTAATAGCGATAATGCACTTAGATTGTTATCAATAGGGGGAAAAGATCAAGTACCTTTCCTCTACAACGAAGATACCGGAGATAAAATATATGAATCCGATATAATAATTGATTATTTGAAAAACATTAAACAGGACTAAATAATATGAGTAACAATGAATTTGAAAAACTAAGTGAAGAAAAGAATGAATGTACCTCAAGAGGTGCATGTTCGATGGCTCCAAACATCGCAGCATTACAAGAAATTGTGATGTATTTTCTAAAACAAACAGCTTTTTATATGCTAAAACTGGAAAAACTCGGAGCAAATAATCCTTCTATTAAAACAGAAATTCTAAATGACTTATCTGCTCTTATTTCAGTGAATGAATTTAACGAAGAACAGCTATTTACAATTGCAATGAAAGATTATTTCTTGCTCAAAAACACTCAGCAAACTTATAAAAAAAGATGCGAAACAAAAAATACAAATTGTTTTGACTTAAAAGAAAAAATCCAATTTAATAACAAAACATCATTATCAAAAGCGATTTCTTACGGTGAAAATTTGTTATTACAGAAATATAACAACATTCAATCTGAAAAGAGAAATTTAATTGATATTTTAGAAATAGTTATAAAAAGTACCAGTTTACACCTTGCCAAACTCAATGACATGGGCGTTTTTGAAGATTATAGTTTCTACATAATTCTCAAAGCATTGAATGAATTTAACCACAATAAAATAACGGCAAAAATTGTGGAAGAATACACTTCAAAACTCGCAGAATTAGACAACGCACTGATTCTAAAAATCAGCAAATTACTAACGGATAAATTCGGAAATATAGAAAAAACAACCGTATCTTATTCTACAGAAAAAGGAAAAGCCATTCTCGTTTCCGGAAGTAATTTTTCGGAACTCGAAGAAGTTTTAAAACAAACAGAAAATCAAAATCTCGATGTTTATACGCATTCAGAGCTGTTACTCGCAAATGCTCTTACTAAGTTCAAAAAATATCCTCACCTTAAAGGGCATTTTGGGGACAGAATAGAAAATAACATACTCGATTTTGCGACATTCCCCGGGGCAATACTTTTAACTAAAAACTCCAAGAAAAATAGCGAATACTTGTACCGAGGGCGATTATTTTCAAGTGATTATATCGTTCCAAAGGGAATAATTAAAATCGAAGACAACGATTTTTCAGAACTCATTAAATCAGCAAATTCCGCAAAAGGGTTTAAAACAGGAAAAACTAAACCATCTGTAGAATTGGGTTATAGCCCAAATGCGATTATAGAAGAATTTGAAACAATAAAAACAAAGATGGAAACAGGAAAAATAAAACGAATATTCATAATCGGAATGAATACCTATTCGGAATTCCAAAAAGAATACTTTAAAACTTTTTTAAATAAAATTCAAGAAAACGAATTTTGCATCAGTTTTATGGAAACAAAAGAAAGACCGAACATTTTGCCGATAAATCTGGGGAATTTTTTACCGTTTGCGGCAGAAGTTTTACATATGCTGTTTGAAAAAATTCCAATAAATTTGCCCAATATTTATATATTTTTTACTAATTGTGATGTCATGACAATTTCAAATATTATCACCCTCAAAAAACATCACGCTAAAAATATCTATATGGCGGACTGTCCGCCAACATTTATTAACCCTTCCGTATTTGCGACACTAAAAGAGGAATACCAGATAAAAACAACGACAACACCGGAACACGATATTCAGGTAATTAGAAATTAATAAAATAAATCCACCCTCGATAATGGAAGGTGGATTTACTTTTAAATATTTGAACCAATAAATTAGTATCTGTAGTGAGCAAATGCTTTGTTAGCTTCAGCCATTTTGTGGGTGTCTTCACGTTTTTTACATGCAGAACCTTGACCGTTTGAAGCATCAATCAATTCGTTAGTTAATTTATCAATAAATGATTTTCCGCCTCTTTTCTTAGCTGATTCAATCAACCAAGAAGAAGAAAGTGCGAAACCTCTGTCAGCTTTAACTTCGATAGGTACTTGGTAAGTAGAACCACCGATACGACGAGCTTTAACTTCTAATAAAGG
>CAKUTL010000003.1 GCA_934692295.1 uncultured Candidatus Melainabacteria bacterium
TATATTGTTAACGATAAATTTATAGCCTTAAAAAGTTCTATTCATACAATAAACATGAAAAGACCAAAATTTGATTCATTTCTTGGTTTTAGAGCTTTAAGCCTCGAAGATTTTAAAATCCCAATAACGGAAAGATTTTTAAAAGATAGAGGAATTAAACACCTAGACTACAAAATCATACCTAATTATATCCCTGAAGACCAAAACATAACTTGGAGAGGACTATTTTGCGATGGAAATATAAATTTCCGAAAAACTTGGACTCCAAAATCCAAAGCAGAATTTGCATCAACCGCTCGACATGAAGTTGAACATGGCTGGCAATATTACTTAGATGCCAGAAATGGGCAAGAAAGAGGAGATTTTATGACTTCAATTGGAGAAAAATATGGAAAATTAAATGACCCTGAACTCCAACAAGAAGCCAACAGATACACAGAAGCAATTAATAATTACGTTTCGGCAAAAGAAGATTACGAACAATACAGACAAAATTATATAGAAGTTAAAGCCTTTGCCGCAGGAGCAAAAGCAATGATATAACAAAGATGGTAAAATTCTCCGAGAAGAATTTAAACACATCCCACCTGAAATGTTATAATAAAAAGAGGCTCCAAAAAAGAACCTCTTTTTATTTTTAAATCTATGCTTTATCCAAGGCAAAAAATTGGAAGAAACTTTGTTTATCATACAGTGAAGACAATCTTTCCTGTGCCTTTTGCCAACTAACTTTATTACTTTCAGTAACAAAATCCGGATATCTATCAGTTCCCCTCAATGAACGTTGATAAGAAACAGTAGAACGAATTTGATTTTCGAGCTTTGCGACCTTCCGCTCCGCAGCAGCAGGAATCCCTGTAGCTTTATACAAACATTTAAAAACTTTTCCAATTCCCATAGTAAAAACTCCTTTATATTTTCCCTGTGTACTCTTATATAAAAAAATTTTTTATCTGGAAATTGCGTTTTTGTTAACTTATATTAAAATCATGCTTAATTTTCTTTTGACGCTATTGATTTGACAAAATGATCTGCTCCATCTAAGGTTGTATTTAGCCAATCATCTTTTATTTTACCGTCCGGCATAGTTTTAATTGTACGAACCAAAGCTCCTCGGATTAAGTTATCAGCACCATCTAATAATCTTGGAAGCCAATCTAAATGTTGAGCATAAATTTTAACAGTTGCAATATTTTCTGCCAAAAATTCTTTTGAAACTTTATCTTTCGAATCTAATAATTTTTCAAATAATGATACCCTTAAATCAGGATTGATAAATGAAACAGATTCACAAAGTCCTGCAGTTACTTGGTCATCATTACAAGCTAAAAGTTTATCAATCCACTTTTGCTGCAATTTTGGTTCTTCATTAAACAAGTCAATTGAGCGAGCCAAAGTGGTATTTACCATAGTATCATTTTTTGAGAAAAACTTTTCAAAATACTCATCATAACGAGAACTTCCCATATATTTCATTGAATTTATCAACGCTACACTTGCATAAGGGTCAGCGTTTTCTGAAAATGTTTGATAAATATTCACACGATTTGGCATATTCATATAATATTGGTTGATATTTCTTGCTAAATATTTTATTATCGCAGAATGTTTAGTGTCTGTATATTCTTCAAAAAACTTATGACGTAATTTTGATGGAATATGAGCAATTTCTTTTGCAATAGTTTCTTGAGCCTTAATATCTTCAACATTTGTCGTAAGTCTTTCAGTCAAAGCGTCCAACTCAGGACAACGCTCAAAGTTTTTGATATTCTGAATTAATGCAATATTAACCCTATGACTGCCCAAATCATAACATCTTTGGTACATCTTAGGCTGTAATTCTTTTGGCATATGTTTTATACTGTGAACCAGCCCAATCCCTTTATCTTTAAATTCATCAGTTCCGTCATTTTGAGAAATAATTTTATTAAACAAACTGATTTTTTCTTCCGGAGTTTTAGCATACTTGATGGATTTATGCACATCTTGAGCTAACTTATTACCCACAAGATTTGTAACAGTTTCTATGCCGCCAAAATCGCAAATCCAACCGTTTATTCTATTTTTAGGGAAATCATCTCCATAACCGATACCCAAATCAGTTAAGTCTAAAATTTCAGTCGGTTTTTCAATTGTTGAAGGCAAATAATCTACAGTCATCAAACCATTTTTTGTATCACCATAATAAAATTTCACAAATTCAGACTTATCTCCGGCATAATTTTTTACATATTCTGCCAAATTTTGTTCTGTATGATTTCCATGATTTTGCAAAAAGTTATTATCATGTTTGAATAATTTTGTTACAACTCCGGTATTCTTATCTTCTCCAATAGCTATTTTATAAGCCCACGCTTGAAATCCATGACCAATATAACTTACAGATAGTGGAGTTTTTGCATCAATAATTCCGTGTTTTTGGAATAAATTAGACAAATCAGATTGCAATCTGTCTAAATCCGCAAAATCTCTTTCTTTCTTAAACATTTCACCAAAAGAAACTATGAAACTGTCTTTATCGAATTTTGTAATATCTTTAATTCGACTTGTCCACTGTTCCGGCAATCCACGCCCCTCGACTATTCCATTAGCCCCTTCGTGAATTTTTGACAAATCCGTAACATTTCTTTTTGAATAAATACGCTTACCCATATCAACAGAATACTTTGCTATATCATCCCAATTTAGATGACCACGGAAAGAAATATTTGCCAAATAATTTGGAGCGATTATCGGCATATTGTAATCCTTTGAAGCCTGCAGAGGGTTCGTTGAATTATTTTGCGTAATATTATTTGAAGAGTGTTTATTTAATGCTGCAATATTAACCGGTCGAAAACTTATTGGGTTTATGTTCATGTATAAATTCCTTAATTCTAAAAGCTATACGAATATTATTATAAAAACCGTAATAATAAAATTTGCTAATTAAGTTACATAATATGACCAATTTAATTTTCTCACCATTCATATAAAAATGCTATCGAAAGGAGAAAATTAAAAATGAAATCAGTTACGACTTTTGACTTACAATACGCACATCGATTTTTAAATTTTAAAGGAGAAGCACAGTATTTACATGGACATACCGGAACTCTCACAATTGAAGTAGAAGATTCAATTAACTCGGGTGTAAATATGGTATTTCCTTGTAACGAAATAAAAAAGACAGCATGGAATATACTACAAAACTTTGACCACGCCCTAATTTTGAGAGAAGACGACCCGTTATTACCGGCAATTTTTGATATTTATGAAAAACAAGGAATTAAAGACGGAGCAGCTCAAAATACAAATATCGGAGAAGCATTTAAAACAGAATTAGCAACAGCCTATCCACAATGCAGAATTGTCGTAACAAAAGAATCAATGACCGTAGAAGGGATGATAAAAATTGTTTACGAACTATTGAAAGATAAATTAAATATTGCAAAAATAACGTTCACAAGCGGGGATAACGTCGCAACAGAAGAATATAAGGTTGATAAAACAATAGAGCGTTGTCCTTTATGCGGAATTGCATTGACTAAAGAGGGAATCTGCCCAAAATGCGGTTATAAAAAGCCTTAAAATTATATAAAATATCCGTTCGGCATAAAATCCCTATCCGGACGGATTTTCTCTTAAATTTTTACAGGATAATCATTTGAAAATTTATATCCGTCGTGATAAATTAACATAAAACAAGCTTGAGGATTCCCTGATTTACAGCTACTTACAATTGAGGAACGTTGATTATTTGTAAAACCCATTCGATACATTAAGGAACCATATTTTTGGTAGTCATATAACAAATTATACGGATAATAATGAACATTAAACAAATCAACACCAGCTTTATTAGGACCTCTATCCCCATTCACATCGAAACCATAAATCACATAATCTTTATTAATTATATGAATAGCAATAACTGAACCATCTGGTAAATATAATCTATGATAAAAGAATGCATGTCCATATTTTGAAGCTTTTTCTCCTCCTCCAAGACGTTCATTTGAAAAATGAACAGAACCTTTAATTGGAGCATATTTGATAATCATATTTTCAAAACATTCATATCCTTCTGTTCCTGCCGGAGTATGCAAATCATGACATTCCTTAAACGCATCGGATACAGAACCAGTGTCTTCATATATATTGAACAACATAGTATCCATAATAGATACCATCTTTTTTAATCTGGCAGTATAAACAACTTTTCGATATTTACTCATCAATGCAGGAATCGTCATTGCTGCAACAACACCGATTATTCCAAGTGTGATAAGGACTTCTGCAAGTGTAAAGGCTCTATTTTTCAACATCTTCATATGTAAATTATAAAGATTTTATTACTCGGTGTACACTGTCCCTCATATCATATCATATCATATCATATCATATCATATCATATAGGGCATTATAACTGGGTTCCAGGCATTTGAACAGGGGTTTTACATTTTGTTACAATTGAGAAAATGGGTAATATATTAACGCAACCGTCATCCTGAGCGAAGCGAAGGATCTCTTGCCGAACAAGTTTAGTTCAACCCCTCTCCCTTACTCCCTCACCCACAAGGGGCGAGGGAAACAACTAATCGCTAATGTCATCCTGAATTCATTTCAGGATCTCTAACTTATGCATTCGGATAGAGATCCCGAAACTGGAATGACACTACAGATATAATACCTTACGTTTAGTCAGAGATTCTTCGGGTAAATTTGGAATATTTTATTCAATTATCTTTGGTTTATCCCTCAGAATGACACACTTTGTATGTTGGGTTTGAAAACCCAACATACATTAAAATTTCTAAAATACGCCCAAAACATAAATTATATTGCATTTTACAATTCATAATTATTTAAAACTCTTAATAAAAAATCCCGACATTGTGAATAACAACATCGGGATTTTACTCTTCTTTAAACTAAATTAGTTTTCATAAATCCAACCATTAGTTAAATCAATTTTTAGAGGTTTTAGCAATATCATATTTGCTGTACCATCTGCCGGAACTTCAAGTTTTTCACCTTTGAATGCCCATCTTACGAATTTCATCCACCAGTTTCTATCTTTGTAAATTTCTGCAGTTCCATCAAATGCCGTTGTTTGGTCATTTTCTGTTGTAATCAATGCGTTTTTCAAAACTAAAACACCATTTCTTACAAAGTATTTTCCAGGTCTAACGTCAAGTAATTGTCCATTCAACATTGCACCTTCTCTAACAAGGATAAATTTTTCTCTTGTTACGTAGTTTTGTGGAACTCTTGCTGTGTACATTGCTCCGCCTTCTGATGATTGAGAACTAATGTATGTATTCAATTTAATTGGAACTACTGAGCCAGCCGGAATTGTACCAACACTGCCTTGTACTGTAGCAGAATCAATTACAAAACCTTCGCCGGTTTTCTTTCTCATTGCTTCTGCAAGTTTAGCATTTGGATTTAATTTTGCTTGTTCCATCATATTGTACAAGATTGCTGCAACTTCTGCTCTTGTTGCAGGTCTTGAAGCTTCTAATTCAGCTTTTTTAGCACTTGGAGCAACTACAACCATTCCTAAAATTTCAGCTTTTCCTGCTGGAATAATAAACCATTCTGGAATAGAGTTAGCATCAGCGTATTTTCGAGATAAAACTTCTTTTGCTTTTGCAACACTAATTTGTTCTGTTGTTAGTGCATTAACTGCAACTGATAGAGATTCAGCTCTTGATACAGAATCTTCTGGTCTAAATAATTCACCTTTTTTGTCACAAGAAATTAGGTCAAAATATAGTGCTTTTTGAATATCTTGATATGCCCAATAATCTTCAGTAATATCTGAGAAGTGTACTGGTTGAGCTACTTTTGTGTGTTGTTGACCTAACGCTCTAATTGCCATTGCTGCAAATTCTGCTCTTGTAACATTTGCATCAGGTTTGAATGTTCCATCAGGATAACCGACAATAACACCTTGTTCTGATAACAATTTGATTTGTGGAGCAGCCCAATAGTCGCTTGAAACATCTGGGAATGCAAATGCAGGAGCTGTCATTAAACATAATACAGCAACCGATAAAATTGATTTTAGTAAATTTTTCATTTTACCTCCTTCACTAATAAACTAGACTTATTCAATTTAACATGCTAATTATCTTTTTTATAGCTTTTTGTAAAAATCTGTTACAAGGTTAAAATTTGTTTTAGCATGTTAATCTACTCTCTTGTGTAATGATTTTTCCTTTTATTTTCTCTATTTATTAAACTGTTGATTATTTATTTTAGGATTTGAAAATGCAAAAGAAGAGTGTCGTTGTTATAGCTTTATTATTATGTTTATTCAGCCAAAATTTTATTGTCTTGGCTTCTGAAAATAAATATCCTGATTATGCCCTTGAATATCTTGGAGAAGACAGGTTTGAAGCCTATAATAGAAAAATGTTTAATTTTAATTTGGGGTTGAACAAATATGTAATTCGTCCAATTCATATTTTGTGGTCATCAATCATGCCAGAATACGGAATGGATAGAATTCAAGCCGCAACAAACAATATTGAATACCCGATAAGACTTTTGAGTAGTTTAATACAACGAGATTTTGAAACCTCTAAAAATGAAACCATTCGATTTTTTACAAATACAATTTTAGGCTTGGGCGGAATGTATGATCCGGCAAAGACATTATTTAAAATAGAACAATCATCCGAAAATATGGAACAAGCTCTTGCAGGCTGCAAAATGAAAAACGGGAAGTTTTTTGTTTTTCCGGTTTTATCATTTACAAGTTTTAGAGGATTATTAGGACGACTTTTGGATACTGCACTTAATCCCGGTTCTTATATCGCAACTCCGGTTCTGGCAATTGTAAAAGCAGGATTAACTGTAAATAAAACATCTTATATGCAACCAATTATTCAAATGGTTGAATCAAATTATGCTGATCCATATGAAATTGCGAAGAAAATCTATGGTTTAGAGGGTTATATAAAATGTAAAAATCTTGATAGGGTTGATATAAAAAAGGAAATGGATTTTGTTAAATCAGATGATGATAAAAAAGTTGCTCAAAAACCAGTTATTCTGAAACAAAAAACACCAGTTCAAGTTGCAGAAAAGAACGATAAAATCGTCAAAACAGAAGTTACTTCACAAATTTATATGCCATCCTTTTTGAAAGGTGGTGCTAATTTAGATGATTACAGTACTGAAAATTTTAAACTTGATGCGGATATAATTCTTCCAAATTTTAATCCTCAAACTCCTGTTGTGGATTCTATGCGTACTGCTTTATTTGACCTCCCTGGGGTTGATGAATCTGTTTGGAATGAGTTATCTGTATGGAATAGAAGCTTCAGCCAGCGAATAAAAACTTCTTCTGTTGGGGTAACCGAGGGTCGTGCGGATTATCGTTTTCGTTATATCTTACAAAAAGATAAATCTTCTCCTTTAGCAATAATTTATCCTTCGATTGGGGAGGGAATTATGTCTAGTCATTCTGTTTTATTGGCTAAATTATTTTATGATGCGGGGTATTCTGTTGTTATTCAAGGGAGTCATTTTCAGTGGGAATTTGTGAAAAGTATGCCAAAAGATTATCACCCAGGGCTTCCTGCAAAAGATGCAATCGCTCTTCGTTCTGTTACTTTGAAAATTATAAATAATCTTCAAAAAAGATATTCTTGCGAGTTTGGGGATAAAGTTTTTATTGGTACTTCTTTCGGGGCTTTAACTTCTCTTTTCTTAGGAGATTTAGAATCAAGGGATAATGTTTTAGGGAATTCTAAGTTTATTTCAATTTGCCCTCCTGTGGATTTGATTTACGCAATGAAACAGATTGATAAAAATTCTGAGGAGTGGAATAAATCGTCTGAGGATTTAAAGCAGCGTGTAGCTCTTACAGCAGCCAAAGTTATGAAATTGTACCAATCAAAGGACGAATCTAAAAAAGAGATAAATTATCTTCCTTTTTCGGATGAAGAAGGGAAATTGATTACAGGATTTGTTATGCACCAAAAACTTTCAGATTTGATTTTTACGATTGAAAATGGTTCAAAATCTGCCAAATCCGATATTTATCACGTCATTGATAACATGAATTATAGAGATTATGCCGAAAAATACCTACTCAGTTCCACGGATAAAAACAGTGATGATTTGAGTTATGAAGTAAGTTTATATTCTATTTCAGATTATTTAGAACACGGGACAAATTATAAAATTTACCATTCTCTAAATGATTATTTAACGAATACAACTCAGCTTAAAAAATTAAAAGAATATACTGGTGCAAATACTGTTTTGATCGACAATGGTTCTCATTTGGGATTTTTATACCGCCAAGAATTTATTAAGAATTTGAAAGACACAATTTCTTTGAAAAAAGAGTAGGGAAATAAGTATCTTCTCCAAGAAAAATTGTTGAAAAGGTTGACAATTAAACAAAAGAACCGTCAATCAGATTTTATTTAAAATCAATCTTAAATCTTTTTCATCTATTATAATATTTGCAGCACTTTTGAGAATTGGTTTGGCACAAAACGCAACTCGAGTACCGGCATGTTTAAACATACTCAAATCATTTGCACCATCGCCGATTGCAATGGTATTTTCCGGAGTTACGTGCGTTATTTTTTGTAAGTTTTGAAGCATTTCACCCTTACTTGTATTGAACATCATCTCTCCCCCGACAAGACCTGTTAAAACTCCGTCTTTAGAATGCAAGGTATTTGAGAAATCACCATCTAGTCCTAAGATAGGAGCAAAATAACTTGTTGCATTTTTAAATCCACCGGAAAAACAAACAACAGTATATCCAAGTTTTTTTAACTCTAAGATTGTTTCTTTTGCTCCGTTCATAATAGGTAAATTGTGACAAATTTTGTTAACTTTATCGACTTCAAGACCTTTCAGAAGGGAAACTCTTTGGGTTAAGCTTTCAAAAAAGTCTAATTCCCCTCTCATTGCACTATCTGTTATTTTTTTTATTTTTTCTCGAATTCCTAGTTCCTCTGCGAGAAATTCGATAGTTTCTCCGTCCATCAAAGTTGAATCAAAGTCGAATACTGCTAATTTCAAATTATTTGCTCCTTTTTATTATAATGAGTTCTAAATCAACTCCTCTCGCTTGGAGAGGAATTTTTATAGTTGGTACGTTTGGATAGAGATTCTTCGCTTCGCTCAGAATGACAATTTTCTATTCCCCACTGAAAGGGAAGGTCGGCGTTTTCACGCCGACACCACTAAATTATTCTTCCGCATTGAGGCTGACATATTTTGGATTATGAACACCATCAATTTTTTCAATTTCACAAAGCACATCATTTTGAACTTCTGTTCCTGTATTGATAACCATTATTGATTCTGTTTCATGTTTATCATTTTTTTGAACAACGTTCATTGAACCAATATTGATATTATTTTCACCAATTACCTGTGCAACTTTTGCAATCATAGACGGTTTATTTACGTGAGGAACAATCAGCATATGTCTTTGCGGACGGATACTTGTTTCATAATCATTGATTTTAACAATTCTTGGAATGTCTTTTGCCACTAATGCTCCAGAAACCGTTGTTGTTTCTTTATTTGTAACAAGTTTGATTGTGATAAGTCCTGCAAAATTACACTTTACATTAGACCTTGTTGAAATAATGTCAATTCCTCTTTTCTTTGCTAAAATAGGAGCGTTTACATAATTCACGCCTACAAGGATTGATGATAAAGCCCCTTTCAATACTGCAACTTCAAGAGGTTGAATATCGAGATTTGCTAAATCTCCTTGTGCTGTAATTTCAATTGATTTTATTGTACCTTCAGTAATTTGCATTGCAAGTTGTCCAGAATTTTCTGCAATTTGCATATAATCTTTTACTGGTTCAAGTTTGTCTGGACGTAAAGATGGAATGTTTACGGCTGAAGAAGCTGAACCTCCAGATAGAACTTGTTTAATTTGTTCTGCAACATCAATCGCTACACTCATTTGGGCTTCTTTTGTACTTGCTCCAAGGTGAGGAGTTAGTACGATGTTTCCCTTGCAATGAATAAGTGGGCATTCTGTAATATTTGGTTCTTTTTCATAAACGTCAATTGCTGCGGATGCAACTTGTCCATTTTCTATTGCATCTTTCAAATCCGCTTCGTTAATAATTCCACCTCTTGCACAGTTAACAAGTCTAACTCCTTGTTTCATTTTTGCAATAGTGTCTTTATTTATAAGATTTACGGTTTCTTTAGTTTTTGGAACGTGAACGGTAATATAATCACATTTTCCCCAGAAATCATCTAAATTTTCAATATATTCTCCGCCCATTTTTTCGACAACTTCTTTTGATGTGTATGGGTCAAAAACTACAATTTTCATCCCAAATGCAAGTGCAACTTCTGCAACGTGAGAACCAATTTTTCCTAGACCAATAATACCAAGAGTTTTTTTGTATAATTCGCAACCTGTGAATTTACTTCTATCCCATTTGCCTTCTTTTGTTGAAGTTGCCGCAGGAACGATATTTCTAGACATCGCAAGCATCAAAGCTACAGTGTGTTCAGCAGCAGCCATTGTGTTTCCATCTGGAGAGTTAACTACGATGATACCTTTTTGAGTTGCTGCTTCAACATCAATGTTGTCAACTCCAACTCCTGCTCTGCCGATTATTTTTAAATTTGTTCCTGCTTCAATAATTTTTGCTGTAACTTTGGTTTGGCTTCTTACCATCATTGCATCGTATTGAGAAATAATTTTTACAAGTTCTTCCTCAGTCATTGTCGGTAAAAAATCTACTTGTGCGGTTTGTTCAATAATTCTGCCCGCGGTTTCGTTTATTTTATCTGTTACTAAAACTTTCATTTATTCAATCTTCCTTTATTTCCCTAGTTCTTCAATAAGTGTTTGAACCCCTTTGCCAAGTTCAAATTTGTGTCCCAATTTTTTCAAAACGGCTTCCAAAGCTCCTACGGATGCGATTAAATCTCTTTCGCATACAAAGCCAAGAGTTCCCATTCTGAAAATCTTATCTTTTAGTTGATTTTGACCGTTTGCAACAACAATATCAAAATCTTCCTTAAGATATTTTCTAATATCAGGTACGGAAATTCCTTCTGGCGGAAGAATAGAAGTTATTGAATAACTTGCGTTTTCGTCATTTTTAACCAATAAATCTAAGTTTATTGCTCTTAAGGCTTTTCTTAAAGCAAGTGCGTATTTTTTGTGACGAGCATTTACGTTTTCAATTCCTTCATCTTTAATCATCCTCAATGCAGTGTTTAATCCTGTAATTAGGTTTACTGCAGGAGTGAATGGAGTAGAATTTGCACGGGTCGATTTTCTATAAGCACCCCAATCAAAGTAAAAACTTGGGTATTTGCATTCTTCGTAAACTTTCCATGCTCTTTCGTTTGCCGTAAGAAAAGCTAATCCTGGGGGAACCATAAATCCTTTTTGAGAACCAGAAACGAGAACATCTATTCCCCATTCATCTGGTTTGCAAGGCATAGCACATACACTCGTAACTCCATCAACAACAGATAATGCTCCGTGTTCTCTAATGATTGAGCAAAGTGTTTTTACATCATTTGCTGCACCAGTTGAAGTTTCGCTGTGTGTAAGAGTAACAAGTTTAATTTCCTTATTAACATCTTCTGCTAATTTTGCCTTCAACACTTCAGGGGCAATAACTTGTCCGGCTTCAACCTCGATTTTCTCGACAATTGCACCACGAGATTGTGCAATTTTTGCCCAGCGATTTCCAAAGTTTCCAATAACTAAGCATAAAACTTTGTCACCTTGGTTTATTAGATTTTCTAGTGCTGCACACATTGCACCAGTTCCGCTTGCAGTATAAATAAATACGTCATTTTGTGTTTGAAATACGTATTTTAAATTTGCATATACTTCTTCTAAGATGGAGGAGAATTCGGAGCTCCTATGACCTATTGGATGTCTTGCAATGTCTAGCATTACAGACTCTGGTACAGGTGTAGGACCTGGAATCATTAAAAAAGTTTTGTCTTTCATTCATTTCCTCCTTTTTATTTTCTAATATATTTTCATGCTCTCCTCCGGCATGAAAAGTTTTTCACAAAAGTATATGTATTTTCTGTAATAAATTAAAATTAAGCCTTTTACTAAAAAAGACCCCCAGCCATTCTGGGAGTCTTTTTTAATCTCTTTTACATTGCGACAACGATTAGTTTTTCTTTCCGTATCTTTTGTTGAATCTTTCAACTCTACCTTCTGAGTCAAGAATTTTCTGTTGTCCAGTGTAGAATGGGTGGCAATTGTTACAAATTTCAACTGTTAAACCTTCTACTACCGAGCCGGTTTCGATTTCGTTACCGCAAACACATTTGATTGTTGTTTTCTTATAATCTGGATGGATTCCGTTTTTCATTGTTACCTCTTTCCTTCAAGATTCCAAACTTGAATATTTATTTACATATCGACTATTGAAATTCTATAACACTAAATATCTAAAATCAAGTTATTTTTACAAATGTTTACCCCTACCATTTTTTGAAGATGAAAAACACAGCTAAAATAATGAAACAAAACCCAACCAAGTAATTCCATTTAAACTGTTCTTTCAAATAAAATACCGAAAAGAAACTAAAAACGATTAAAGTAATAACTTCTTGAATGGTTTTTAATTGAGCGGCATTATAAACACCGTAACCAATTCTATTGGCGGGAACTTGGAAACAATATTCAAATAATGCGATACCCCAGCTTGCTAAAATTACTATCCAGAGAGCTGATGAACGAAATTTTAAATGTCCATACCATGCGAAAGTCATAAAAATATTAGAAATAAGTAATAAAATTATAGGTGAAATTGCTCTAATCATTAGTCTAAAATCCTTTTGTTATCTATTTTCTGTCGATTTTTATTATAACTCAAAATAAACTGCTTGACAGTAAAATTTTTTTTGCATATAATAGTTCACATAAGCACTTGCCGGTATAGCTCAATTGGCAGAGCAACGGTTTTGTAAACCGTAGGTTGTAGGTTCGAGTCCCATTACCGGCTTTTTTACTGAAAAAAGAGCGTATGCAAGTCTTGAAAAAGTAAAACGGACTTTGTAAAAAGAAAGTTGAAAACCGAAAGGTACTTGCCAATGACTCTCAGTAAAAAACTCAAGCCCTTGTGGCTCAGAGGTAGAGCACTCCCTTGGTAAGGGAGAGGTCACGAGTTCAAGTCTCGTCAAGGGCAATTTTAATGCCCAAGACAAGCAAAATAAAATTTAATATGGGTAGGTGGCCGAGTGGCTAAAGGCGACAGACTGTAAATCTGTTCTCGCGAGAGTACGGTGGTTCGAATCCACCCCTGCCCAAACTTTAATCCCTCTTTAGCCAGAGGGATTTTTAATATGTTTTCTATTTTATACATGTACAATTATCACTAGCATTTATATTCTGTCTATGTCTTGATATATTATAAATCCAAATTTTTATAGGCATATACTCCGACAAATCCCCATGTTGAAAATGAAATACATTTTTGGTATCATCAAGGCAGAAGAAAACAGATAAATTAAGAGGAATAAATATGTCAGGACACTCAAAATGGGCAAATATTAAAAACAAAAAAGCCAAAACAGATTCACAAAAAGCCGTAGTATTTCAAAAATACTCAAGAGAACTTATCGTAGCAGCAAGACTTGGAGGTGCTGATCCTGCTGGTAATTTCCGTCTAAGAACAGCCATTGAAAAAGCAAAAGCTGCTGGACTTCCAAACGATAATATCAAAAGAGCTATTGATAAAGGAGCTGGAGCTGGTGCTGCTGACAACTACGAAGAATTAACTTATGAAGGATACGCAGCTGGTGGAGTTGCAGTTGTTTTAGAAGCAATGACAGATAACAGAAACAGAACAGCTGGAGATGTTAGAAGTATCTTTACAAAATTCAACGGAAACCTTGGTGAAACAAACTGCGTAAGCTGGATGTTTGATAGAAAAGGCAGCATTGAATTTGAAAATACTGTTGATTTTGACAAACTTTTTGAAGCTGCAATCAATCTTGATGCAGATGATGTTACCGAAGAAGAAGATTGTTACAAAGTTTTGACTTCTGTGGAAAATTTCCAAGCAGTAGTTGAAGGTCTTGAAGCTGAAGGATTTAAAAGCACAACCGCAGAATTGACTAGAATTCCGCAAAACACAATCGAAATTACAGATGTTAAAACTGCAACTTCTGTAATGAGATTAATCGAAAGACTTGAAGAGTTGGACGATGTTCAAAATGTGTACGCAAATTGCGACATTCCGGATGAAATTGCTGATCAAGTTGAGGTTTAATAAGTTTGCTAAGTAATATAGAAAAACTTTCAAAAGTTCTTAATGAAAGCTACAGCGAAAAAACGCTGAATGCATCATTGGGAACTTTTTTTGCTCAAAACTTCGGGGTTAAAGGTTTTTCTATAAATACCGATAAAAATCCAACTGAATGCGAATTTGAATATCCTGTATTCAAGCATAAAAAATGTATCGGATATTTAGAATTTTCAAAAAAAACAGTTGAACTGGAAAAATTTCTTGATATTACTGCACCATTCATATCGCTGAAAATCCAAAACATTTTGCTTTCTGAAAAAATGCAAAAAGATATTGATTTTCACGACACAATGAAAAACATTGCGAAAATCATAGAAACTCAGTATGAATTGAACTATGTTATTCCAATTGTGGGAGAAATGTTAGACAAGTTCTTCACTGATTATCTGATTTACATTTTTATCAGAGATGAAAATGTTGGAGTAAACGCACTGGCTTGGCCTACCGCTTGCCACGATAGAAAAATTCTAGAAACTGTATCAAAAAACCATTCCAAAGAATTATCTGAAGACAAAAAGACATATTTAATTCCGCTAATGAGTGAATCAAAAAACGTAGGAACACTAGTTGCAAAAAGTACAAATGAAGAAATTACGCCAAAAGATAGAGAATATCTTCAACAACTTTCAAAACAAATCGCAACAACAATAAATAGAGCAAATGTTTATGCAGAAATATTAAAACACGCAACACTTGATGCTTTAACTGGTTTTTACAACCGCAGACAATTAGAAGAACGTTTGAAGCAAGAAGTATCAAATGCGAAACGTCAAAAAGCTCCTCTTTGCGGAATTATGACAGACATCGACTTTTTCAAAAAAGTTAACGACACATACGGACACGCAGTCGGAGATTTAGTATTAAAGTCAATTGCAAAAATTATTAGAGGACAGTTAAGAGAATACGATATTGCGGGAAGATATGGTGGAGAAGAATTTTCAATCCTCCTCCCATTCACCAAAATTAATGAAGCTCAAATGGTTGCTGAACGTTTGAGAAAAACAATTGAAAACAAAGTTATTGATATTTCAAAAGTAAATCCAGATAGCGAAACTAAAGAAATACAAGTTACATTAAGTCTTGGCATATACGAAATGCAAACTGGAGATAATGACGAAGATTTATTGAAAAAAGCGGATAAAGCACTTTATCAGGCTAAAAATACCGGAAGGAATAAGGTTGTAGTAAACAATGACTAAAACATACGAAAAAATATGTAAAAATTTAGAAGATACAAAAGAATTAGCAAAAAAATTCGCAAAACTTGTCGAAGATAAAGGATGTTTTGTTAATTTATACGGAGAAATCGGAGCAGGCAAAACCGCATTCGTAAAAGAAGTTGCTAAAGAAATCGGAATAGAAGAAAAGGTAACAAGCCCTACATTCGTAATTCTAAACGAATACCACGGCGGAAAACTGCCAATGTATCATTTTGATTTGTACAGACTAGAAAACGAAGGCGTCAAAACAATCATGGATGAACTTCGAGAATACTCAGAAGGAAAGCAACTCACCTTTGTAGAATGGGCAGAATTCTCTCAAAATGAATTTCCATTCAACCACGTAAAAATAAATGTAACCTACGAAGATAATGATGATAGAAAATATACCTTTACAGGTTATGGAAAAGATTGTATTGAAATTATTAAAGGATTAGAAAAGTGAAGATTTTAGTTTTTGATACCTGCTTAGACAAAATGTACGTTACACTATCAGAAGATGACAAAATTTTATCATCTGAAATTGTGACAAATAAAGATAATAAATACCATTCAGCATTCTTAATTTCAACAATCAAGGATGTATTAAAAAAGAACAACTTATCACCTAAAGACATTGATGCCATAGGTACAAATATCGGACCTGGAAGTTTTACAGGGATAAGAGCTTGTACAACTGTTGCAAGAATGATAGCACAACAATTGAACTTGCCAGCTGTCGGAGTTTCATCACTTGAAATCTTGTCAAAAATAAACCCAACTGACAAACCAACAATGGTTGCTCTTGATGCAAGAAAAAATAGTGCATATCTTTATTGTGATGAAGAAGTTAAAGGTGCAATCCAATTAGACGAGATTAAAAAGCAATTAGAAAAAGCTGATTATTATTTAATTACAGATGATAAAATGCAAAAAGAACTTGGCGGAACATCTTACCAACAAGGAGAATATCCGCTTGGTGATATTTTGGCAAAACTTGCATATGAAAAGCTAAAAAGTTCATCTGCAAAATGGCAAGAACTTAAACCTTTATACATTCAACCTCCACCAATGGGCTAAAAAATAGCATAGGCACTTGCAAAAATCTGAAAATAGTGTACAATAAAGGGATGGTTGTAAATAAAATATAGCCAGAAGTACACAATCAGGAGAAAAACAATGTACGAAGATGAAAAATTAGTATGTGAAGACTGCGGAAAAGAATTTGTCTTTACAGCCGGCGAACAAGAATTTTATGCAGAAAAAGGTCTCGTTAACAAACCAAAAAGATGTCCGGAATGCAGATCAGCTCGCAGAAAAAACAACAGAAAAAACAGAAGAATGTATGATGCTGTTTGTTCAAAATGTGGAGCTCAAACTCAAGTTCCTTTCAAACCGGTTCCGGGAAGAGAAGTATTTTGTAAAGAATGTTTTCAAAAACTTTCCTCTGAAAATCAGGAAGGTTAATATATAAAAAGATTTTAACCACATCAACGGAAGAGCCAAACGCTCTTCCGTTTTTGCTATCATATCATTATACAATTATTCAAATATTCAATCGTACTGATTTTTTCATCATACAAATATTTAATGAAATTCAAATACGAACTATCACGAGAAGAAATAACCAGATTTATTTCAAACCCCTCGGTGCAAAACGGTTCGTAATCATAAACAACATAACTGTTATACTTACTTTTCCATTCCTTGCGTTCAATACGGCTGTTATTTTCTTCGATAACATCTTCTAGCCACGCAAGTATATTCTGGTCAACATTTTTCATTTCCAAACGATTGTACCTACCGCAATCATTACAACTATTACCAATAAACATACTATTTTACTCCCTACAAATCTGTATATAGAAATTTTACTAACATTATCAAAAAATATAATCGCCAAAATGTATAAAAAATAATTAAACTAATTGCTTATTTAAAAAGTATATACTTAATATATCGTTACAATGAAAGAATTTTTGTCAATTTATGTTATAAAAAAAACTTTATATAAATAAGAGTACTAACCTGAGAGGATTTTATGAGCTTTGCAAGCACAATGAACATATTGAGCAACATCAATTGTTTCTTGAGTTCGGGAGTAACATACTTAGAACAACGGAGACATGGGGTCGATGCCGGAACAGCAACATTCGGGTTGTTTAACAATATTGGAAATGGAATGGCTAGAAATGCGATTGCTTATGATATGGCTAAATGCGGTAATCCTATTGGATATGATATAAATTTAGCATACGGGTACGGAAACCCTGTCGCAAATACTTGTGCGACAATGGGTTTAATGACGGCTTGCTCACCTTGGATGTTCTTCAATTCTCCATTTTGCGGAATAACTCCTTGTTATGGTATGGGAATGCCTTATGCAGGAGGGTTTAACATGGGATTTGGATACGGATACAACCCTGGATTTTTCTGTTAAGCCTTCACAGATTTATCATTCAGCACAGTAGAAATCACAGCAACATATGTCCAGAACATAAATTGCAATTGTGGTCTAAAGTAAATTGTATCAACTAAGCCGTGAAACATTACTGCCCATATAGAAATTATTGATGCGGAAATAAATATAACTTGTTCTCTGTTTTCAGATAACAAGATATATTTTACGGCATCTTTTGACATTGTGATTAAAAATCCCAAGAATGCAATTAGAGCAAAAATACCACTTTCAACAGCAGTTTCAAGATAAATATTATAAGCACTCAAAGCATCAAAGCCTGTTTTCATATACAAGCCGTAAATTTCTCTAAAATTCTTATTTCCAACACCAATGCCCAATAACCAATTATCTTTGAACATTTGCAATGAAGAATGATAAACATTAAATCTAAATGAGTTTGATGAATCATTACGCATCGCAAAAATTGACATAAAACGATGTCTTAAAGCACCTACAAAAGTCATCGCAAACACAAATAACGCAAATGCTCCACCAATAATAGATAAATAGATTTTTTTATAAGTATTCCAAAAAAATTTTGCAGATAATAGAAATACACAACCAAATATCAACATCATTGACAAATATGCACCTCTACAACCAGTTTGCAAAATAGTATAAACCGTAAGCAATGCAAAAGCAACTGCACCAAGCATTAGCTTAAATTGTTTTTTATTTAAGAAATAGAATATTGAGCCAATTACAGAACCTAAGCCTGCAACTAAATACCCACCGTACAAGTTAGGATTTAATGGTTTCAATGTTCCATAAACACGAGATAAAACATCTTCTGGATTCAAGTTTGAAGTATCTTGCCATGTTGAAATTTCATCTAAGTGTAAGAAACTTTGCAAAAATCCAACGATACTTTCACCGCAAATACACAAAACCATTGTACCCATAACTACTGGGATTTTTGAGGTATTATTTTTCAAATACTGAGCAACAGAAAAATAAAAACCCAAGTAAACAAAAGTCTTAAAAAAGCCCTTCAAGCTCAATTCAAACAATGTTGAACCAAAAAGACTCACGACAACTAACATAAAATAAGCCACCAACCAAATTTCAAAATGCTTGAAGCTCAGTTTTTCATTTGGTTTTGTGAGCATTTTAACAATAGTCAAGAACATTGCAATCAAGGCAAAAAAGCCTATTGAATCCGAGTTCATAAATGTTGATGATAAAAATGTTACCATTATAAACAACAAAATGAACTTGTCTATATGCTGTAAAAATAAGCTATTGTCGTATAAAAAACTTAATTTATCTTGTGAAAATTTAAAAATTTTATTGAACATCGTCTGTAGTATTCATCTCTTTATTAACAACTTCATCATCAACGGCATCAATTACTTTAATATCTGAAACTGAACCGGTAAATTTGTAATCAGCACCTTCCAAAGTGATAGGCAAACCTAATTTAACCTTGTTTCCACCTACAACGGCACCATCTTTTGTAATTTTTGCAGTATCAGTCAATGTAACAACAACATCATACAAGTCAGGTTGAGATTCATCTTCAACAACAATTACAACCTTTTTAGAATTCAAAGATGGAAGAACAATTTTTCTTCTATCCGCTTTTACATCCACAATATCCAAATCAGAATAAGGAACATTTCTAATACTGATGAATGTTTTTTCACCTTTTTTGATAGGAATACTATCACCAGAGAAAGTTACCCCTCTCATATAAACTTTGAACACGATTTTAGAAGTAGCTTCAATTTGTTTATCCGCAGTTTGTCTGTATCCTTTGTAAGTACAAAAACCAACAGCCAAGGCAACAATAACAAATGCCACAATAATAAAATCAACAATTCTTACTTTTTTTATCAGTTCTTTTAATTTTTCCATAAAAGTTCTCCTTCTTTAAGAAATTCTCTTTATGCCGATTTTTGAAAGATTGATTATGAACAAAAACCGAACTCTTTTTTATAATTTTTCGACAGCAGCCAAAAGCTCGTCAACAGTAGTTGTTGCACAACCAAATTGTCTAACAACTAAACTTGCAGCAACATTACCGATAATTGCAGAATATACAGGGTCAATTCCTGCCGCCAAAGCCAAAGAATAAACCGCAGTAACAGTATCACCTGCACCAGTAACATCAAACACTTCAGATTTATTGAAAACAGGAATCTTAGTGTAATCATCATTAGGCTTTGCAACAAACATTCCATCTGCACCACAAGTAATCAATACAGATTTCGCATTTGTTTCTTTTAACAACATTGAACCAGCACGTTTCAAATCTTCTTCTGATTCAATTTTAAACCCAACAGATTTTTCAGTATCAGGAAGGTTCGGAGTCATAGAAGAAACATTTTTATAATCTCCTAAATCTCTTTGAGCATCGACAACAACAACCTTACCCAACTTATTAGCATAATCAGTTGTAAATTTGATAATCTTATCTGTTAATGAGCCAATATGATAATTTGACAAAATTACTGCATCATAATCCGGCAAAACTTTTTCTATATTTTTGATAACTTTTTCTTCTGTTTCCTCAGAAATTCTACCCTTTGACTGTCTATCAACACGAACTATTTGTTGAGTAATAGAAGTTGTAATAGAGCCAGAAATTCTTGTTTTTACGATAGTTTTACGAGATTTATCTTTAACAATTTTTGAACAATCAATATTAGCTTCGTCAAAAGTATCAAACAACAACTCTGAATAATAATCATCACCAGAAACACCAATAACACCAACTTTTCCAGCATTCAAAGTTGCCACGTTATGAGCTGCGTTAGAAGCTCCGCCTAAAATTAACTTTGTTCTAGTATGTTGTAAAATCAAAACAGGTGCTTCACGAGAAATTCTTTCAGCATCACCATAAATCATTTCATCTAGAGCCAAATCGCCCACAACAAGAACTTTTGGTTCTGTAATCTTTTTTATACAAGATACTAATTTTTCTTTATCTATATTCATAATACCAACTCTTAAACTTTTACCTATGACAAAATTTTATCACAAACAAAGTCTAAGAATACAGAATTAAAAAAGCTTGATTTTAACATCAAGCTTTTTTTGCCGTAGCATATAAATTACCAATCAATTCAAAGATATCATGTGCCTCTGGATTATTTATATTTCTGTCAGGATGCCACTTTATAGCTAATTTTTTGTACAAACCTTTACTCATATGAGTTACCTCTTCAGGTTTACAGCCAATAACTTGTGCAAGTTTATTAATTTCATCAGTTGATAAATTTTTAAAAGCTGATTCAGAAATTTTAGAATGAATTGAACTGATAAATTCGGCATTTGACATCTTCGATGCTTTGCCGGCAGTACTCAAGGCCTGTTCAAATGCTTTTTGTCCGGCACTCGGAGCATGAACAACACTCGGAAGAGTTGATGTTACCGCTCCTGTAGCAGAAGTCGCAGTCGCAGTTGCAGCAGCAGATGCAGTAGTTGTTGCAGATTCGACTGGTTTAGAGATTATAGCAGGAAGATTTGCTTTTGGAGCTTTTACTCCTTTGAAAACTTTTAATAAACCTTTTACGTGCTTACCCTTACAAAAAAGATAATCCGCTCCAATCAAAATTCCCGTAACAACAGCCGCACGAACTCCGACTCTTACACCATTGGAATCTATACTTGAGCCATGATAAGATGCTTTGAAATCCGCAAATGATATAGTTGAAGAAGTTGCGGTTTCAGTTACCGGCTTGTCTTTTTCATAAATTGAAGCCGCTGTAGATTGGCTTTGTGTAGAATCTGTTGTTTGTGCTTGTGATTGAGCTTGAGTATCAGCCACTTGTGATTGAGTACCCGTTGCAGCATAAGTTTGACTTCCTTGCAATCTGGAAGAATCTAAATATTGTGTCATTATATCCTCTATTATTTTCCCCGTATATATATAAACGATATTTGCAGTAAAAAATTGCTATTTATTTTAAATAAATATTATATATCTTAACGAGAAATCAATAAATACAACTATTTAGGCTTAAATAAGTCTGTTACATTTCTTAATAATTATTATTTTTTAATATCCATCCACCATTTTTTATCTTTATACAAACTTTTCCAGTACGGGATAGAGTTATCATATGGATTCATATTTTTATGTGCAAATCTATAACACCCCATTGTAGCATAAGTATTTTGGACATATGGTCTGCATTGATTTACATAATAATTATCATTGGAAATATAGTAAAACACATCATATCCCCATCTGTTTGGTCCTCTGCCAGGTCCATTAGTATCAACAAAAATCATCAACGAACTAGCATTTCCTGTTGAACCTTGATAATAAGGAAGAGTCAACAATGTTCCATTCCCAAGCATCAAAAAATCACCTGAAATAGCTTGCCAATAAGAGCGATCTCTTTTACCCGTAGTAAAAGAATTTATAGAATAGTGGAAAAAACTTTTATAGTTATTTCTAAGAGGACTTTTTAAATAGTCAATCCTAGTAGCCCCAGCAAATTGAGAAGCAAAAACCTCTGCAATTTCCTGCACTTCATCCTTAGCCCCATCATATTTTATATTAAAAAGATTATCTAAAGAATCTAACTCCAATTCATTAGACGTCATTTTTAAAGCCTGTTGAATGAGAGAATCCGTTTTCTTAAATGAATTTTCTAATTCTTTAACCTTAAAATAATGAACTAAACTTGGAATAGTTAATGCAGACACAACTCCAATAATACCAAGCGTAATCAAAACTTCAGCAAGAGTAAAACCTGATTTAAACATTTTATTCATTATACTTTTTGTTCTCTTTTGGACTACATACATTAGTAAGATAATACCATAAAATTAGATTGTGAACAATAAGACTACAAAATTATATACTTTGGGGAGAAATATATACACCAAAAGGCGAGAACTCAAAATGTCGCAAAACGAATTAGCTGAAAAATTAGACATTTCTCGAGAACACCTTGCAAAAATTGAAACAGCCAAAAGAACTGTTAGTCTTGATTTACTTATAAATATTGCAGAAGAATTAAAAACCAAAGTCAAAGACTTAATTGATTTTTAATTGTTTAATAATTTACATCCCAAATATTAACTTTTGTAAACATTAAACATCAAATTTAGCAATTTTTCACTTTCAGAATACTTTATATAAATATATAAAGCTCTCTCTTCTTATTTAAACGGATAGGCCTTGATTACTAAAAACAAGGTCTTTTTTTTGCTAAAAATTTGATTAAATGAACAATCGACCAATATGATAAACTGCAAATGCTGTAATCCAAGCAATTGAACACTGAATAAGGATTACAAGAAAAGCATAACGCTTGCCAAGTTCTCTTCTCACAGTTGCAACTGCCGCAACACAAGGAGTGTAAAGCAAACAGAATATCAAAAATACAAACGCGGTTAATTTAGAAAATAACACTGGAAGTTTTGTTACATCTCCGCCTAGCAATACAGTCAATGTACTTACGACACTTTCTTTTGCCATAAATCCAGTTATAAAAGCGGTAGATATACGCCAATCAGAAATCCCCAAAGGTTTAAAGATTGGAACAATAAAATTACCCAAAACAGCCAACAAACTTTGAGAAGAATCCGTAACCAAATTCAACTTAGTATCAAAAGTTTGTAAAAACCAAATGACAATTGCAGCCCAGAATATTATGGTGAAAGCCTTTGTCATAAAGCCTTTTGCTTTATAATAAATCAATCTATAAACATTTTTTAGCCCTGGCATTCTATAATTAGGCAACTCCATTACAAAAGGAACTGTTTCACTTTTGAAAACAAATATTTTCATAAAGAACGCAAAAATTATCCCAACAACAATTCCAGTCAAATACAAACCCAGCATAACCAAAACTTGATGAGATTTGAAAAATGCGGCAGTAAACATTGCATAAATCGGCAATTTCGCAGAACAACTCATAAACGGAATCAAGAAAATCGTCATTTTTCTATCACGTTCTGATGGCAATGTTCTAGTTGACATAATTGCAGGTACTGAACACCCAAAACCAATCAACATAGGAACGAAACTCCGCCCAGAAAGTCCGATTTTTCTAAGAATTTTATCCATTACAAAAGCAACTCTTGCCATATATCCAGAATCTTCCAAAATTGAAAGGAAGAAAAATAACACAACAATTACAGGCAAAAATCCTAAAACGCTACCCACTCCAGAAAATATCCCATCAATAATCAAGGAATGAACAACAGGATTTAATCCGTAAGAAGTTAAAACACCATCCACAAATCTAGTTATATGAAGAATAACAAATTCCATAATATTAGATAAAAATGTTCCAAACGGACCAAATGTCAAATAGAAAATCAATGACATAATTAGTAAAAACGACAAAATCGCAGTATATTTTCCAGTCAAAAACTTATCCACTTTTGCAGATAATCTATAAGCCGTTGTTTCTTGTGGCTTGAAAACAAATTCATCACACAACTTTTCAATAAAAGTAAATCTCATATCCGCAATTGCAGATTCGTGATCTAAGCCAGACTCTTTTTCCATCTGCTCTACAATACTTTTACAAGTTGAAATTTCATCATTATCAAGATTCAACTCTTTCAAAATTAAAGAATCACCGGCAGCAAGTTTTGAAGCCGCAAATCTTACAGGGATATCCGCATCTTTTGCGTGGTCTTCAACAATGTGGACAAGAGCGTGAATACATCTGTGAACAGCACCTTCTTTGCCATCTCCCTCTTCGCAAAAATCCAATCTCCCAGGATGTTCAGAGAATTTTGCAACATTTATTACGTGTTCAACAAGTTCATCTATCCCTTGATTTTTCAAAGCAGAAATAGGAACAACAGGAACGCCCAAAGCAGATTCTAAACCATTAATATCAATAGTTCCACCACTTTGAGTAACTTCATCCATCATGTTCAAAGCAATAACCATTGGAACATCAAGTTCAATAAGCTGAGTCGTCAACAACAAATTACGTTCAATGTTTGAAGCATCAACAATGTTAATTAACCCATCTGGTTTTTCACGTAAAATAAAATCTCTTGTTACAATTTCTTCACTACTGTATGGAGATAAAGAATAAATTCCAGGTAAATCAGTTATCGTAACATCTTTATATCCAATAATCGTACCATCTGTCCTATCAACCGTAACCCCAGGGAAATTCCCAACGTGTTGATTAGAACCAGTCAACTGATTAAATAATGTCGTTTTTCCGCAATTTTGATTACCTGCAAGAGCAAGTTTCAATTTAGTTTTAACAGAACCCTTGTTCAACTTTCTTGTTTCATAAGTCTTTTCTTCACCTTTTTGAGAGTGTTCAAGAGTTATATTAAATTCAGAATTTTTACGAGGACAATTATGAGCATCATGAATGTCCGAAATAATAATTTTTGATGCATCAGATTTCCGCAAAGTTAATTCATATCCACGAACTCTAATTTCCAAAGGATCTCCCATTGGAGCAGTTTTCACAAGAGTAACTTCAACCCCAGGAGTCAAACCCATATCGAGAATATGAGAACGAAGAGCTTTGTCATCACACTCAATCGCTTCTATAATTGCATCTTTTCCTATACCTAATTTATCTAAACTTCTTACTTTATTTCCTGAATTCATTAAATCTAGCCTCGTTGCAAAATTTATTATAGTATAAAAAAACAGAAAAGGAAGGCGGAAAAAGATATATCTTTTTCCGCCTTCCTAAAGCCTTACTTAAATTTTAAGAACTAAACTAATTCTCTAACTTTAATAGCATTTTTGTTAGCAATTTCAACAAGAGATGAAATTGTAGCAACCATAGCTAAGTCAGAAGTTAATTTGTTAACACAAGAACCGCAACCGATAGCAGAAGCACCTGCAGCAAATGCGAATGGAGCAGTTGTTGGGTTGATACCTGTAGCTGTCATAATTGGCATTTCAACATTTCTTGCAAGTTCAATTGTGTTAGAAATTGTTAATTCAGCTCTATCCATCAATGCTCTAGCACCTGACAATTCTACTTCAGATGTATAATGACCTTCAGTTTGAATTAAATCAATACCCATAGCTTCTAATTTTTCAGCTAATTCGATTTGGTCAGAAGTAGAGATTTCACCTGGAATAGTAACTGAGAAGAATACTTCTCTATTTCCTAACATATCTTTTGTTTCTCTAGCTAATCTCAAAACATCTTGAGCAGAGAAAGAAGTACCTTTTTTGTAAAGGACATCAAAGTTACCTAATTCAATAGCATCTGCACCAAGTTCAACTGCTCTAACAAGTTCAGATGGAACAATTGAAGAAACGAACAATGGTAAATCTGTCATTGAACGAACTTCACGGATAATATCTTCTCTAGCACAAATATCAACAGCACTAGCGTGAGATTTTTCAGCAGAAGATACTACTTTTTTAATATTTTCAATATCAAAGTTATCAATACCAGCGATAACTTTAACTGCTCTTTTTTCTTCTAAAGCGTGTTTAAATGAATCAATTCTTGCCATAATTTTCTCCTTAATTAAAATATGTGGACTTATCGTCTTCTGAATTATACATTAATATTTTAATATTTTCAAGAACTAACCTTAAAAAAGCAATAAAGAGAATACTTTTTTACCCGAAAGACCAAAATAATTTAGATAGAAAAAAGAGGTTGATATGAAAAAACAGCTAATTTTAATTTGCCTAATTACAATACTTGGAATCGGTTATACCCCAGCCCAAATAAGCTACGAGCCAGACGAAAGGATAAATATAACCGTTTACGAAAAAATCAGCCCCGCAATTGTAGCGATTGATGCCCAAGTTCCAGATGGAGTTTCCGCAGGAACAGGGTGTATAGTAACCCCTGACGGCTTGATTTTGACAGGTTTACACGTTGTAGAAAAAGCCACACAAATTGAAGTTACAACTGCAAACGGACAAACCTTTAAAGCAAAATTTATTGCTCAAATGGCAAAGAATAAAGACTTGGCACTTATTAAAATTGACTCCAAAAAGCCTCTTAAAACCGTTTCTTTTGGAGATTCAGAAGAAGTTAAAGTTGGGCAAAAAGTGCTAAGTATCGGAAACCCGTTTGGGTTTTCAAACACTCTAACACAAGGAATAATTTCACGAATTGACTATGTTAAAAACAGATTTCAAACAGACGCTGCAATTAATCCCGGCTGTTCCGGCGGACCACTTCTCAATTCGACCGGAGAAGTTATTGGGATTAGTCAATCAATTTACAATCCGGACCATAACATCTCAAATATAGGAATAGGCTTCGCCATTCCGTCTAACGAAGCAATAAAATTCATTGCTACAGTTAAGAAATAGTGTATGAGGGAAAGAGAAATAGGGGAATAAGGAAATAAGTTCGTTAAAAAAAGGTACTGAGGCACTAAGGTCTTAGTGCCATATATCTTAATGCCTTCTGTAAGAACTTTCCCTATTTCCTTGTTCCTTTTCCTGCCCCGCAAACCCTTACAGCCCAAGGATGTCAAGAGTCAAACTCCCCCAAGTGGCTAGTCGTATTTTTACCTACGTAAAAATACGGATGTTTACAAAATCTTAAATCATATGGTATATTAGAAACATCGGTTAAGGCTCACACCCGAGAGAAATAAAAACTCTTAAAAGTCGTTGACTTTTCGATGGTAAAGCTGTTTGCTGATAGTGTGGTCGTTTTTGCATCCTAAAATTTGGTTTGGCAAAAATATTTTTTACACGTTTTGTAAAAAGTATGCTCATCTCAAATTTTAGTAACTCGCAAAATCTATCGTTCCAAGCTAATTTGAATTCAAAAAAATTGAATTTTAAAAATGCAGACTTCTGGGTTAATATCAGAGGTTATAGCAAAAACAGAATTTGGGCACACAGTGTCAAAAACACTGCCGATACTGCAGTTAGCTTAATACGAAAAGATACATCTTGTGAAAACATCTTGCGTTTTATTACCGCAGGAATTACAAAAGCGAATAAGTTCACTTTAGACTTGACTAAACGGGAACACACCGGAATTTTGCGTGCCAGTCGTGAAGGCTGGAGAAGTGGTTCCGATTGGGACAAATATGATATGCTTGCAACTGATTATTCCATAAAAAAATCCGCTTATAAGTCTTATGAATTAAGATTGGATAAATGTATAGATAAGCCCGTAGGCAATCCTTATCCATATATAAGTCTTACAAGACCAGTCTGTGGCTCTGGCACGAATTTTCTCCGCCATGGAGATAAAAATGGTGTAAATGCCGCTCTTAATAAAGTTGACGAATTGTATAAAAATCATATCGCCAAATATACTAAAATCGATGTTCAACCAGAACACTTAAAAGATATAAATGAAAATATTGCTGAAATTCGTTGGATTTTAGCTCATTCAACTCCTTGGGAGCGTGGAAGTGATTCGATTGCAAATGTCTTTATTCGTGCAATTTATAAAGCCCTTGGGATAAAAACATACCCATTAGCAAAAGGTGTTTCACTCGATTTAGAGGCTTATTGCACTGAGTTAGACAGGTATAAGAAAAAATTCCCTACCTATTTTGAAAAACCACCGGAAGTTATTTTATAAAACTTCTCGAATTGCTGCAATCATTCCATTAGGGTCTGCAATATTATTACCGGCAATGTCAAAAGCTGTACCATGTCCCGGAGAAGTTCTGATAATATCTAAACCAATAGTCATATTGACGGTTTTATCACCTGCAACAGTTTTTATCGGGATAAGCCCTTGATCATGATAATTGGCAATATAACAATCGTAATCATCTTTTTCGCCTTTGTAGTAATGAACTCCGGCTTTTACAAACAATGTATCCGCAGGTAGCGGCATTGAAATATCGATACCTTGAGCTTGCAATTCTTTAACGGCAGGGATTAGAATATCTATTTCTTCCCTTCCTAAAATTCCATCTTCTCCAGAGTGAGGATTAAAACCACATAGTGCAAACTTTGGATTTTCTATGCCAAAATGAGATTCAAAAGTTTTTACCAAGTTTTGAACTTTCGTTATTACAATTTCTTTGGTTAAATTTATATCTTTCAACGCACAATGTCTGGTCAACAACAAAACTCTAAAATTATCTGCAACAAAAAGCATTTCGGCAAGTTGTCCATCATGTGCAAGATATTTTTGCAAAACTTCTGTTTGACCGTTAAACTTATGTCCGGCAAGATACATTGCATTTTTGGCAACAGGAGCCGTTACAATCGCTTTGGGTTTAATTTCGCAAACTTTCAAAAGAGATTGGAAAGAAAATTCTCCGGCTTCTTTTGTAATTTTCCCAGCTTTTACGTCTTTTTTATCGAAAGGAATTTCAATTATGTCATACTTTTTATCAAGTTTTCCATAAAAATCCAAAACATCACGATTAGAAATAAGAATGATTTTATCTTGTGGTAAATCGAGTTCTTTTAGAGCTTTTATGGTAATTTCAGATCCAATTCCATTTGGATCTCCGGTTGTAATTGCGATTTTATCCATAATTTACTCTTCGTGTTTTTCAAAATATCTTAAAATTTCAATAAGAGTGTTAACTCCACCCAAATTTCCGGATTTTGTAACAATCCATTGGTCTGAATTTACACTTCTGCCAAGAGCAATTGCAGGCAAAACTTCATCAACAAGTTTTAGTTGATTAGCACCAATTGCGTTACAACATTTGTAAGACGTTTCACCACCAAGTGTAACAAGAATAGCCTTTTTCTTTTCCAAAACTTGTTTTGCTAAATCTGAAAGGAAATCAGTAATAACATTTGCAAGACCGGATTTTGTTAAATCGGCTTTGATTGTATCTTCCGAAAAGCCATCAAAATTTTTGAGTAATTTTGAAGTATGAACCAACACAATATTGTTACTTCCTAGATTTGAAACAATTCTATCAACTAAACTCTCTTCAACTCCGGAAAGAACAGTGTTCATATTGAGTTCAATAATCAAACAGTTTTCTTCATAGTTTTCATTTTGTTCAAGTTTTTCGATTTGGTTTGCAGTAATGTGAGTTGCACTTCCGGAAACAATAAATTTTGGTAAGGTTGGAAGTTTTACAGGAAGAACTTCTTCTTCCTCATCTTGTGGAAACCATTCGTTACTTAGAACTTTTGCAGCTGCGGCTGTTCCAACAGGCAAAATTTTATAATTAGATTTTTGCATAGCAAGCACGATTTGTTCCAAATCGGTTGTAGAAGTAGAATCCGCGATAATAATTTTTTTACCTTTTGAAATTAAATCATTCAAAGTCATCAAAATTGGACCTGCACCGTCTAAAATGGTTTTCAATCCTATTTCTCCGACTAAATCTACCAAATTTTCTCCAAGTTGAGCCTTCAACATTGTTGGAAGGTGAGATTCAGTAATTGGCGAATGTGGATCTCTTGCCATTTCGGTTCTTTCAATTGGAACACCTTTTAACAAGTGGTATCCGCCAACAGTTATTCTTCCTTCTTGAGGAAAAGCAGGCATTACAATCGCAGCATCCCATTCCAAAACTTGAAGCAAAGACAAAACTTCAACCGCAATATTTCCTCTTACTGTTGAGTCGATTTTTTTATAGAAGAAATCCGGATTGATTTCATTCACAAACAGTTGAGCGGCATTCTTAACTTTCTCAAATGCTTCTTGAGGTGAAACATTTCTTGACTCAGTCGAAATCGCCCATGCTTGAGATGGATTAGTTTGTGTCTTTTGAATTTCGTTATTCAGTAAAATGTTTGTATCAGCACCATTCAATTCAAACTGTAGAGCTGTATCGTTTGCCCCAGTCAAATCGTCCGCAATGATGCCGACAGTGTTAGAATTTATAATCATAATACAGCTTCTGTTTCAGCGTCCCTTTTTGAACCTAATAATCTAATGTTGTTTGCAATAACATAGAAAGATTCTCTTTCGTTGTTAGTTTGTTTATCAACCCAACGTCTGTTTGCAATTCTACCATCGATAGCAACAAGTCTTCCTTTTTTAATATATTCTGCTGCAAATTCAGCTTGTTTATCCCAAACTTCAATATTAAACCAATCAGTAACTTCTGATTTAGTTTTGGTATCCCATCTGTTTACTGCAACAGAAAAAGAAGCCTTTGTCTTGCCTGAATCGTAAGCATTAAAGTTTTCAGAAGCATCTCTTCCAACTCTGCCAACAACAACTACTGTATTCATATCCATATCCTTTCAGTTTTCAATTTTATACATGGCATTATATATCAAATGTCAAAATATAACAAATTTACTGTAACAAAATAATATATTGCATTTAAGCGATATAAAAAAGCAAATTGATTAAAAAATCTGCAACTAACATATAGATAGTTGAAAGGATTGCTGCTTGAGTTGTTGAAGTCCCGACTTCTTTTGCTCCGCCCCTTGTTTCATAACCTTTTGAGGCACAAACTAATGCAATTAGTCCGCCAAAAATACATGCCTTGAGCAAGCTGATATAAATATCTTTTGTTGCCATCCATGCCCAAGCAGATGCCATATATCTTGCTGGGTGAAGATTGATTGTTTCAAGAGAAACAAACATTCCGCCTAAAATCCCGACAAATTCAGCAATTAAAACAACCATTGGAACTGTAATTGCGGCTGATATAATTCTAGGGGCAAAATAATAACCGACAGGGCTGATTTTTAAAGTCTTGATTGCATCAACTTGTGATGTAACTTGCATATTAGCAATTTCAGCGGATATTGCAGTTCCCGCTCTGGCACCAATAGCCAAAGCAACAAATCCAGGAGCAATTTCACGAATCATAACAACGGCAATAGTACCGCCAATGTACGCTTCTGCACCGGTCATCAAAAATTCTTTAGAAACTTGAATTGCAATAACAGCGGCTGAAATAAATGCAATAACTAAAGAGATTGGTAAAGAGTCATAACTTATTGCTGCAGCTTGCGAAATAACTGTTCTAAGCCTTACATTCCCGCTAAAAATGTACGTAATACATTCTATTAAATTTTGGACACAAGCACCAAGAAATCTAATCAAGTTCTTACCCTTTCTTTTATGAAAATATTGTATCATAAAAAGTTAAAAGTCTATAAGTTGATAAGTCTTACGGGATAAAGGCAATAAGGAACAGGGGAATAAGTTCGAAATAGGCACTAAGGCACTAGGTCTTTATGTTTGTCATTCTTGTATATGTCAAGTAATTCGTTGACATATACAAGAATGACGTAAAATAAAAAGTGAACAACGGAATTTACAAAACCTAATTAAAAAATTCCCTCTCCATTTGTTGGAGAGGGAATAATAACATTATCCTTGCAATTGTTTATACAAATCAATTTGCTTTTGGGTTAATTTTGCAGGTAATACGATTTTTATTTTTGCATTCAAATTACCGTATCCTCCGGCTTTTTTAGGTAATCCTAAGTTTTTAAGTCTTAGCATTTTCCCGCTTGAAGTCATTGGAGGTATTTTTATACCAATATTTCCGTGTAAGGTTTGGATTTCTTTTTGACAACCTAAAACGGCTTCCGGCGGAGTAATTTCGATTTCTTTAGTCAAATCAGAACCTTTAATTTCGTATTCAGAATCTTTTGGAGAAATTATCAAATACAAATCACCTTTTTGACCATAAACATCTGCTTTGCCTTCGCCTTTAAGTCTTACTTTTTGCCCTTCTTTTATTTCTTTTGGAAGTCTTACTTTTATAGATTTTGTTTCATTAATAATCCCTGTACTTCCGCAAGCAGAACAATAACCACCATTTGGAGGGCATTGAGTGCATTTTCTCATATCATTGAATTTTACGGTGATAGGTTCGGATGAGAACAAATCCTTTGCGGTTACATTCAAAGTTTTTGTTATATCCAAGTCTTCTTTAGGTGTGCTTTGAGTTCTTGTTCTGGAACCTCTTGAGCCTGTACTTCCGTAACTTCTTCTTGTATAACCTTGTTGAGCTGCACCCAAGTCGCCAAAGTCAAAACCGGAGAATCCTCCTCTTGCACCTCCAGCAGCAGCACCACCCATCATATCGCCAAACAATGAGCTAAAAAAATCAGAGAATCCGCCCATATCTTGACCATTGAAGTTAAATTGTTGATAAGCTCCACCTTGACCACCGCCAAAGTTAAAGTTTTCAAATCCGGGAGGTGGAGTATAATCTGCTCCGCCTTGCCAATTTGCACCTAAGCTATCATATCTTTGACGTTTTTGTTTATCGCCAAGAACTTCATAGGCTTCGTTTATCTCTTTAAATTTTTCTTCTGCTTCTTTTGTTTTATTTACATCCGGGTGATATTTACGAGCAAGTTTTCTGTATGCAGATTTTATTTCTGCTTCGGTAGCTTCTCTTTTTACTCCCAGAGTTTCGTAGTAATCTTTATATTTCATAATCAAATCTCCTATTATAATGATAATATAAAATAGGAGATTTTTCGTTATTTTTAATTATTTTTTAATGATATTTTTATAATGATTTAAGTTTATCACTCATTTCTGAAATATCTTTTGACAAATTCTTTATGAAATTCTTATCTTCCAAGGCTTTCAATATTTCAGCTTTGTTACCCATTGCAATAGGTCTTTTGTTCTCAATCATCATAGCCGGATGAAGCATGGCAACTTCTAAAAGATGACTTGCTTTGTTCTTTTCGTCTTGGGAAATTGACAAAACTAAAGAACGGCAATATAAATTTTTATCTGTATTCTGCATAGGAACATTTATTTCCCGATAATAAGAGTTATCAAGGATTTCTCTTCCTGCACGATCTTTAATTGTCTTGACCAAAATTTCTAACTTTTCTTGAAAATTCACTGGTTTAAGCCTTATTATTTTTGCTTTATTTGTTTTTATATTCAGTAATTTTATCATATTTTTCCTTATTCGTCTATCCTACATATGCAATATTTAAAGGTTCTAAATGAGGTACAAAATTTACCATTTTTGCTTTTTGGTCTGCAACATCAGCTTCGTGGATTTCTCGCATATAATCTTTAGACAATTTTGGATTAAATCCATTTGGAAGTTTTGGTTGAGATGTTTTAACACCAAGTTCTCCATCTCGGTAGTAATCATAAACCTTTGAACCGTATTTGTCATATTGTTTTGCTTCTTCCGGAGCTAAACCTTTCAATGCGGATACGTATTCTTGGCTTGCGGGAGTTAGTGTTAATTTTTCTTGAAGTGCATCATATTTTACGTGTTCCCATTCTCCAAACGGACCAGTTCCACGAACTTGAATTTCTCCATATGTACCGTCTTTAAATACAACATTAATTTGTCCCGTTGTATATCCCCCTGATTTGATTGCATCTTTAGCGGATTTTGGAAGATTTTCCAATCCGTATTTTGCAAGGTCTATATTTTCAGAACAACTGATTATATCAAATTTTTCACCTGTTGCAAGTTGAAATCTTTCAAACTGCCTAATTTGATTATCTGAAAAATATGCAATACCGTCTTTACCCTTGTAATTGTTTACATCTCCAAGTCGTAGAGGTTCAATATTAGGATTATTTTTCAATTCGTCTATCAAATCTTTTCTCATGCCTGATTTTTCAAGTTTTTCAATAGTTGTAACTTTTCTATCCAAAGCATCTTTCATGCCTGATAGAAGGAATTTATTAACAACCGGATCAGATTGTTTTTCCGCTAAAGCACATTTGATTGCGTGTGAATATTTATCTGCAACAACTTGTTCTGTAGGAGATAGAGTTTCATTATTAAATAATTTTTTAATAATAGATTTTTCCGATTTTGTTAAGGCTTTGCCTTCAAAAGTAAAGTTTTCAATAGTTTCAGCAACATCCTTTTTGGTCAAATTTGGAAGTTGAATTCTTCCGCCAATAGCATCTTGGATGTATTCTGCAGCTTGTTTATCTGTTGAAACATTTTGATTTAATTTTTTCATCCATTTGCAAACTTTTGAATAAACAGAGTTTGCACCTTTTGGACGAACCCCGATTTCAATTCCGGAAAAGACTTTATCCAATTGAGCTTTTGCACTCGGAAGAGCTTTTTCGTAACTTTCACTCAAACGGAGAGAAATATTACCAATTTCAGCCTGATGAGTAATATCTCCGGCTTTAATTGCATCTGAAGTAACTTCAAACGCAGGTCTATTTAGGGCTTGAGTTTGAACATTGACAGGAATTGTAATATCCGGTTTAACCCGATATTTTCTAATACCCGCTTCTGCTAATTTCTCTGCTGTATTTTCAGCTTGTGGTAATGATAATAACTTTCCAACTTTTAAATTAGGCTTAGTTATCACTTCTGTAACAGGTTTACTTTCAACAATGGCTTTTGTTGCTCCTTGAAGCATTTTCGACAAAATACGCATATTAATTTCCCTTATTTTATCCCCTATATTGTATATAAAGTATTTTTGTTTTCGAAAATTGCCTAAATAAAAGAAAAAGGTATTACAAATTGTAATACCTCTTATATTATTCCATGTGTAAATGTGGTTAAAAACTACTTAAGGCTAACTTTTACAGCAGGTCCTTTTTGAGCGATTTCAACTTTGTTTTCTCTAGCTAACCAGCCTAAACCTAAATCTGCAAAGTTTCCTTTTAAATCTAATTCTTTTTTCATTTTAGCAAAAGAAGTTGTTCCGTTTTGGTGTAAATAGTTATAAATTTCTCCTGCTGAAAATCCGATTTGTTCTTCTAATGTTAAGTTAACTTTTTTTGATGCCATGATTTCTTCCTCCTGATTTATTGTAGTCATCACACTTTTTCGATACATTGATAATAGTTTATTTTAATATTTAAAACATCATTTCAATTACGTAGTTTGGCATATTATTTTATGGTAAAATACTACATAAGGAGTATTGAATTTGATTATCGAGGGGAGTATAGAAACAAACAAAACAGACTTGCTGGTTGAGAAATATACCGGTCTGTTAAATAACGGAATTCCTGCTTCAGAAGTTTTGGTATTGGTTCAAAACTCCACTTTGAAAAACAACTTTATTGAAAAAACTTATTCAAAATTAACGATTGATTGTGTTGAAAAATTACAAGTTCATTCGTTCTTTTCTTTGGTTTACAACACTATAAACGACAATTGGGCATTTCTAGAAGACAGAAATATTTTTGACAACCCTGTTATACTTCCCAACCTTGCGGGGCTAGAAGTTTCGCAGTTCTTACTAAAAGATATTTTAAAAGAGGTTCAGTTTAGGGGGTACAATTCCCGAATGTCTTTATTGCAACAAATTTTTAGACGTTATTCCCTTATTGTGCAAAATAATCTTTCACAAAGCGAAATTGATAAAAGAGCCAAGATTTTGAAAGAAGGATTTTCGGATGAAGCCTCTCTTGCAATAAAAAAACTTTTGAAAAAAACACTTGAACTCCGAGATTTTGACTATTTGCGACAGTGTTTAATGTTCAATTTTGTATATAAAAATACTGATTACTTTAAAAATATTAAATATTTGATAGTTGATGATGCGGATGAATGCACACCTATTTGTATTGATTTTATTGAATATTTGTCTAAACAGTTGAAAGATTATTTTATTACAATTGATCCCCTAGGGTCTTCTCGTTGCGGGTATTTGAGTGCAGACAAAAATAATTATAAAAAATTGAAGAGTATTTTTAACAATGACGTTATTGTAATTCCGTCAGACTCGAAAATGCTACAAGATTCTCAAACTCTTTACGAAAATATTTTTAGTGAAAAAGTTGATACTTTACACAATTTCACCTTTGAATCTCTTTCAAAGCGGTCAGAAATCATAGAAAGTGTAATCAAAAAAATTAAAACTCTTTTAGATAAAAAAGTTTCGCCTTCCGAAATCTCAATAATTACTCCAATTGTTGATGAAATGTTGAAGTTTACCCTCAAAGAGGATTTGCCCAATAATATAAATTTGCGTTACCTTTCAGGTAGTGAAAAACTTATTCAAAATAGGCTTGTCCTTGCGGTAATTACCGTACTGAAACTAAACACAAATCTCAAAAAGACTTTATCGGAATTTGATATTCGAGTTATTTTATCAGAATTTTTGCATATCCCGCTTAAATATTGCGAAGAAATTTTAGAAAACTTTCAAAATCAAAAAACTCTTATCCCGTTTGATTTTGGGGATGAAGATTACAACAAAAAATATAATGAATTTTTGCATTTGATTAACGAATTGGCAAATAGTAACGAAAAACTAGCCGAACAAATTGTCAAAATATACAACCAGTTATTTTCTTTTGACTTCTGGAATAAACACGAAATTAACAAATTTAACTTCTTCCTCAAACAAATTACAGATTTTGAAAATGTTTTGGGAAAAGGTTTCAATTCTAGAAAATCAGATATTATTTTGCAGGTTGAAAACTCCATTATTTCTGAAAATCCGTATTCAGTTCTTGAAATTGGGAAAAATGACCTAATAATTTCAACACCTCAAAAGATTATTGACAACCAAATAAAGACAAAATATCAAATATGGCTAGATATTTCAAATTCAGAATGGATTAAATCAGATACTGGGCCACTTTACAACGCTTGGGTTTTCCAAAAAGATTGGGACAAAGAAGAATATACAATTGATGATAATATAGAACTTTCAAAAGAAAAAAATGCTCGAGTTATGCGAAAACTTACACTATGTGCTAAGGATAAAATATTCTGTTACTCTAGTTTGTTTGATTCAAACGGAATAGAAAACTATGGAGCATTAGAAGATTTTATTGTTGTTGAAAATCCTCAAGAGCAAGAAGAAACAGAGCAAAAGACATTTAAAATTATACCTCGAGAAGATCAAAAACCGGTTCTTGAATACAAATCAGGGAAAATGGGAATTTCTGCTGTTCCTGGAGCTGGGAAGACAACAATATTACTCGCTTTAATTATTAAACTATTAGAAAGAGGGATTAACCCAGAAAGAATTTTTGTCCTAACTTATATGGATTCAGCTGCAAGAAATTTTAGAGAGAGAATTAAAAATGTTCGCAAAAATTCTTCCAGACTACCAAATATAAGTACAATTCATGGTTTAGCTTTACGAATTTTGAAAGAGAATGGGAATTACGAAAAGCTAGGGTTATCATCTGATTTTGAAATCTGTGATGACTCACAAAGAAATAGAATGCTCCGAGAAATTTCATCTGTTATGAAAATTGATACAAAAACAGCAGAAGAGTTTGATAGAGCCGTTTCTGTATTTAAAATGGGTTTAGGTAAATTTGAAACCCTTCCAACAGATGCGAAATTAAAAAAATTCAGAACGTTTTTCAACCTGTATCAGTCAAACTTGAAAGAATTTAACCTTATTGATTACGATGATATGCTAACGGGTTCTGTAAAAATTCTAAGAGGAAATCCGGATATTTTATCACATTATCAAGAAATTTGCGAATATATTATAGAAGACGAAGCACAAGATTCTTCTTCTATTCAACAAGAATTGATTTCACTTCTTTCAGGCAAACATCAAAACATCATTCGATGCGGCGATGTGAACCAATCCATTACATCAACTTTTTCTAACGCTGATGTTGAAGGATTTAGAAAATTTATTACAGAAAACAACAATGTTATGATGAACTGTTCTCAACGATGTACCAAAGGAGTTTGGGAAATAGCCAATAACGTAGTTGAAATGTTTAGTCAAAAACAAGACAGTAAAGATGCTTTTTTCAAAATGTTTATGCAACCAGTCAAAGGTAAAAATCCCCAAACAGAAAACGCTATCACAGGAGAAATTTTTGATTCCCCAGTTGATGAGAAAAATTACATTCTAAAAACAATAAAAGATACGTTGTCCAAAAATCCTAATTATACAGTTGGAATTTTATTAAGAAACAATTATCAAGTAGCCGCTTGGCAAGACTTGATTGAAAATAGTGGACTTAAAGCTATTACAAGAAACCAATGTTTAGAACAAAAAGCAATTTTCAAAGCAATTTTTGCAGTAATGAAAATAGTTTTGCATCCGTTTGATAACGAAAATCTTGGAGCAAATTACGATGTACTTGCCGATTTAGGATTGTACAAAAGAGGGTTAGGGAGTGAAATTTCAAAATACGAAAACCCATTTGTAAAACTAAACGGAGATAGCATCGAAGCTCAAAGCCTTGAACAATTTAATTATGATGTAAATTATTGGATGTCATTATGTTACTTACCGCCAAATGAATTAGCTTTAAAAGTCGGCGAACAATTTTTTAATAGCGAAATTGAAAAAGCTAATATTTACCTAATTTCAACTCTTATTAAAAGAATTTGTATTAAAAATAATTCTTTAGAATATGCGGTATCTCGACTAGCTGAACTTTCTAAAAAGCCAAATTTAAGTGGTTTTAAATTCTTCTCGGAAGAAGACGAAGACGACAAATCAGCTCTTTGTGGCAAGGTTCAAATAATGACAATGCACAAATCAAAAGGGGACGAATTCAACCTCGTATTTATCCCTGAACTACAAGAAAAAAGTTTGCCACTATCAATCGGAAAAATAAATTTAAAATCCGCAGACTTTTTAGAAACCGTAAAATCCTTAAATCCAACATACAAGAAAAAATCTGATTACGAGCTAAAACAAGAAATCTTAGCCGAAAACTTAAGACTCCTATATGTTGCAATCACGAGAGCAAAAAACAAACTCTACATAACCGCAAGCAGCAAAATTAAATCTTTCGGGAAAGAAAAAACATCTGAACCTAGTGTAATTTTTGAAGAGTTATTAGGAATTGAAGGAGGGCAAAATGATTAAAATATACTCTCCAAACATGTTGAAAACCTATGAAAAATGTCCAAGAAAATTTTATTTTCGATACATTGAAGGGGTAAATGTTCCACTTTCATTTTTACCTTTTGAAAAAGGGAAAAAAATTCACGCCTTAGCTAACTATTTTCTCCAAGAAATAAACATTTCGAGAATAGAAACAGCTTTAACAGAAGAAGAAAAAGCGATATGGATTTCATTATTAAATAACCCATTTTATAGAAAAAAATGCCTAAAATCTGAATTTTCAATCAGCACAAAAATTGGAGATTTTTGGGTTGGTGGACGTCTTGATGCTGTAGTTCATGATGAAAAAGAATATTATATTCTTGACTACAAAACCGGTTCAACTCCGAAAAATCCTGAGTTTGATTACCAAACAATGATTTATCTTTTGTGCATGGATAAATACCTAAAAAAATACGATAAATTATCTTTTGTTTATATAAATCTAAAAGACAAAAATAACTATGTCATTGATTTTAATGAAAAATTAAAACAAGAATACGAAAATAGATTGCTAAAAATATGCACAGCAATAACATCCGATTCGTGGTATCAAAAGAATTCAAAATCTTGTGCAAGATGTGAATATGAAAAAATTTGCAAGTAGTTGATTTTTGGAATAATTAAAATACATTCCCTCTCACGTGAAGAAGGGAATGTATAATTTTTTATGACTAGATATCTTTTTACCTGTTATTTCATAAATAGAGATCCTGCAGAAGCCGATGCAACTCTCATAATTTTTTTCACTTTCGCTGCTTCATCTGCGGTAAAAGCTTGCTTAACACGACCAGATGCTTTTTTTTCAGCACGTTTTGCTTTTCTTGCTTCTTTTTTTTCAGCCTTAGTTTTTTGAGCGGGTGTTTTAGATTTTACGTTATATTGAGAGTCTCCGGTACTAATTCCGTCTAATGCCATAATCAATTCTCCTTTCGTTAAAAATTTTCACATTTATGTATTATCCACGTATATATAAAGTATTTATATTTTAAATAATTGCCTTAGAAAAATATTAAAATAATAAAAAACAAGTTATGATTGAATTTCAAGGAATAAAATACAGCTTTACATTATGTAATAAATTGAATAATGTAGGTCGGTATTTTTGCCCCAACATTAAATTTATTTCCTAGCCATAAGGAAGAAAAAATTCTAATTAAAAACTCAAACAAACTCGTCATACTGAGCGAAGTATCGATAACGACAAGATTTGCTAACTTAATACTTTAAAACGCATACATCATTCTGAGGGATTTACATTTGAAATAAGAATAATAACCATACATATTTACCCGAAGAATCTAAAATCTTAACTTGCGAAGATTAACCCCTCACCCTTTCCCAAACCTCTCACAAAACAATTCACTGGATTGTTTTGCTCGGCAGAGTCCTAGGAGAGGGAAATAGGCTATCAATCCTCTCTACCAAAATCAAAAAATTGTATCAACTTCTAAACCTATTAAATTGACATCTTTAAATTATCTACACATGTTATTGACAAAAGAGTAATTAAGAAACACAATAAAGTTATAGTTTTGAGGGGGATTTTAGATGGTAAAAGAAACATATTTACACGATAAACACGTTGCACTTGGTGCAAAGATGGTTGATTTTGCAGGATGGCACATGCCTGTCCAATATTCATCAATCATTGAAGAACATAAAACAGTAAGAAATGCCGTTGGACTTTTCGACGTTTCTCACATGGGAGAAGTTTTTGTTTCTGGTAAAGATGCAACAGCATTTTTAAATAAAATCGTTCCTCAAGACATTGAAAAACTTGATTATGAAAAAGCCGTATATTGCCAATTACCGAACAAAAATGGCGGACTTATCGACGACTTAATTATCTATAAATTAGGGATTGAATATTATTTGGTAATCTGTAACGCTTCAAGAATTGATGAAGATTTAAATTGGATTGTGAGAAATAAACGAGGAATGAAGGTAAAAATTGACAACCAATCTCACAACTACTCACTCCTTGCCGTTCAAGGACCAAAGGCAATTGATTTGGTAAGAAAAATGGGTTACAACCTTCAGAATCAAAAATCTTTCACAATTAAGCCTGCAATTATTGAAGGGATAAAACTTCTAGCTTCCCGCACAGGATACACTGGGGAAGACGGTTTTGAACTCCTTGTAGAAAACGAATATTCAGAATTTTTATGGGATAAGATTTTAGAAGAAGGTAAAGAATACGGAATTAAGCCAATCGGTCTTGGTGCAAGAGATACTCTTAGACTTGAAGCGGCACTGCATTTATACGGAAATGATTTAGACGAAAACACAACACCAATTGAAGCAGGTTTGTCTTGGTCTGTTCCTAAAGATAAACAAGCAGACTACAACGGCAAAGAGATTATTATGAGCCAAATTGCCAATGGAGTTTCTAAAAAGCTCGTTGGACTTGAAATGTTAGACAGAAACATTGCTCGACATGGGTATGAAATTTATTTCAATGGTGAAAAAGTCGGACATGTTACAAGCGGATGTGTTTCACCTAGCACAGGCAAAAATATCGCTCTTGGCTATGTAAAAAATATCAAAGAAATTTGCACCGATGCAACTGTTCAAGTTATGATTAGAGAAAAACTTCACGATGCAAAAATCGTAAAAAGACCTTTTATCCAAAAAAGAAATAAGGTATAACTATTATAAACAATTAAAAGTATGAAAAAGGAGAAAATATAAATGGGTTTTAAAGAAGAAATGTTATGTTCTAAATCGCACGAATACGTTATTAAACAAGATGACAAATATGTTATCGGACTTACAGATTATGCTATTGAACAACTTGGCGATATTGTATTTTTAGAATTGCCGGAAGTTGGAGATGAATTTGCTAAAGGTGATACTTTTGCAAACATTGAATCAGTAAAAGCTGCTTCTGAAATTTACATGCCAATCAGTGGTAAAATTGTTGAAATTAACGATGGATTAGTTGATGCTCCAGAACAATTGAACGAAGATTGTTACGAAGGCGGATGGCTTGTTAAAGTTGAATCAACAGCATCAGAAGATGAGTTCAAAGATTTAGTATCATACGCAGATTATAAAGAAGAATTGGAATAATAATGAAGAATTTTTTAGTACACAACGAAAAAACAACACAAGAAATGTGTAAAGCTATCAGAATTGATAAAGTTGAAGATTTATTCAAACAAATTCCTCAATCTGTAAGAATGCCAGAACTTGACCTTCCAGAAGGGTTGAGTGAAATGGAAACCCAAAGAAAAGTTAAAAATCTCGCAAAATCAAACAAATCGGATTTTATAAGCTTTCTTGGGGGCGGAATTTACAATAAATTTGTACCCGCTTGTATAAATCAAGTTGCAAGCAGATTTGAATTTAACACTGCTTACACTCCATACCAACCAGAAATTTCACAAGGAACATTGCAAGTTATGTATGAATTTCAAACAATGATTTGTAGATTAACTGGTATGGATATTTCTAATGCCACAGTTTATGATGCTGGAACAGCTTGTGCCGAAGCAATATTAATGGCTTGCAGAATTTCTAAAAAATACAAAGTTTGTGTACTTAATTCTCTAAACCCAGAATACAAGAGGGTTATTGAAACTTACACTAATTCTCAAGGAATTGAAGTTGATTGGGTTGACGAAATACCACAAGCAACAAAAGATTATGCCGGAGTTCTCGTTCAAACTCCTAACTATTATGGAGAAATTATTCAACCAAAAGAAGTTGAATGCTTGTCTATAATTTGTTGCGACCCATCATCATTAGCAATATTGAAAACCCCAGCAGAAATGGGAGCAGATATTGCAGTTGGGGATATTCAAACCCTAGGAATTCCAATGAATTTTGGCGGACCTAGTGCTGGATTCATTGCTTGTAGAGAAAAATTGATGCGTCAACTTCCTGGAAGACTAGCAGGAAGAACGGTTGATAAAGATGGTAAACAAGCATTTTGTCTAACTATTCAAACAAGAGAACAACATATCAAAAGAGAAAAAGCAACAAGTAATATTTGTTCTAATCAAGCTCTTATTGGACTTTGTGCAACTCTTTATCTATCAGTTATGGGAGATAAAGGATTCAGACAAGCCGGATATTTATCTACAAAAAATGCCCACACTCTAGCAAATAAATTGCAAGAAAAAGGCTACAAAGTTCTAAATAAAAATTTCTTCAATGAATTTGTTTTAGAAGTTCCAAATGCAGATGAATTTCTTGCAAAACTGGAAGACAATAACATTTTAGGTGGAATTAAATTAGATGATAAAAAAATCCTAGTTGCGACAACCGAAATGAATTCAGAAGAAGACATCGATTTATATATCAAGACCGTCTAAAAAAATTCAAAATAAAACTTTTCAAAACTCTCAATTGCAATTACACGATTGAGAGTTTTGTTGTTTTAGTTTTTAGCGATCTTAATTTTTCCACTCTACGCATAATAAAATTCGCATTCTCAGAATCAGGTCTGCAAGCTAAGAATTTTCTATAATATCTTTTTGCGTCTGAGTGTTTGCCAAGTTTATCTAAACATAATCCAATATCTGAATAAACTTGGGTATAATTTGGATTTATTTTCAAAATTTCTTTATACAATGCAAGAGCCGGTCTGTATAATTCCATCTTCATCAAAAGTGAAGATTTTCTAACGTAGGCGTTGATATAATTTGGCGAATTTTCAATAAGTTTTTGATAAATCATCAAAGCCATATCTTCTTCTTCGCATTGTTCGTGAGCGATACCGAGTTGATAAATTGCATCCGGATTATCAGGTTCAATCTGAATAGCTTGAATAAAACACTTAATCGCACAGCAAGGAGTTTCATCTTTCAAATGACAAAGCCCTAATTCATAAAAAGTATCAAATTTATTAGAATCAAGCAGTGCTGCTTTTTCTAAATTTTCAATAGCTTTTTTGATTTTGCCCATATTTTTATAACAAATTCCTAATCCTAAATAGGTATCAGGATTATTTCTATCTAAAAGGACAGAATTTAAGTATGCAGAAACAGCCTCTTTGAACGAACGTTTTGTTCTCAATAAATCCGCTTCAGATTGAATTTTATTAACTTTTTTTCTCCTAATAATAGGGGTGCTCATATATTGAGATTTTATATTCTCGTCGCTCAACTCTTTTTCCTCTTACATTTCTATATTAGATTTTTTTTCGGAATAGAAGAACAATCAAGAGATTTAAAGATTAATCAACCATTGGATTTATTATCGTTCTTGTGCTATAAATTTAGTATGAGAAAGCTGGTAATTTTTTTAGGGATAATTAGTGTTATAACTCAACCCGCACTTGCAATTGATGATGGGGAAGTTCATTTAGGAACAGTGGAACAAACCAAAATTGAATTGCCTAAAGTTGATTACAAGGGAAAAGATTCTTTAGTCATTAGCGAACAACAAATTATGGACGAAATTGTCAAACTCCAAAAAGAAAAAGATATGGAAGACATAGACAATTTGTGGAAAGGAACGGTTGAAAATAACCAAGTTATCGGCTTTGCACTAAAAAAATTAGCAACTCCGGAAAGTCAAAGGAGAATACATTCTTCTCTAATGGCTAAGACCCTTTCTGCAATTGTATCCGGAGCTTCTTTAGCACCGGCACTTGTCGGAGCAGATTATATGGTTCAATCAGGATCTTATGCAGCAGGAAGAATTGCTCAAAATCTTTTAAATAAAAAAAATATTCCTCAAGAAGTTCCACTTACAGATACCGAACTTATTGAGTTGGCAGGACTTGTAGAAAATTTGCAAGACAAAATTATTAACGCATACTACAATTACAAAGGGAGTTTATCACAATTAAAAGAAATCCGTTCAAGAGAACTTTTGTATAGTAGAAATTACGCAAAAGCAATGGATGAAGAAGACTTTTTAGAAATATCAATTTCATCCGCTCTATATGACGATATGCAAATTGAAGAAGCTAAATATGTTCAAATGTCAAAAAAATATCACTTAGAACTCCAACGACTTGCAGGGAAAAAAGTTGTTGAAAATTTGAACTTATACCAATACAACTATGATTCAGCATTGATAGGAGGAAACAAAGATGCTAAATAAAAAATTCCTATTTTTAACAATTGCACTTTGCCTATCTGGTGTAAACTTTGCAAATGCAGAAAACTTAACCCTAAAAGATGTTGAATTTCCAAAACCTCCGGCATATAGAGTCGGGCTTTCAGAAGTTCCGGAAACTCAATTTGTTCAAGCAAAACAAGAAAAACCCCAAATAGAAAAGACATATGCACAAATTGGAGATAACAAAGACTCTGCAATTACCGATATGACTTATGCAGATTTGAGCATCAGCAAATTATCTAAAGAAATCGGAAAAGAATTAGAGTATGAAGAAAATGATATGGTTTCTGATTTAACTCTTCTTTGGCAAGGAGCTGCAACCCAAAGCGATACAATCAACTTTGCATTATACAAATTAGCTAACCCCGATGCAGATAAACCTGACAGCAAATCAATCAAAAAAGTACTATCTACTATCGCAAGTATGTCAACCCTAGTAGGAGCAAGTATGGCTAGTCCTGTATTTGCAGGTTCTTCTTTAATCGGTGGGAATATTTTGAACATAATGTCCCAAGATACAAAGGCTCTTAACTATAAATATACTAGAGTTAATGATGCCGATATGATTATCTTGATTAGAAAGATTGAAGACCTTCAACAAAATGCAGTTAATCTTTACTACGATTATATGTCTGCCAAAAAACAACTTGAAATGACCACAAAACTTGTTGAAGAAAGACAAAGAAAATTTGAACTTGCACAAAAAAATAACGCCCCGAGAGAGCTTATTGTAATTACCGATGCGTATTACAGAACTGCAATCGACAAACAAAGAACTGCAAAATCAGACTTTTTCTCTAAACGTGCTGCACTTGAACAATTTGTAGGAAATGAAACATTTGTACAATTTGAAAAAGAATTAGAAGCTAGAGAAAACGGCGAAACGATTCAACAAAATCAAGAAGAAACAACTTCTGATAACCAAGAATATAACGACACAATCAAAAATGTAGAAAATTATACTCAAAATATTCAGTCGGAAACAAAACCATCTTCACTACCATCAGTTGAAGAAGAAGCACAAAATTCTTACATTGACGAAAAACCTGATCCAAACTTAGACAAAATGCCTGATTTGCAACCTTTAAATATTAAAGAGAACAAAAAATCAGAGCTTAAACCTACAATTTCAGGAGCTGCACCAATAGATGAATCTTTTGAACTCGAAAAAATAGCTTTTGGCAAGAAAAAAACGGAAATTTTGACAAATGATTCCGAAGAAGAAGAAGAAAGTGTTCAACCTTCTAAAAAACATAAAAAAACACCAAAAGTAAAAAAAGAGAAAAAACAAAAAATTAAACCTGAAAAAGTTAAGAAAACAAAAGAACATAAAGTAAAACCTAAAAAGGAAAAAGAAGTTACAACAACGACGAAAAAGAAAAGTAGCGCAAGAAAATCTACGGTAGAAGAGCTTGAACCTCAATTTGAGTTCAAAAAACACGATAAATATTCAACTAAAGGCTTTATCTTTTTACACGGGCAAGATAAAGAAACTGCAAAGCGACAATCTCCACATTATGCTTTGCCAAATCCTGAAGCTCAACAAGCTCAACTTCAAACCCTATATCCAAATCTAACCCCAAATACTACGACGTCTAAAAAGAAAAACAAACGTAATAAACAAGAACAACAAACTCAGGAGCAACCGGTACAAACAACACCAACAACAAATGAGAATGGATTGCTACCGCTTACACCAATCGTTCACCCATCACAAGTTCAGGAAAATAACATAAAATATAACCTTCCTCCACTGGATGAAATCAAGGCACCTGCTCTTGACGGGCATGGATACTCAATCCACGACTACGGAGATATGGCATTTTAATTATGAAACTTATTCCATACGAAATTCGCAACGGCAAAGAAAATATGCAAATCGATAGCGACTTGCTGGATTTTGCAATAAAAAATAATCTTCAAGAACCTATTTTCAGATTGTACGCTTGGAGTCCTGCCTGCGTTTCTCTTGGAAGAAACCAAAAAGATGATTTTCTTGACTACGAATTTCTCAAATCAAAAAATATCGATGTCGTAAGACGTTTAACCGGCGGAAGAGCGTTATTACACGACAACGAAATTACATACAGCTTTATCTGCCCTGAAACTTATCTCAAAAATGGAAGCCATATTGTTTCATCTTACAAAGAAATTTCTCAAATCTTGATTGATAAATTTCACAAACTTGGAATTGATTTATCATTCGGAACTTCCAAACCAATAAAAACAGGCTTTGACTATTGTATGCTTATTTCAACAGGTGCAGACCTTTGCTACAATGGGAAAAAGTTAATTGGTTCGGCACAATGCAGAAGCCATAGATATATTCTACAGCACGGCTCTATCCTATACGATTACGACAAAAACCTTCTTGAAGAAATATTTAAAGAAAAAGTTTCAACAGAAGAAATAATCTCAATAAAAGAAATTAATCCAAAGTTGTCAAAAAAAGAAATAATTGATATACTGAACAAGTGGTAAATATTTGGAGTTTTTTGTAAAGATGAGAAATAAACGCAAAGGAAATATTACGTTATCTCAAACAGTTTTAATTGTAGGGATTGTTGCACTCTTATTATTTGTAATGATTTTAGTACCGTTTTACAAATCATATCAACAAAAATTAGCCATCGTAAAATATCAAAAAGCATACGCTTTACTCCAACAAGCAAACAGAATGTATTCTCTTGTGAGCGGAGAACCAATGAACAAATACAATCCTTCTTTATCTGTTAATGTATTTGCCGAAACATATTTCACTCCATATTTACAAATTTCAGAATACTGTAAGGGAAAACAAGATAGTTGCTGGAATTCACCACAATACAAAGATTTAAAAAATCGTAAAAAATCAAACATGGCACTATACAGTATAATCCTTGATGATAATACAACCATTGGTTTCCATAAAAACAAACAAGGTTTAATGTCAATTATTTTAGATACAAACGGAAAAACAGGTGAAAATACTTTAGGAAAAGATATTTTTGTCTTCTCTTTTTATGACAGCGAAAACCATCCAAAACTTTGCAATGAAAAACCATCGCAAAACATTCCAAATGGGATACACTTTGGCGGCTATGACAAATGCGGAATTCCGCAAGATACTTTAGAATATAATGACATAATTTCTAAAAAAGGATTTGACACCTGCAATAAAAACGCTGAAACAAATGAACTCGGACTGGGAGCAGGAACAGGTTGTGGTGCATTGTTAAAAATAAACAATTGGTCAATGGACAAAAACTACCCTTGGTAGTATCATAGACTTAGCATAGCAATTAAAAGGGATGTAGAATGAGAAATAAAAATATAAAAGCAATGATTATGGCTGCAGGTATGGGTTCAAGATTAGAACCACTTACTCTCTTAATGCCAAAACCATTGATTCCGGTAATGAATATGCCGTTAATGGATATTTTACTATCTCAACTTTCAGAACTCGGAGTAAAAGACGTTATTTCTAACACATATTATCTTGCTGACCAAATTATTGACCGATACAAAAAAAATAATCTTGGAATAAATTTCAACTACATTAAAGAAACAAAACTATCCGGAACTGCCGGCGGCGTAAAGAAATGCCAACATTTCTTTGATGAAAGAGAAGATTTTATAGTTATGTCTGGGGACGTTTTGACAAATGCAGACATAAAAAAAGGTATTGAAATTCACAAAAAATCAAATGCGATTGCAACAATCGGAATAAAACAAATCCCACATGAACACGTTTCTCATTTCGGGGTAGTAGTTACAGATGAAAACGGATTTATTACAGAATTTCAAGAAAAACCACCTGTTGATGAGGCTAAAAGCAACTTTATCAATACAGGAATTTATATTTTTAACTACAAAATTTTTGACTATATTCCGGAAAACACCTTCTACGATTTTGCAAAAAATGTATTTCCTAAATTGTTAGAAGAAAAAGCAATTAACACATTTGAAGTATCTGAATATTGGAATGATGTAGGAACAATTTCACAATACAAACAATCAATTCAAGACGTATTCAATGGCGTTTGTAAAATTAAACACCCACAAATTACAGAAACCAATCTTGGGACATATGTTTCAGGAAAAACCAAAATACCGGAAACAGTAAGATTTGTCGGAAATAATGTTGTAGGGAATAATTGCAAACTCGGAGAATACATCAAACTTGAAAACTGTATCGTTTTAGATAATGCAGAAATCAAAACAGGTTCAGAGTTGACGGATTGCATAATCCTTCCATCAGAAAAAACACTTGGGGCAAAGCAAACCAAGCAAGAACTAAAAACTGTAACAGTAAAATAAGCTCTTGATTTTTGAAGGATTTAATGATATTCTGATGAAGAACGAGAGTTACCGTGGGCGATGGCATTCTCCAAAAATTGACTAAATATTAAGTTCTATGAGAGGATAGATTGCTTAGCACCACAAAAAATTGAATACTACCGTGAGCTATGGCACTCTGCCGAACAAAAGTTGACTAAATGTCAAGTTTTGTGAGAGGGAAGGTTGCGTAGCACCGCAAGTAAACAATTAATCAAAACCGATAACTACCGTGGGACTATGGCGCAGCGGTAGCGCAGGGGACTCATAATCCCTTGGTCGTGGGTTCGAATCCCTCTGGTCCCACCATTTAAAATCAAGAGCCGAAAGGCTCTTTTTTAGTGGCTTTCTGCGTTCTAGCATATTTTGTCAAAATTCGCAAAAAATTACAAAATCGCTATAACTCGTTGTCTGCTTGTATTTCAGAAGTTCGAACCTCTTTAGACGTCAGCTTTTTTCGTTCAAAAATAGCGTCAGCCAAGACTTTTCCAATATTTTTCGGACAATATTTGTATTTTGCAACTTCACAAAGAAGTTCAAATAATTGTTGGTATAAAGAAGCACATTCTTCTTTTGAATATTCAACATCATCAAATTTTATAATTAAGCCAACATCTTTTCTGATTTTCATAAAAAATTTTTAATGAGAAATTTTTCCAAGTCAAAAATTTATATTTCAGAAATTAATTTTTTAATCTCAAATAAATTTTTTATAATTTCTAAAATTTCATATTGGCTAAAATTATTTACAAGAATTTTTATTTTGTCTAAAAAGTTCGAGTTTTGACTCTTAATGTCCATTTTTTAAATTTTAAAGTAATCTTCCTTTTTGAGGAGGATTATTTTTTATGGGACAGGGGCAAATTACAATTCTAATTCCAAGCTTTTGACCAGTTTGGATATGAATTGTGTAAATAATCCATATTATGATATTTCAAAATCCATTCAGAACAACGATAACCATTCCTACCATTACCGGAATAATGCGTATTATCACAAGATGCTGCATCTGCCATTCCTCTAGCCCGAACAACCCCGCTATCTGACACATAAAAGGCAAAAGCATCTCGTCCAACAATATTAGGTCCACTTTGACCATTTATATCAATATTTAACGGCCAATTATCGCTATATGCCCAACCGCCATTAGGAAGTCCCAGTGTAAAAGTCATTCCATTATTAAGAACCCCTGACATTTGATAACGACCTGCAAATTCTCCGGTTTTCGTTTTACCGTCAAGCGATTTATACTCAATATCTCCCAAACAAGCCGTATGTTCACCCGCCCTACAAGTTTGAAGAACATTCATATTTGCTTTCAACAATGGAGGCAGAGTATAATTCAAAACATCCATTAAATAATTACTATTACAGTTTGACAGCCCTTCACACTCCTGCGAAATCTTTGTAAATCCTTGAGAAAAAATTGAAACAGCCTCTAAAACTTGTGATACCGTTTGAATTTCTTTATATTTTTGCACCAATGCAGGAATAGTAATTGCAGAAATGACCCCAATAATTCCAACTGTTATTAATACTTCTGATAACGTAAAACCAACTTTTTTCATATCTAATATATTCAATTTATAATTAATACCTTAAATTTTCTATATCTTTTTAACTTTCATGATTTATAATCTTTATTTTAAAAAACTATCCCAATAATTTTGGTCTTCATTATAAGGATTTATATTTTTTATTGCATAATAAGCACAAGCAGTTTGGGTTTCAAATGAACCATTAGGATTACAATACTCTTTGCCTGTACGAGAAAAATTATATTGCCAACGGGTATCAGTAGTGTTGTTTTCATCTGGTTGCCCCATAGGAATTACTGTTCCTTTTGTTGTAAATATAAATATAAAAAAATCATATCCATACCTGTTTGGACCACCCAGACCATTGATATCTACACACACAATTGGACCATTTTCATTTGGATAAGGGGAATCATTAAAGATGTACATTCTACCAGAGGAATCTACTTTAAAACCACTGTTATCGCAAACATTTGTAGTTATCTTTCCCGCCATTGTACGAATTGTATGTACCTTTTGAATTTCAAATTGGTTTGTTGTAACTTTTCCACTATTCGTTAAAGATGCCAAATATGTTGGAAAAATTTTATGTACAAAAGTACTCCAATTACCAGATAAAGAGGCAGTATAATTAGAATTTCGATCGGCTCTTTCAGTAAATTCAGAGATTGTAATTCCATAATCATTGTAAAATCTTTTTGAAATTTGATTTAAATCAGAATAAGTTTTTTTTAGTTGAACCCGAAGTTCGTATGTTTTAACTTTATGAATAAGTGTTGGAATTGTTATTGCAGCGACAACCCCAATAATTCCAACGGTTATTAATACTTCTGATAACGTAAAACCAAAATTTTTCATACTTAATATATTCAATTATATGTGAATATAATTATAAGTCAATACCCAAATATGTCCATAATATAAGATAATAAAATTATGGATAAAAAAGATATACTAAAACAAATTGGGAAGAATATCCAAAGAATTCGCCAAGAAAAAGGCTATACTCAAGAAACATTTTCCGAACTCATGGGCTGTTCATGGAGTTACGTTGCAAAAATGGAATCTGGTATTTTGAATTTATCCATCGGTAAAATAACCGAAATCGCAAATTATCTGAATGTAGATATTAATTTAATTTTAGAAATAAAAAATAAATCCTAATAATTCAACTTTGAATTTATACTCCATTATTTTACAAATTGTAACTATTTTTGAATATTGCTAAAGGAAACCTGAAAACCTGCCGATAAGTATATAGAAAGTATCAAGCAGGAGTAGTCTGCCATGGGTAGCAATGTAAATTTAATCTCTCAAATAGTGCAATCTTCCAATTTGCAAGGTAGCAATTTGGAAGCTCTAAAAGCACGACTTGCAACAATGTCAGAGGCAGAACTACAAGCAGAATTGTCAAAAAATCTCAATGGAGATAAAATTGACTATAACAAAGGTGTTGCAGTTGAACGTACCTCTCCAGAATCTAATGAACAAATCGATAACAAGCCTAATGAGTCTTACACCGATGAAAATGGAAACGAAGTTTCTATATATAAAGACGGTGATGAAGTTGTTGAGCGAAAAATAAAATCAAAAGATGAAAAGGGAAATATAGTTGAAACTACGGTATCTTACACCAACGGGAAACCGGCAACTCAAACTATATCAAAAAACGGAAACACCGTTCAAACAACAAAATACAAATATGAAACATCACAAGACGGTAGCCCCATTGTTGTTTTAGAAACAACAGAAAAAGGTTCTACCGAAACTCAAACCGTAGTATCACAAATTGATGAAAACGGAAATTACAAAACTGATGATGCCATTTTAACAAGAGAAAAGAAACCAAACGGAGAAATAAATTTATACAATTTTAAAAATGGGAATAAATATCTCGCAAAAAAATCAGAAATTAGAGATGGAAAAACTTATTACTCAGAATTTTCTTATGATGAATCAGGAATTCCGACAGAATTTGAATATCTGGTGAATTCTGACAACACAACAGTTTTAACAAAAACAATTACGAATAAAGGAACAAAAGAAGAAGCAACTATAACAACAAAAGATGTTGGGGATAATAAAATTCTTCAAATAAAAGAGGACAAATCCGGAGTTCTCAAAACTCTTTTTGAAAGAACAGAAGATTCTAATAACCAAGTAGTGCATTCTTACCAGTTTATTGGGAAAGATGGTTCTAGAAAAATCTTAACCAAGAATGAAGAAAATAATACTTACATTGAAACAACTATCAGCCCTAAAGGCGATAAACTTGTAAAATATTTAGATGCAGATAGGAATGTTGTATCTACACATTTTGAACTCAATGAACAAGAAAAGCGTACTCAATTTTACGAAAATCTTGGTTTGGATAGAACCAAAATGCAGAAAAAAGGTAAAATTGTAACCGTACAAGTTCCTGATAAAAGTAAAGGAACTCACACTGTTCGCAATGGTTGGGGTTCGGGTGCTGTTACAGAACAACAGGTTTGGAATAGCTACAATGATATGAAATTTGTTGTTATTGGACAAGTAAAGCATGGTGGCTATTATCTCGTTCGAGGAACAGGTGATAATTCTAAAAATCTATATTACTTAACCTCTGATATGAAAAAAGTTGCAGATGCACAAACCGTAAAAAACAAACAATTATTTGCGGAAGGTGAAACTCATTCTGCACAAGTTGTTATGAATGGACTATGTGAAGAATCGTCAGGAGGGTTTTCAACACAGGGTGCTAGTCTTGGGGCAAACGTCAAATATGTTTTAACTGGAAACAAAGATTCTCGAGGGAATAATATTGCAGTTGACCAATTTGGAAGAACAGTTATAATTGATAAAACTCATGTTTTATCCAAAAATGATGTTGTTATTGCTTCTGATTTAGATTTGGCTAAACTTTATTATAGACAAGATATTCAACAAAAACCAGAAGTTGCACATAAGGCAACAATAGCTCTAATGAATTCAAATATGCAATGTGCAAAAGAAGCTTTAACCGCACAACTAAATAATGATGGATGGGCTGCAAAAACAGGAGAAGCAATTTCTAGAATTTGGGGTTCAGATAATACAATAGAAAAAGTTCGAGCAGATTTATCAGAGTATAAAAAAATTATAAACGAATTGAATCAATATGCGTCGAAAAATGATACTGCAGGGTTTAAAAAAGCATTTAAAAAATATTTTGGCGTTAATTTTAATCAAAATGCAATAGCACAATATAGCACATATCCATCAGATGGAAACTATCAAAAAGCTTTTGGAACTCAAAACAATATCGTAAAAAGAATTTTAGACTACAACCAATCTCAACGCATTGCAGGTGAAGCCGTTAAAGGTGGAATAAAATTCGTTTCAGCAGTTGCTGCCGGAACAGGCTGGGGAGTAGCTGTAACAGCTTTAGTTAGTGCAGGTGTTGAAATTAGCGATAGAGCTTCTTCTAATGACGGAATAGCCTCATTAAATACAAAAGACTTGGCTTTAACAGTCGGATTAGATACGTTAACAACTGCAGCCGGTATAAAAGTTGCTCAAGGTATTAATGCTGCAACATCCACAATGGCAAAAGGTGCAAAATTGACAAATTTGGCACTAAACGCTGCTGCTGATACGACTCTTGGTGCTGCCTCAGAATATATGACAACAGGAGATGTAACATTACAAGGAACTCTGACAAATATGGCAACAAGCGTTGGAGGTGGTGTTGGATTAAATTACGGAACTAAAGTCGCTGCAAAAATCAAAGCACATCTGAAAAAACAGCCTAACCCTACAATCTATACAAAAGCGGAAATAAAAGCTAATATTGCACAGTTATTAAATGGAAAACCAACCGATCGTTCTAATTTGATTTGGTTATCTGCAGATGGTGATTTGGCAAAATATGGAATTAAGACTTATAAAGACTTAGTAAATTCTCCAATTTGCTCTAATGCAGATAGAGCAGTAATAAAGAGATTATATAATCAAGCTCAAAAACTAGGTTATAAAAAATTCTTGGATGAAAATCTTGACATCCTTGTCGGATTTGCATCTCAATATAAAACACATAATGGGAAAATAAGCTCTATAGTTTATGATAATTTAACTGCCGGTCAATATGCAAATATCAAAAGTGTTATTGAGCAAGCAAGATCAGGGAATATCACACCTGAACACATAGAAGCAATAAATAAAAGAATTGATATGTCAACACCATACCAATTGATGAAATTTATTGATAATCCGGAGGAACTAAAAAAATATATAGTAACCGAAGGAGTATATAAACATGGAGAATTCTCTCAAACAATCACAGAACCAACAGTTGTAATTGATGGAGAGCCAATTGCTTCTTATGAAAGGTGTTTGGAAGAACTAGAAAATTCTCGTAAACTAGAAGCATTTTTAAATACGCAATCACTACCTCGAAAAATGACCGTTAAAAGAGTTGAAGGTGATAGCATGATAAAAAGCATTAAAGTTGGAGATAACAACTTAGGGCAAATGTTAGAAGACGCAGTTAAAACAGGCAAAATTGATGAAGTATGCAACAGTATAAGAAATGGAAACATTGAATTTACTAATAATAATTTTGTCGGAACAACACTTGCCAAAGATTATGCTTTTGAAGGGCAAAACAAAATAAAATGGGATATTACTATTCCGAAAGGTTCTAAAGCTGCATTTTTAGAAGGTGCTTCATCTGAGGCAATTTTTGGAGAAGCAGAAGTACTATTACAAAGAAATTCAAAATTCAAGATTACGGATGTAAAATACAACCCTCAAGAAAAGTCTTGGGAATTTAAAGCTGACATGCTCCCAGAAACACCTTCAACTATCAACAATACTCCAAAATATAAAGGAACACCTGAAACAACAAAAATTTCAGGACCTGACGGTGTTGAGCATGAATACACGGTTTACAAAGATAAAGGAGTTGTTACCGGAATTCAAACAGACTTAAATACAGCTTTTAAAACAGAATTAACACCAAATATTAGTGAATTTGATATGTTAACGGCTCTCGGAGCTACAAATGGAGAATCTAAAATTCTAACAGCTGAAATGGCTAATAGCAGAAACTTAAATCTAAAAGAAGAACTTCGGCTTCCTAGTGGTTTACAGGTAAATGTCTATACCAAAGGAGATGAAATCTTAATTGCTGTTAATGGTTTTCATAATGGATGGACAGATGCTAGACAAGGTGGAATGCTATTTATGAAAAATGCGTTACGGGGAGTTGGTACAACAACTAATACCAAATTCGTAACAGGCGGATTTGCATCAAACAATCAATTAGATGACTTAGATAGAATATATCAGCTATATAAAAAATTTGCCGAAGATGACGGCAAAAAACTTACCATTGCAGGGTATTCAATGGGAGGCTCTATGACCAGAGCTATAGCATCAATGTATCCAGATGATTTAACAACAAATTTCGTTGGATTTAATAGCCTTGCCTATGGCAAAACTCCGGGACGAGAAATTACAAACTACGTAATTGCAGAAGATGGAAAAAGTAATGCCACAAGCAAATACCATTCTTGGCTTCACCAATGGGAAGCAACAGACAGATTTGAATCAGATTATGACAAAAAGCATCTTTTAGATTCATTCTTATTTATGAGTGAATAAAGAATTAATAATTCAACTTTGCAATTTTAAGCCCCATTATTTCTTCAATTTGAACATTATTCAAAATATCTGCTATCAAAGTATCAGGGGTTAGAGATTCAAAATTTTCATAACAAGGTAAAACACCCAAAACATTTATTCCAGTGTATTCTTTCACCATTTGAGGATAATATTTCTCCTCGGAATTTTCAGACTCTTTGTTGTAATTATTAACAATAAAACCTAAAAATTTTACCTTTGATGTTTGGATAAAATTCACCCCGGCAATAACATCACCTATTTTATCTTGTTTTGGATTCAGAACCAAAAGGAGCGGAATTCCAAGAGATTTTACAATATTTATTTCTGTCATTTTTTCTGCTACCGGTGAAGAAATACTATTTGAACCTTCAACCAAATGACACTCCGTCATCTGCATACAAGATTGGTAATCATTATAAATATCATTCAAGTCAATTTTTGTATTATTAGCCTCGTAAGCGGCAACAAGCGGAGAATTTTCGCTCAAAAAGACATAACTTGAAAAAGTGTTTATATTAGAATCAATTCGTTTAATCAGTGCCAAGTCTTGAGATTGGAGAAAACCATTCAAAGACTTTGCCCCTGTTTGAATAGGTTTGTAAACTCCAGTAGAATAATTTAGGCTCTGCATTGTTCCTGCCAAGCCTGCCGTTACAAGGGTCTTGCCTGATTGTCTTGAAAGTCCTGATATAAATACACTTAGCATAGCTTCATTTTATCACGAGACATTATTTATTGCAAAATAAACCTCTTTAAGTCGTTTTTTCGTGATATGTGTATAAAGTTGAGTTGTCGAAACATCACTATGCCCCAAAAGTTCTTGTACAACCCTCAAGTCCGCACCGTTTTCCAACAAATGAGTTGCGAAACTATGACGCAAAGTGTGAGGAGAAATATGTTTATGAATAAGTTCGCCCTGTTTTCGGATAAAATTATACACATCCTGTCTTGTCAAATTCTTTCCATCATCTTTTAGAAAAAGATTTTTAGTATCTTTCAGTTTGTTACTCAAAATTATAATATCCCTTTGTTTAAGATACATTTTGAGTGCGTGTTGAGCTTTTTTGCCGAAAGGCACAATTCTTTCCTTGGAACCTTTACCATAACATTGGATATACTTTGAATTTATATCAATATTATTCAATTTTAGATTTACAAGCTCTGAAACTCTCAATCCACAATCATACAACAGTTCAACAATTAACGCTTCACGTTTATTCAAATTTGCATTAAGAATAGACGATACTTCTTCAATCGTCATAACTTTAGGAAGTCTTTTCGGAAGTTTTGGTTGTTCAAGAGTTTGAGCAGGATTAGATGTCAAATACTCATTTGCACAAAGCCATTTGAAAAATCCTCGAAAAGATGCAATTTTGCGAACTACACTTCGAGGAGTGAATTTATCTTCTCTCAACTTTAAAATATACGAATTTATCTGATTTCTCGTAATATCTGAAACATCATTGACGCCAAATTTTGAGGCTAAAAAATCAAAAAAAGCAGACAAATCCCTTCTATAGGCATCTACCGTATTTTGAGATAAACCCTTTTCGATTTCAATAAATTCAAGATATTCAGACAAATATTGTATATCCATAACTCTTTACTTCATTGCATTTGCAAGTTTGAATAAATATTCATCCCCCATGCCACGCTTGATACCTTCAGGGATAAAGTTTTCTTTAAACTTTTCCACTGCATATCTATCTGTCATGCCTGAAATATAATCAGTAACAAGTCTAACAATTTTTTCCGGAGGACACATCGGTTTTAACATTTCAACATAGAGATAAAAAAGTTCTTTTATAACTCTACGAGCTTTTTTCTCTTCTAATTTCGCAGGAGAATCAATATAAACATTTTCAAACATCCAATCTCTCAACTTTGTTGTATAAGCCCAAGCCTCTTCACTCATAGCTATATCAGTTTTTCCAATAGAATTATTAACAACTTCGTGAATCATTTTGTTCAATCTTTTACTTTGATTTGATGAAAAATACTGAATACAATCTTTTGGCAAATCATCTTCAGAAATAACGCCTGCTCTTATAGAATCTTCAATATCGTGGTTTATGTATGCAATTTTATCTGCCAATTGAACAACTTGTCCCTCCGGAGTTTTAGGATTATAACCCCAAGTATGGGTAAAAATACCATCGATAGTTTCTTTGCAAAGATTTAGATTTTCTAAAACTTCAACAACCCTGACACTCTGGATATTATGATGAAAACCTCCATCAACAAGTTCATTCAAAACACTCTCGCCGCAATGTCCAAAAGGAGTATGCCCCAAATCATGACCCAACGAAATTGCTTCTACTAAATCTTCATTTAAATCTAAAGCCCTTGCAATCGTTCTACCAATTTGAGAAACCTCAAGAGTGTGAGTTAATCGAGTTCTAAAATGGTCATCAAACGGAGATAGAAATACTTGCGTTTTGTGTTTCAAACGTCTGAACGCTTTTGAATGTAAAATTCTATCTCTATCACGTTGAAAATCTGTTCTTAAATCGGACTTTTCTTCTTCAACTTTTCTTGTCGCATTTGCAGATTTTGTTGCAAACTCGCTTAAATTATTATATTCTCGTTGTTCTAATTTTTCTCTTATAGTTAATGTACTCATAATTCTCCCCTTATAGCAAATTTTACCAAAAACTCGGGAGTAAGCTATACTGCATTTAGAGGAGATTTTAAGCGGCTATTTTTGTTTTTTCAGCTTCTTTTAAATCCTTTGAAACAAGTTGCGGAGTTATACCCTTTTTAGCCTGTTGATGTTCTTTCAATTTTTTATCCATAAAACTGCCCATTTTCCCAAGAAGAATAGAAGAACCGATACCTAGAGCCATAGCTTTAGTTCCTGCATACAATTTTGCGTTACCATACAATGAAACACCTAAACCGGCGATTGCAGGGAAGCCGTATTTCAAAGAAATTGAAACTCTTTCGTCGTTATCTTTAGATTTACCCAAGTAGTAACCTAAAGTTACAAGCCCGCCAAGAATTGTCAAAACATCTGTTGGAGCAGAACCAAGAGATAAATCCCTCACTTTACTTATAAAATCATCTGTTTCAATTTTTATTGAGTTGTCGAGATTTTTAACACCTTCTCGATAGAATTTTTCAACAGTTTTATAATCTGATTCAGGTAATAGTTTTTTATAAAGAGTTAACATTTCTTCTACCTTACCTGGTTTGAAATTCAAAACCATTTCCCTAAGTTCAGTAACATTCTCAACTAATCTAGAACCAACTTCTTTATCTATAGAATTACTTTGAATTGCTTTATTAATTTCTGCTCTGAAATCATCCGCACAGGATAAAATTTCTTTTCGAATTTTACTATCATTTGTTCCGGTTTGGATGTATTTATAAATTGACTGTCTGATATTTCTAAGCATATTTATTTTGCCAATATCATTATGACTGATAGAATGAGTCATCTGAATTATCATTTTATCAGTATCAGAATGAAAATCTTTTAGAGAATAAGAAATATCTTTTCTATGACCTCTAACCAATTTTTGAATAGCAGTTTTTTCTGCAGAAATTGCGTCCTCTGCCATGAAAGATGTAACTAAATCTGAAGACCAGAAGGTTTTTAAATCCTTGAAATGTTCTTCTAATTCTTTTGCAGCCTTTTTGACACGCAAATATCTGCTGCTACGAATTTCTTCGCCAAAATGTTTTTCATACATTTTAGCTAAATCATCATCCATCTTGAGCAAGTGTTCTAGCCATTGAATTCTTGTTTTCTTAACGCCATTAATTTCAACGACTTCACCAGCTTTACGAGAAAAAGCCTTCATACTCGTACCGGCAGCCATATCCCTCGCTAAGTTGAATGTTCTGGATGATTCTTTATAAGCATTCACTACAGCTTGTCTTCCGATTTTTTCAAATAATCTTGTTGTTGCTTGATGTAAATACCTTGTCGGTTTCGTCAAGTACATTATTTTCTTAAATGCGGAATCTTTTAAACTTGTATAGTTATTGATAGCTTCTGAACCATGTTTTATTTTGTCCAATTTGCCAATCATATAAATATAAAAACGATTAATTGGAGTATCGCTCATATTATTCAACTTTGATTGTTGAACTTTGTATTCTAAATGATTTTGTAATTTTCTAAAACCTTTAGAAACCCCTTTCGGACCGCCTTTCAAAACAAAGAAAATTCCTGCAGCCGTTGTTACAACAGCACCGGCAATTGATAGACCGATAAGTTTTGCATTGTTTGTTTTTCTTGCTTCTTCCGGTGTTAAAATTTGAATTTTAGGAAGTGATGATTTTTTCTCTTCTTCTTTTTTATTCTCTTTATTTATTTCAACAGTATCAGGCTGTTGAGCCATTTTATCGTTTAACAGCCAATAACTGTTTGACTGTTGCGGTCTATTAGAAACCAAGTCAAACGGGTTTTCTTTTTTATCTATTTGAGATACTGAATTTATCATAAAATCACTAGCCTACTCTTATATAAAATAGTAGGAATATTAAAAATTGCCTATTTAATAAGTTTTATTACGAAAAAAGCTCCGTATCAATAACTTTTGCAACCTCAAGAGCAGAATTTTTATCTGAAAGTTGTTCTTTAACACGACCCAAATCTTTAATCATTTGCTCACGTCTTTCAGAATTATACAAAAGTTCTTCTATCTCATAAACAATATTCATCGGAGTTGCTTTATTTTGCAAAATTTCAGGAACTATATCTTTATCTGCAATAATATTTGGAAGACATACTCTTTTAATACATCTTACAAGCAAATACAACCAATATAAAATTTGAGGTCCTTTATAAGCAATAATCATTGGAGTTTTGTACAAACAAGCTTCCAAAGCAACTGTTCCAGAAGCTAAAATCAAAGCATCAGAAACACTTAACAACGCTTGGTTTTCACCTTTGATAACTTTAATATCACAATCGCCAAGATATTTTTCATAAACTTCATCAGATAAATTTGGAGCATGAGATATGCAGAACTGCAAATCAGAATGTCTATCCCTCAATCTGCGAACAGCTTCTTTAAATACTGGCATCAAGTTTTTTAGTTCAAACTCCCTTGAACCAGGGAAAACTGAAACAAGTCTTTTTTCAACATCAAGACCATGATTTCTAAAAAATTCTCTTCTTCCAGCAGCAGGAGGAAGCTGAGATACAAGCGGATGGCCACAATAATGAGTATCTATCCCATATTGAGCATAAAGAGGTTTTTCAAATGGAAAAATACACAAAACCTTATCAACAAACTTTTGGATAAATTTAATTCTATATTTCCTACTTGCCCAAACTTGTGGAGGAATATAATAGAAAACTTTTATTCCAGCGTCGTGCAAAAATTTAGCAACACACAAATTAAAAGCACCGTAATCAATCAGCAACACCAAATCCGGTTTGTAATCATTTTTCAAATAATCAACAACAGCCCTACCGAGTTTGATATGATTTATCAAAATATTAGCAGAAATGCCCATCGCAGACATTTTATCTTGGTTAGTAAAAAGCTTAACTCCTTGAGATTCAAGATTAATTCCACCAATACCTTCAATTTGAACATCGGAATTCAATGCTCTCAATTCTTTAACAACATTGGAAGCGTGGATGTCGCCTGAATATTCACCTGTGATAATAAAAATCTTTTTCATCTATACTGCCATTATTACTATATTGTGCTTATCAGCGTACTTAACAACTTTTTCTTGATCAACAATAATTGTTTCATTTGCCTCAACGGCAATCAATGAAGCGTGGTAATGACGCATTGTTCTAAGAGTTCTCATTCCGATTGCAGGAATATCAAATCTCTTATCTTGTTTTGGTTTTGCAACTTTTACAATTACAGCACCTTCTTTTGCAAGTTTTGCACCACGTTTGATACAAACATCTGTACCTTCAATCGCTTCTACTGCCATAATCATTTTATCTTTAATTACTACAGATTGACCAACATCAAGTTTACCCATTTCTTTTGCCAACCAAAAACCGTAATTTACATCTTCCATTTGAGCATCTGTCGGTTTGTGGCATCCCAAAACTCCCGCAGGAATCATTAGGTTTTTGATAAAAATTGTTTGATCCAAAACTTCAATACCAATTTTTGCAAGTTCAGATACAATCATCAACATAACTTGATCATCATTTAATCTTGTTGCTTCCTTGATTAAATCAACGGCTCTTTTATCAAACTTATGAAGCTGCAAAAGAACTTTTTTATGAACCTTACCCAAGAAAGTAAGTTGTTTAATACCTTCATCTTTCAAAATTGATTCAATCTTGTTAACTTCTCCAGGATGACAAGAATAAACTTTTGAACAATATTTTTTCAATTCTCTTTCATTGTCATTCGCAAGAGAAATACAAACAACTTCAAAGCCGTTTTCTTTTGCATATTGAGCCATTTTAACCGGTAAAATGCCATCTCCTGCTATCAAACCTTGTTTATTATCTAATGTAATTGTCACGATAATTTTCCTCTTTTACTATTTTATCTTAATGAATAAATCTTTTTCACTTCTTCGCTCGGTAACATTTTAGCACCACCAAGAAGTTTTGAAAAGAGAACAGTCTGAGCATACGCTTCACACAATTCTAATTTCAAATAAGTATCTTTTACATCCTTCCCTCCGACAATAACGCCGTGGTTCGCCATCAATACAACATCAAAATCTTTGAAAAATTTAGAAGTTTTTTCAACCAATTCCTTTGAACCAGGAAGAGCATAATCAGCTAATGGAATGTAATCAAAACAATAAACAATTTCCGCCAAAATATGTTCATCCATTGGTTTTCCGGCAGCAGAAAAAGCTGTCAGATAAGGGGAATGAACATGAAAAATATAATTTATATCTTCACGTTGCCTATAAAATTCGACGTGAAGCATTTTTTCACTTGACGGTTTCTTTTCACCCTCAATTTTATTACCTTCAAAATCAATCAATGTAAAATCATCTTCTGCTAAATAAGCATTTGCGGTACCTGTTGCGGTAATTAAAATCTTATCATCGCATCTGGCAGATAAATTACCTGAAAATCCCGGGGTAAAATTTTTCACCCCTGCAAGTTTGCCATATTCAATTAATTCCTTTTTAATAGTTTCTATCATTTTACTGAATAGTTTCCTTATTCGGATCTTCAATATCGATAACCTGTGCATACTCTAGCACTTGAGGTTTTGTTTTTGCAGTTGATTTTGTCTTTTTGTTTGAAACAGAAACTTCTGAATCATCTTTCGCTGGAGAAAATGCTATTTTTCTCTTTTCTTCATCGTCTTTGTTTTGATTTTTGCCTAATCTTTCAGGATTTTTTATTTCCATTTTTTTATAAGTTACAGTTGTACCTTTTGTATCAAAAGCTACGTTAAAACCAAAGTATGTTGTCTGACGAACAAAGTCGTAACCTAATGTAATTTTCAAATCGTCAGGTCCGATTGAGAACAAGAAAGCATTTTCTTGGAACATTTTACCGTTCGGAGCATCATCTGAAAGGTTAATATTTCCTGCCCAACCTACAGACAAATATTTGCAAAGTCTAAACGCTTCTGACAAATAAACGCTCTGGTGTCCATATCTATATGTATCATATCTTGGTAGTGGAGTATGGTCAGAATATCCTGACAAGAAATATCCAACATCTTGCATCCAGTTTTTGTATTGCAAGTGCAATCTAGGACCAACTCTACCAATAAACTGAGTATCACCTGTACCATACACCGCAGCGGAACCTTGCATTACAATACCGAAGTTTGCGGCAATTCTTCTTTCTTCATCAGTATAGCCCCAAATATGTTGATTTAATTCTGCCATATATCTGAATCTTGTAGTAGAAATACCACCGGATCTTAGCCTTTCACCGTAGAAGTTTCTATCATTATCTTCCATCAAACCAACACCAAATCTGTGGCGGAAACCAAGATTCATACCTTTTGTTAAGAAATCTTTTGTAGTATAACCTCTGTCGTAGTAAACTTCTGCCATATACTTAGGCATTTGACGACCTAAAAACCATTCATCCATAAATGAATTAGACGCATATTGCAAATACAAGTGATCATCTAATCTTTGAATACCTTTCAAGAAGAAAATATCCGCAGCAGAAGCATAACCTAACTCTGTTCTGTTGAAAGTATTAAAATACTTAACCGCACCACCAAAACCAAACTTGTGCTGATAGTTCAAAAATGGAATAGCTTTAATTACAGAGCCGCCAGGACCACCAAATACGAACCCAGGACCTACAAACATACCTACTTTTCTTCTTGTTCCAAATTCAGGATAGTTTGCTTCAAAATAATCACGCTCTTTGTTTGTATAAGCAGTCAAACTCGGCCATCTAAATAAGTATTTACCGTCTTTATAAACTTTTATACCTTTAGCTTTAAATACATCATGATTTTTTCTTGCATCTACATAAATTGAATCAATATCAAGTCTAACATTATTACCTGTTGGATCTCCGAAGAATAATGCTTGTGCTTCACGAGGAACAATCATATTTTGGAAACGAGGACCAACCATTCTTGACATCAAACGATAAACTTGAGATTCTTCAGAATGAAAATTACCATCATGAAGAACAATCAAACCATCTTTTTGAATACCTTTTTTAGCATCCATAATAGTTGTTTCAGAAATGGTTTCCATGTTATCCATAACCATTGTTTCTTCATTCATATCAACTTCAAGATAACTACCCTTAGTTGGCATTCCATCTTTAAACACAATAACATTACCGATTCCTTTTAAAATATTAGAATCTTCATTGTATGTCATTTTATCTGCAATAATTTTTACATTTTGAGGAGGTAAAACAAGAATAGGTCTGCCTGTTGCAACCATATCCCCTGTTTCATCATCGTAATTTACATTCTCAGCATCTAAAATTAACTGTCTTTCTGTAACTTCCTCATTAACTCCGCCTTCCAAAGAAATAGCATCGTCAGAAATCTCTGAAGAAGTTTCTGATTGAATAGAATTAGTCAAATCAGATTCAGAAGGAAGAGTTTCTGTTTGTTCTTCTTGAACTTTTTGCTTTCCCCAGAATTTAAACTTGTTTTCAGAAGTCTTTTGGGTGGTCGAAGTTTTTTCTTGCATCAACTTGTTAGTAAGTTTTACACGCATTTGTTTTACAAACGGCATATTACTACCTTCAAGTTCTTTTGTAGATAACCCCATTCCACTGCTATTGTAGTCAAAAGCATAATCGTAATCATCCGGAGTACCCTGAACATCAGGAATCATATTTGACAAAGAAGAACGGAAAATTACATCCTGAACATTTGAAACAGGAGAATCTGCCAAATCCTCTGCATAAGAAGAATTAGAAAAGGCTAATATTAAAACTGCTGCTAATAAATATTTTTTCATCTAAATTCCTTCTTCTTTAAATATACCCGAACGGACTTACCGGTCTTCCGTTTTCTCTGACTTCAAAGTGGCAATGCGGACCTGTACTATATCCGGTTGAACCTTCTCGACCAATTGTTTGACCTTTTTTAACATTTTGACCATTACTTACAAGAACTGCTGACATATGACCATACAAAGTAGTAATAGGTTTTCCATTAATCACACCATGATCCAAAATTACAACCTTACCATAACCGCCATACCATCCGGCATAAATAACTCTACCATCATTAGAAGCATGAATTGAACCACCGTTTGGACCGGCAATATCTATACCAGAGTGGAAAATTCTACTTTTGAAGATAGGGTGAATTCTATATCCAAATGGAGATGTAATAGGACCATTAATCGGTTTGATAAATCCGGTTGAAGAAACTTTAACAGTAGATGTTCCGCCTTGTTTTCTAGTCATACTTGCAATCATATGTTCAATGCTTGCAGATTGTCTTGCCAATTCTCTTTCAGAACGTTCATAATAACTTTTATCTTTTTTCAAACGTTCAATCATAGATTTATTTTCTGCAATTGAACTTTGAATCACTGCTCTTTGATTATTGATATCGCGAATTGAAGCTTCAACCATTCTTCTTTGAGCTTCAACTTGAACTTTTAATCTTGCTATTTCATTTGCTTTTGCTTTTACCAACTGCATTCTACGATAATCATCTTTAATAACGATTTTTTCATAATAGAACATATCAAGCATAGAATTTACATCTTTAGCAGACAAAATAAGTTCAAACATACCGGATCTCTGATGTTTATAAACCTGACGAATTCTTGATTTCATCGCTGCATCAATACTTCGGAATTCAGCAATTGCATTATTTAATTGACTTTCCATAGAAGACAAATTTGAAACCAAATTATTATAACGAACAGTTGTAGTTTGCAATTCTTGGTGAGCAACTTCTAAACGCTGTTGGTTATTACTCAGTTTGTCTTTTTCATTTTTCAATTTAATATCTGTTTGTTTTTTCTTTTGATGGAAATAATTTTTCTTAGCATTAGTTTGATTTAACTTTTGACGCAAAGTAGGAGCAGCACAAACCATTGAGGAAACACCACCTAATCCAAATGTTCCCAGAATAATCCAGCATATTAATATTTTTTTTAAGATATTTATTTTTCTCATTTTTATACTATTTTACAAGTAGTGGAAGTAACATCAAACCGAATGTCCACGCCAAAAACGTGAAACATATTATCCCTATAATTATTTTTTGATGTTTTCTAAAAAATTCCATAAGTTCTCCCCTTATACATCTGACATTTTACAATAAAAAAAAACTTTAGACAAGGAATTGAAACATATTTTAACTTTAAAAATAGAAAAATGAACTTTTTTAGATTACAATCGTTTTATAAGTATAGAGGTTACAAATATGAAAGATAAATGTACTAAATACGAAGCACTTTTTACTTTTAGAACGGAAGAAGAATTGAATGGACACATTCAAGAATGCGAAGATTGCAGACTTGAACATGAAAAAATGCAAAAAGTTTCAGCTCTTCTTCAAGAAGTTAAGCCCTATTTTAAAGAACGCAGAAAAAATTTGGCTAAAATAAAAGTTGCTTGTGCTTTATTTATGCTTATGTTTAGCGGAACAACTTTAGGAGTTCTGAACTTCAACACAGATGTTTCTGATACGTTGAAGTATGGGACAACACTATCTTCAGAAGATTTAGGTCTTCCTGTAGATTCGTATGGACTTATAGCGGTTGAGTAGATGGATTTTAACAAAGTAATTACTGAAAACAAACAAAATATAAAAAATATAATTAGACTAATTACCAAAGAAGATAACGAAGATTTGGAACAAGAAGTCTATGTAAAAATTTGGAAGAACGCTGAAAAATATGAGGAAAAAGGCTCTATTAAAAGCTGGATTTCTTGTATTACAAAAAACACATCATTGGACTATCTAAAATCTGCATATCACAGAGTGTTTTCTAGCTCAACATCTGACGATTTAGTTATGACAAACTTGAAAGACAAAAAGACTTCGCCAGAATCTAAAGTTGTAAGTTTAGAAAGACAAAAAGTTATTATAAAAGCAGTAAATAGCCTTAAACCAAAATTCAAAGAAGTAATTATGATTTGCGAAATCAACGGTTATTCATATGAAGAATGTGCAAAAAAAATCAACTGTCCGGTAGGAACAGTAAAATCAAGATTATATAACGCAAAAAAAGAATTAGCAGAAAAACTAAAAGATTTGATGTAAAAATATAAGGAAGGATAAAAATGAAAAAAGTATTGACATACTTATTTGCAATGGGAATAATTTCCGCCGGATGTGGAATGAGTCCGACTTTAGCAAACACTCAAACTCAACCACCTGTAAACTTTGGGCAAAAACCGCCATCAAGAGAAATGATGCGTCAAAAATTTGAACAAAGATTAAATCTAACAGATAAACAAAAAGAACAAGCCAGAGCTATCCATAAAAAAGGTAGAGAACAAATGAAACCTATTATGGATCAAATTATTTATAAAAGACAAGAAATCGATGCTATTTCAAAAACTAAAATGCTTGAAAGAACAAAACAAGAGCAAATCGCTGAAATTACAACTCAAATAAGAGAACTTGAGAAAAAAGCAAACGAAATCAGAAAAGCAAATAGCCAAGAATTTGAAAATATTTTAAATAAAAAACAAAAAAATGAACTTGCAAAAATGAAGGCTGAAGGACGTGCAGAATTTGAAAAAAATCATCCTGCAAGACCACCTTTCCAAGGACTTGGAAATCCTGGATTATTCATGCCAAACTTCGGGAAACCGCTATTTTCAAATCCAATGCCGAATTTTACAAATAAATAGAATTGAAACATACAAAAGAAGAATCTCTAACAATGTGTACTGATAGAGATTCTTCGGGTAAATTTGCAAAATAATCATGTTAAATAACAGTTTATCCCTCAGAATGACGACGAATATTGCCTACACCGAATTTCGTCATACTGAGCGAAGCGAAGTACCTCTATCCGAACATATAAGGATTCTTCGGTAAAGCCTCAGTATGACGTTTAGCAAAATATTAATTTTCCATTTGTGTTTTGCGAACTTCTTCTTCTTTAATAAATTTGCAAAGTTCTTCTAGACGTTTGTCTTCCATTGCATCCATCAAATCTTGAATATCTTTAATTTTACCTAACGCAAATCCGGTTTCTGCAAGTAAAACGCAATCATTACACAATCTATAATCGCCATACTGAATAGAACCGGCAAGGTTTTTATTTTGTCCGCAGCAATCACAGTCAAAAAAGTCATTCGCAATATCTGGATTTTCTTCCAAATCGTCAATAACCATTTGTTGAACAACTTGTTGCATTTCATTTATTATTTCTTCATTTGATTTTGTCATTTTTATTAGTCCTTGATTAAGTTATTCATATCTTGTACAGCTTGAGCCAATCCGGTAAATATCGCACGAGAAATAATACTATGTCCGATATTTAGTTCATGCAAATCTTCAATTTGACGCATTCTTGAAACGTTTTCATAATTCAATCCATGACCTGCATTTACCTTCAAACCTAAAGCATGACCAAGTCTTGATGCTTCTCGAACTTTTTCAAACTCTTCTTGTTCATTAGGAGTTCCAAAAGCTAAAGAATATTGACCTGTGTGAAGTTCAACAAATTGAGCACCTGTTTTAGCGGCTGCATATATTTGTTCTTTTGAAGGATCGATAAATAAACTTACAATTATACCGGCTTCAACAAGCGGTTGAACAAAGTTTGTAATTTTAGTTAATTGAGAAGCAACATCTAAACCGCCTTCTGTAGTTACTTCTTCTCTTTTTTCAGGAACCAAACAAACAGAATAAGGACGAACTTCCAACGCAATTTTTTGCATTTCATCAGTTACAGCCATTTCAAGATTCAACCTTGTTTTAATAACTTTTTTAATAGTCCTAACATCTTTATCTTTTATATGACGTCTATCTTCTCTTAAATGTGTCGTAATAGAAGTTGCACCATTAGATTCTGCAACCTCTGCAGCTTGAATTGGATCTGGTTCAACCCCTCCTCTTGCGTTTCTTAATGTTGCAACGTGATCTATATTTACACCTAAAAGCATAATTCGTCCTTTCTAAAACTTCATTTTACTAATCTTTAACAATGCGGTATAAGAAGGTAAAATTGTAACCTTCTCCTCTATATTATCAGATTTTGTAGCAATTTCAACTGCTGTTTTTATATCTTCCTCAACAATAATTTTATCAGTTGGAACCCCTGCATATTTCAATCTTACCGCCATATCTCTTGCTCTGATACCGGATGTAATTATCGGTTTTTCAGCATCTTTCAACTGTTCAAAATCGCTATCCCAAAGCCAAGAAATATCACGCCCGTCAGCATAATTATCATTTATCGCAATAAGAATTTGAGATGATAAATCAACAGTTTTCAAAACTTCACTGGCTCCTGTAGGATTTTTGATTAACTGAATAAGAGTTTCATGCCCGTTAATTACTCGTTTTTCAGCCCTTCCAAAAATTGATTTATAAGAGGAAACAGCCTCTTTTATCACTTCATAATCAATACCAAGAAGCAAGGCTTGAGAAATTGCCCCCAAAGCATTGTAAGCATTATAAAGCCCAACTAAATTCACCCTGAACTCATATTCTTTATTATTAGAAGCATCCACAACTTTCAATTCTGAATAGTTTGAAAAGATTTTTACATACCCTTTATAGTTAACATCCGGACGTTTATAACCACAATGATTACAGAAATAATGTCCTTCTTGGGCAAAAAATTGTTTGTCATATTCAAGAGGATTACCGCAAACGCAATTAAATACCTCTGTTGGCGCATTAGATGTTGATTTATGTATATCTGAACAGATTTCAACATCTTCAAAACCATAGAACAACGCTTTTTTACCTTTGCCTAAATTTGAAACAAGCGGATCATCCGCATTCAATAACAAAGTCAATTCATCATTTTTTTCTATAGCATTACGTATAAAACTAGCAGTTGTTTCAAGTTCGCCATATCTATCAAGCTGATCTCTGAACAAATTTGTAACAAGCAAGTATTCAGATTTGTAATCATCGTACAACTTTGTCAAATATGCTTCGTCAGATTCCAATACAGCATAATTAAATTTGTTAGGAATAAGTGAAAGGTTAAGAGCAAAAACATTGGCTATTCCGGTCAACATATTTGCACCCTTTACGTTATGAATAACTTTATTTTTACCTGTTTCCAAGATTTGAGCAAGCAATCCTGAAGTTGTTGTCTTTCCATTTGTGCCAGTAATTGCAATTGTTTTAGCACCTTTCATATAAAGTTTGCAATACTTCAAAAAATCCGGACAAATTTTCAAGGTCATCATCCCGACAAAAGATGTTCCGGAAGAACGATTTAACAATCTGATTGCCAGATATGCCAATCTTGCACATATAATCGCTGTATAAAATCTCACTCTATTCATAAAAAATAGTCCCCTAGACGTATTCAAAAAAATATGCTAATAATATATTATATGTTTAATATAATACAAAAGTAAGAAAAGTTGAAAGATGTTGGTTTTATTTTTTACAATAATTTTTATAGCTGAACTAATAATTGCAGGTCAAATCATTGCTCTAATTCAAAAAGCAAGACAATCAGTTTGTCAAATCAATCAAACAGTTATCGACGTAAAACCTGAGATTGAGAGAAATATCTGCGATATTAGAATTGCGATTAATACCGTCCTTTTAAGATTAAACGGAGTTCATGGTTTTATCGACAAAAGAAAAGAAGATTACAAAAAGATTTTCTCCGCAAACTTCTTAACCAAAGTGGCAAGTTTCATTTTATCAAACGATTGGAAGAAAATCTTAATGGCTATAGATGTGATTTTAACAATTAAAAAATTTATTTTGAGATAAACAAAAAGACCTCTGCTAAATGTAGAGGTCTTTTGTTTTTAATTTAATTAAAACAACTTAGTGTTGCGAAATCTTATAAGTTGTACCATTTATCGTAACTTGTTGCGTACTATTTGTTGTCCACAATAAAGTTTCATGTGGAAATACACAAGAAGAATCTGTTACATTTTGCGGCCAGTATAAATTATCATGTCCACTAATTGCATCCATAATTTGAGTCGCTGTAACTTCCCCCCCCTGTTCAGAATTGTTTTTACAACGAATTTTAACAGCCAAAGATGAAGGCAAAGTAGCACTCGCAGGGTCTAATTTAAAAGTACTACTTGCCATAGAATACGGTTTAACCGGACTACTATAAGTAGTAGGATAATAATTCATATGTAGAGTTACTACAGTACTACAAGCCGCAACGGTAGGACCGATTTGTGAATTTTGACAACATATATCGCCAGCTTTTATCATATTCTTTCTCTTTTTATATTTACAACAACCATTTGATTTATCAGTTGTATAAGAAGTACATTCCTCTACTTCTGTTGGAGTGATAGGTGTTTCATTTTCGGCAAAAACTCCTTCTTTCCCTTGAGTACGGGTAATATCAGTAGAACCGGCACTTACTACAGGTAAATTGAAAAGAGTAATAAAATCTCTTCCTACAACATTCGGACCTTTCAAACCATTCAAATCCATAACAACTTGAGCCGCAGTCCAATCACCCTCTTTAGTTTTTGGTTGAGGAGTAATACAAATACTTGTTCCATTTTTTAGCTGAGCACAAGTTCCTCTTGGAATCAAATCTATTGCTTTAGTGTTTTCTCTTTGATGCGTTGCTTCATTATAAGATGCGTATGTAGAAGCAAAACAATTTGCACCACCATTATCTATATTTCCACAATATCTTGCGACTTTAAAATACTTTTTGAGGAACAAACCCGAAGTATCATCACTTATGTCGTCAGAACTCATCATTGTTTCAGAAAAACGAGTTTTATTTTCTAAAACAGGAAGAGCCTCTAGAGTTGAAGTTATTGACTCTGTTTGCTTTGTTTGCATATATTCAAAAGCTTTATTTTGATATGTAGTAATAACCATAGGTAAAACTAATGCGGCAATAACCCCTACAATCGCTGTAGCAATTAAAACTTCTGTAAGCGTAAAAGCTCTTTTATAATTAAAAATCACTAAATCGTAACTCCTTTTATTCCCTTTATTCATATCCTTAATAACATTATAACAATATTTTTAACCTTTTGCAATAAATCAAAACCACATACAAAATTATCAAGAGAAATTCCATGTTTTCTCTTGAAATTGGCTAAAAAATATGTTACAATTATGAAGAAATTTTGAAAGACGAGGTTTACAACGATGAAAAACAAAACATTTATGTTTTCAATGGGCGTTATTGCCGGAGTAGTAGGCGGAATTGTTGCCGGAGTTCTTTTTGCACCAAAACCAGGTGAAGAATCAAGAAAAGAACTTAAAGATGCAGCTTGCGACCTTTATGAAAAACACGCTCCACAAATTGCAGATGCGAAAAAACAAGCATTAGAGTCTATTGATTTAATGAAATATAAAGTTGAAAGACAAATCAGAAAACTTAGCAACTCTGCAAAATCAAAAAAAATGCTTAAAGCTAAAGAATTAGAAGACTCTGAAGCAAATAGCACAGATAACGAATTTGATTACTAATAAAAAGGAAAAATAAATGAGTATTGAACTATCACAAGTAATTTTAAATCATGGCTTAACTTTCCTTGCTGTTGCTACAGGAATTGTAATCATTGTTGTAGCGTACTTCCTAGTTAAGTTAATTATGGATTTAACAGTTTTATCAAAAAATCTGAATGAAACATCTACAATGCTTAATACAGAACTTAAGCCAACATTGAAAGAACTTAACGAAACAATTCATTCAATCAATTCTCTTGTACAAAGTACAGATGAAGGAGTTGGGAATGTTAAAATAAGTCTTGAAAATGCACTTACTAAAACAAAATCATTATCAGAAAGCATTTTCGGAGGTTTCTTAAAAGGATTTATGACCGTTTATTCATTCTTTAGCAAAAAGAAATAAACATTCGGGGAATAAAACCTTAAAAAATCAGATTTATAATATGTAAGAACATAAAAAGGAGAATTAAATATGTCAGTTTCAAAATTTATAGCAGGTTTTGTTGTTGGTGGTGCTATCGGTGCAATCGCAGGTATTTTGCTTGCTCCAAAATCAGGTGAAGAAACAAGAAGACTTCTTTCTGAATCTGCACAAGATATGGCAAGAAGAGCTGATGAAACAGCTAAACAAATTAAAGATAAAGCAGACGATGCAGTTTCTGACCTTCAAAGAAAAGGCGAAGAAATCAAAGACAAAATCCAAGACCTAATCGCTAAACAAAAAGAAGCTAAAGAAGAAGATAATAAAGAGGAAGAAAAAGCTGAATAATCTTACTTCTAAATATTTTTAGCAAAAAGCGAATGAGCAAAAGTTCATTCGCTTTTTATATTTTTAACCTACACTTGAAAAATTTTTAGAAAGTAATAAAATTGATATATAAAAAATGATTAAGGTATAGGAATTATTGCATGCAAAAAAATGAATATATTGAAAGGGCGAAAGAATTTTTAAGTTCGTCAAGAGTAATCAAGTTGTGTTACTTGGTTGCATTTACAGTGTTGGTTACTTGCATTATCGCTTCTCAAAACTTCTTTTTTCAATCAATTATTGAAAATGGAATAAGCAAGCGTGATATTATTGCTCAAAAAACATTGACTGTTGAAGACGTCAAAAGAACTGAACAACACAAACGAGAAGTTGCTCAAAAAGTTGAACCAATTCTTGTTCCTGCTGAAGATGATTTTATCAAATCAAACCTAGAAACTCTTCAAAATTCAATTATTCAAATCCGAAAGAAAAACAATACAGAAAAAGAAAAAATTGAAGAATTAAATGTTCTTTTCGATTTATCAGGAAATCCTAAAAGAGCATTCATCCTTGATTTCTTATTACACGTTGATGATGCAAGCCTGAGAGAAGCATTTGATAAAGCATCTTTATCCCTTGTAAATATCTTGCAAAAAGGGATCACAGAAAAAGATTACGAAAAAGACAATATTAATACACTTATTCAAGATAACTTAATTACAAATGTGTCAAAAAGACAAATGATTGTAATTCCAGCACTTTTAGAACAAGTTATCGTTCCTAACCTTGTTGTGGATGAAGCTGCAACAGAAATCGCAAAACTTAATGCTCAAGAATCAGTTAAACCATACAAAGTTACCTTCCAAAAAGGGGAAAAAATCGTATTTGAAGGCGAACCTGTAACGAGACTAAAACGTGATGCTCTTAGAGAAGCTGGATACAACGTGTATGAACTTAATTGGCAAGGAATTTTATCAATTTATATTCTTGTTTTATTCCTTACAATTATATATCTTGCTTATTTAAAATTCTTTGAAAAAGACTTTTTAGAACCAAGATATTTGGCACTATCATCGGTTATGACAATTCTTGCCTGTTCAATTGCGGTACTATTACCAACAGGTTTTTCACCATATATTTTACCAATTCCTGCAATAATTATTATTTCTGCAATATTTTTAAATCCTAGAATCGCATTCCTACTTTCAAGTTTAACCTTAGTCATTTTAACTGTCGGAATGCAATACGAAACACAATTTTTAATCGTTTTCACAATCCTTGCGATTATAGGAATGATTACAATTTCTAAAATCAAATACACAAGACGTTTTGACCTTATCAAAGCAGGTTTTCATCTTGGTGTAGCCGGTGTTTTAACAATGATGAGTTTGTACTTTATAGACAAGTGCCTTATCGATGTTAACAATTACCTTATTTTGAAAAATTGTACATTCCTATTTGCAAATAGTATTATTTCTTCAATTGCAGCACTTGGCTTATCTCCATTATTAGAAAGCACATTCCATATTATTACACCTTATGGACTTGCAGAACTTGGAGATCACAACCAACCACTATTAAAACGTTTGCAAATCGAAGCTCCAGGAACTTATCACCACAGTTTGATGGTTTCTACTCTTTGTGAAGCTGCTGCAGAAGCAATTGGTGCAAATCCTATTTTAGCTAGAGTTGGAGCTTTTTACCACGATATTGGAAAATTAAAAAGACCTTTATTCTTTGTTGAAAACCAATCTTATTTCAGCATTGAAAACCCTCATAACACTTTAAATCCACGACTTAGCAAAATGGTTATCACCGCACACCCTAAAGATGGTGTTGACCTTGCCAAAGAATATGGTTTGCCAAGTATAATCAACGATTTCATCCTTCAACACCACGGAGAAGGAATTGCAAAATACTTCTATAATCAAGCCGTTCAAGAAGAAGGTGCGGAAAACGTTAAAGAAGAACAATTCAGATACACAGGTCCAAAACCAAATAGAAAAGAAACGGCAATATTAATGCTTGCTGATGCAGTTGAGTCTGCTGTTAGAGCAATGAAAGGTGCTACTGTTGACCAAATTGAAAACATCATTGATAAAATTATCGTTGAGAGATTAAATGATGGTCAATTGACTGACAGCCCTCTTACATTGAAAGATTTAAAAGTTATTGCTTCTACATTTAGCAGAATTTTAAGAGGTATGCAGCATAACAGAATTAAATATCAAGAAAATATCGCAGAAGAATTTGCTAAAAACAAAATCGAAATGCCTAACAAAATTTTAGACGAAGACTTTGAAAAGAAAATCAAAGAACTTGAAGACAAAACAAAAACAGACAATACTGATAATAAAAAGGACGTATAATGGAATTAAATCTCTATTGTGAAAATGAGTTTGAAAGCTGGAAACCGGATGAAGAAAAAGTTATTGAAATAACAAAAAAAATCTTCAACTCGTATATGGAAGAACCGGAAATTGCAGAGCATTGTGCAATTACGGGAAGAGATTTTAAAACAATAGCATTTGACATTCTATTTTGCGATAGTAAAAAAACTCATGTTATAAATAAAGAATACAGAAACAAAGATTATCCGGCAGACATTATCACTTTTGCTGTTTTTGCAGATTCTCCGGAAGAAGAAAAGTTTATTCTTGACTTTGAAATTAATTTAGGAGAGGTTATAATAGCATTAGATAAAATTATCGAAGAATCGCAAAAGAAAGAAATTCCAAAAGAGGAAGAACTATATTTCTTAATCAGCCATGGAATTTTGCACCTCTTGGGATTTGACCACCAAACAGAAGAAGAATTTAATTTCGTAGTAAAGCATCAAAAATTGGCTCTCAAAAAGATAGGAATAGTGTATGACAAAATATAAAAAACAAAACTTTTCAAACACCTTTAAAAATGCAAGAAAAGGAATGAGATTAAGTATAAAAAGTGAACGCAATATAAGAGTTCATCTTTTTACAGCCGTACTTGTTCTGATAACGGCATATTGCTTAAACTTTTCAATAGTAAAATTTTGTATTTTACTATTAACAATAGCTGGAGTAATTTCCGCAGAAATGTTCAATTCCGCAATAGAATTTTCACTAGATGCAATATTTCATAACAGATATTGTAGAATGGTTGGAATGGCTAAAGATATTGCGGCCGGAGCGGTTATGCTTGTTACAATAAGTGCCGTTATGATTGGAGTTTTGTTATTTGCTCCTCCTATAATTCAATTAATTTCAGAATAAGATTTTCAAATAGAAAAGCCTTTACCGACTTAAGTAAAGGCTTTTTATCTTTTACCGAATAATCTTTTTTGCAAACAAGAATTAGTTATTACTCAATACCAAACGGAAAGTTGCTAAATTCTTGATTGATAACATTGCATGTTTGTTATGCTGTTCTTCTGAAATATCAAAAATTCTGATAATTCTTTGAATTTCTGCTAAGTCTTTATAGGATTCAATTTTATAAACATTTTCAATTGGATCTGATACTACTGACATTAAAGTGTTTAATTCTTGTTCTTTCATTTACCGATTATCCTCATTCCTATATACTCTTATATAAAGTATTTTTTCTTTCGAGAATTGCCTTTTTTGATTAAATCTTGTTAACAGAACTTAACATATAAAACCAAAACAGTTGCTACGCAAGGGCATCCAGATTTTGCCCAAGAATATCAGATGTACGATTTGGACATGAAAGACTATACGGACCATCTCCATAAACAGCATGTGCAAAATTTTGGGAAAATCCATCTTGAGTAGATGTCGGATTAACATTTTCCGGATTAGCAAATCTATATAATGCAACACCTTGAGATTTTCCGGTATTACTATAATTCATCGCCAATGGATAAGTCATTTTTTCAGCAGTGTAAAAGTTAACCATATTTCCTAATATCCCTACTTTTATTATATCATATGTTTATATAAAAATTAACCCCTTATGAAAAATTCGCATAAAAAAAAGAGCCTCAGAAAGAAGCTCTTGGAATCTTTTTACAATTCCTCGTAATAGTGAAGTGTGAAGTGTGTGCTTAAAAGTCTTGTGTTATTCCTCAATTTAAGCAACTTCCTCGTGTTTACATGTATATAAAGTATTTTTAGTATATAAAATTGCCATAATTATTGAATAAAAAATCAATCTTGTTACATATCTTAATACTATGGTAAATCGGGTTATGTGATTTATACTAAAAGTATAGTTATAATAGAATTTCAGGAGAAAATTATTTTATGAATATATTAATCTCAAACGATGATGGCATAGCCGCAAACGGAATTAGAGTTTTAACAGAAGAACTTTCAAAAAATCATAATGTCTATGTCATAGCACCGGATAGAGAAAGAAGTGCCGCAGGACATTCTCTAACATTTCATACACCACTAAGAGTAGAAGAAATTGAAGAAACAAATACAGGAGCAAAAAGAACTTGGGTAACAACAGGAACTCCGGGAGATTGCATCAAAATAGGTGTTAACGCAATTTTATCCAAAGAAGAACAACCAGACTTTGTAATTTCAGGAATCAACCATGGTCCGAATTTAGGGGTTGAAATTCTTTACTCCGGAACTGTAAGCTGTGCAATGGAAGGAGCAATGCTAGGAATCCCTAGTATTGCGGTGTCATTAGCAAGCATGCAATCAGAGTATGAAGATTTTAGATTTGCGGCTCAATTCACAAATTCTTTATTAGAGAAGATTAAAGATTTTCAACTTCCTAAAAAAAGTATTCTAAATGTGAATATCCCAAGCCTTCCTGCCGAAGATATTGCAGGAGTCGCAATTACAGAACTTGGAGGAAAACTCTTCACAAATGATTATGAGAAGCGTATTGACCCTAGAGGAAAAGTATATTACTGGCTAGCTGGAGAACTTAAAAATGAACCTGTAGATGCACCAACAGATATTGCAGCGATTAGAAATAACAAAATTTCAATAACTCCAATTACATATGAAATGACTAAAACTGAAACTATTTCAGATTTAGACAAAATTTTATGCGGTTCCGGTAGCTGCGATTGGTATTAGAAAGGATTTCACTAATGATTGAAAAAGATAGAACAGAAGAAATAGCCTCAACCCATCTTGGGAAAAGAGTTGAAATGTGCGACCAGTACAACCCAGAGTTACTTGTTGCAGTCCCAAGAATAGACAATAGACGTCATTATAATATTGATAATAATGACCTTCCTTTTGAAGGCTGGGATATTTGGCACGCTTATGAATTTTCTGCCCTTACAGGAAATGGACTTCCAGTGACAAGATTACTAAAAATCAAATATAATTGCACAAGTGAATTTATTGTAGAATCTAAATCTCTTAAGTTATACTTAAATTCTTACAACATGACAAGACTAGGCAACAATATTTCAGAATGCTTAAATATTTGCAAAGAAAAAATTGAAAAAGATTTATCTGACAAATTAAAAACCAATGTTACAGTGAAATTTTTGGATAATGACATAAAAAAAATAGAAATATTCCAACAATTTAGAAATATATTAGACTTTGTTGATGAAAATTCTTTAAGAATAGACCATTTCAAAGAATCACCCGAACTACTTGAAACAGAAGATAATAATCAAAAATCCGAACATAGAATAATGTTTGATTCTCTACGTTCAAATTGTAGAGTTACACATCAACCAGATTTTGGAGATGTATTCATTTATTACAACTCTAAAAACCATATAAAAGAAGATAGTTTAATTAAATATCTTTGCTCATTTCGTTCAGAATATCATTTTCACGAAGAATGTTGCGAAATGATTTATAAAAGGCTATACGATTTATTAGACAAAGACGACGAACTTTTTGTATCTGCATTATATACAAGAAGAGGAGGAATTGATATTTGTCCAACAAGATGGAGTAAAAACTTTACCCCAGAAGAAGTTGCCGACTTGATAGACACTTCAAAATATGCAAGATGCGGAATTAAACAATAATAAATAATTTTTGATTGACATATCCTGTTTAGGATACTAATATTTTATAAACAAAATAAGAGAAAGAGTATCAAAATATGGCAAGTTTAGAAGAAATTATCAAAGTTAACACAGAAGAAATTCCCGCAGATTTAGTACTTAAAAATGCAAAATTAGTAAATGTCTTATCCGAAGAAATTTACGAAACAGATATTGCTATCAAAGATGGAAAAGTCGCAGGAATTTCAAAAGGATACAAGGGTAAAAAAGAAATTGACCTTAAAGGAGCATACGTAAGCCCATCATTTATTGATGGACACGTACATATCGAAAGTGGAATGTTACTTCCTTCCGAATTTGCAAAACTTGTTATCCCGTCAGGCACAACAACCGTTGTAGCTGACCCGCACGAAATTGCAAACGTTATGGGATTACAAGGTATTAGCTTTATGAGAGAGGCAACAAAGGATTTACCTCTTGATGTTTATATTATGTTGCCATCTTGTGTCCCTGCAACAAGACTAGAAACATCAGGAGTTGACCTCAACTGTTACGATTTAGCTCTTTTAATTGATGCTCCATGGGTTCTTGGAATTGCAGAAATGATGAATTTCCCCGGAGTAATAAATTGTGATAAAGAAGTTCTAAGCAAGATTAAACTAGGGTTAGACAAACAAAAAAGAGTAGATGGACACGCTCCGGGACTTTCCGGCAAAGGATTAAATGCTTATGTTGCATCCGGAATTGCATCCGATCACGAATGCACAACACCGGAAGAAGCAATCGAAAAAATCAGGCTCGGTATGTACATTATGATTAGAGAAGCAACCGGAGCAAGAGATTTAGAACCCCTTATCCCTGTTCTAAAAAAATACAACACTAGAAAATGTATTTTCGTAACAGACGACAGACACCCAAAACACTTGAAAAAACATATTTCAAACATGGTTGAAATAGCTGTAGAAATGGGTGTTGACCCAATCAAAGCAATACAAATGGCAAGTTTAAATACCGCAGAATATTTTAAAATTCCTAATACCGGAGCTATTGCCCCAGGATATAATGCTGATATTGCAGTATTTAAGGATTTGAAAAATTTTGAACCAACAATGGTATTCAAAAAAGGACAACTAGTTGCTCAAAATGGGAAAATGATTATCGATATGACAGAATTTCAACCTCCGGAACTTAGAGGTTCTGTTAACGTAAAACCAATTAAGAAAAAAGATTTTCAAATAAAAATTCCTAAAGGTAAAAACGAAATTAAAGTTATAAATGTTATACCAAAACAACTTATTACAAAACTTTCAATAGAAAAAGTTCACGATGAAAACGGATACGCAACATCAGATACTAAAAATGATATTCTAAAGATTGCAGTCATTGAACGACATAAAGCATCCGGAAACATTGGGCTTGGTTTTGTTAAAGGTTTTGGATTAAAAACTGGAGCGATTGCATCAACAATTGCACACGATAGCCATAATATGATTGTTATTGGAACAAACGACGAAGATATGTATTATGCGGCAAATCAACTTGTAAAATCACAAGGGGGTAAAATTATTGTTGAAAATGGAAAAACCTTAGCACAACTAAAACTTCCAATCGCAGGTTTGATGTCAGAAGAACCGGCTGAAACAGTTATGAATAAACTTCAAACACTTGAAAAAACCGCTTCAGACATTGGTTGCAAAATCAACGACCCATTTATGAGTATGGCATTTTTATCATTGTCAGTAATTCCGGAAATTAAAATTACCGACAAAGGTCTAATTGACGTTGGCAAATTTGAAGTCACAAATTTATTTGAATAAATCTATCATAACTAATTTTAGCAATTGATTTATTGTACTATATATAGTACAATAATATTATAATGGAATACAAAATTAAAAATTATATTAAAGATAATGGAACTGAACCAATTGTTGATTGGATAAAATCTCTTGATGCAACAACAAGAAAACGAATTCTATTAAGACTTGATAGATTACGAGATGGAAACTTTGGAGATTATAAACAATTAAACGAAGATTTATATGAACTTAGATTTTCATTTGGCTCGGGATATAGAATATATTACACAATTGAACATAATATAATAATTCTCCTTATAAATGGGGGCAATAAAAAGACTCAAGCTAAAGATATCAAACAAGCAAATGAAATAATTAATCAAATGAAAGGGATATATGATGAATAATACAAAAGATTTTGAATTATCAAAGTTGATAGACAATGAACTTAAAACAGAAAAAGACATCAAAGAATGGTTATCTCTTAATTTGGCAGAATACCTTGAAGATGGAAACTTAAATGCTTTTGTTCGTTCACTTGAATATGTTGTAAGGGCAAAAGATAATATTTCAAACTTATCAAGAAAAACAGGTATATCACGAAGCAATTTATATGCAATTTTCAGAGGAGAGGTAACTCCTCAATTTGATACCGTATTAAAAATGTTAAAAGAACTCGGATATACATTAAAAGTTGCATAAATTAAAAAGCGAGGGGATAAATCCTCTCGCTGATTTTATATTATTGGGTTTAATCTTTTCTATTAGCTTAATGCCATCAATGCTTTTACTGAACGAGCATTTTCTTTCACTTCTTCATCAAAACTTTCTGAAGAAATTGTATTTTCTAATACTCTCATTGCTTCTTCTTTATTTTCTAAAGAAAGAAGTTCGTTAATTGTACTCATTGCAACTACAGTTGACATATCATTGATACCTTTTCCTCTATTTGCAATAACTACGTTTAGTGAATCATGTTCATTTCTTTTTACCAAAGCACGAGAAGTCATTTCTCTTACTTCATCAATAGAAGAGTTTGTACCGATTTCTTCTAACACTGCAACTGAATCAGGATTTGGGTTAACAGTTAATGACTCAATAATGTTACTTACTTTGTTAAAGTTTTTGTTGTTTCT